>JAZNOD010000039.1:0-10944 GCA_045580585.1 Eubacteriales bacterium
ACCAAGGTTGATCGGCAATGTAGGTTCTTCTGTTCCATCGTAATACTTGGTCATAGCAACAGTTGCATATCCGTTTTTCCCGTCTATGGTAATTTCGTAATCTATTCCATCAGGCGTTTTCTTTGCTACCTTGTAGCATTCGATCGAAAAATCCCTATGGGGCGTTGAGCTCCATAGGGATTTTCTGGTCGGAGTGACAGGATTCGAACCTGCGGCATCGACGTCCCAAACGTCGCGCGCTACCAACTGCGCCACACCCCGAAGTGTGAAAAATATTCGATTTTTAGGTCAATTTCCGTAAGTGGTCAAATCTGTGGTCAAAAATTTTATCGGTGTTTTTTTGAAAAGACAAACACCCGAAAAAGTCAGTGTTTACAAGGGCGTTTTCTCAATGATTGCAAGGCTTTTCGTGGCTTTGCTTTTCGCGCGGAGCGCGTTTTTGCGCGCGGGGCGTCCCCGCTGCCTGCATGCTCCCAAACGTCGCGCGGTACCAACTCCGCCACCCCCCGATGGGCATATTATAGCACATTATTGCGTGATTTGCAACAGATTTTTAAAATTATCGGGGAGTTTTTTCGAAAACCGCAAAGCAAGGCAGATTCACCATAGAGCGCGAATGTGGATAATCGGCATAAAATAGCAACACGTAGCAAACAATGGACCTAAGTGGTGAAAAGTGGTATTAAGTGGCAGATAACGTCATTTTATTTAGAAAACTCTGCGCCAGACATCTGACGCAGAGCTTTTATATTCATATACCTCCGCTCACTCAAGCGTAAGGCTGTCGCAATTAAGAAAATCGTGTGCGCGGATCAGCGAGTCCGTTGCTATCAGCTTTTGGGCACCGCATTTGTTGCAACGTACAAGCACGCCGCCTTCGGTGATTTCGGCAGAATAGTCACCCTCGCCATCATTTTCGTCCTCACTACTCTTTTCACAGCGGCAGAACAGCTTTCCCTCTGCCGCAAGATCGTGAATAACAAACATCACTATCTCATACACCTGCGGATCGGGCAGAGCCGCCTCATCAGCATCAAAATCCCTGATATCGGATATTCCCTGCTCCTCAAGCATATCAAGCAATTCAAGCTCGGAACGGGCAAGCTCCGCCTTAACGTGCTCGGTCTCTCCGATAAAGCATATATTTATACCCGAATATGGGCAAGACAGGACAAAGAGCTCCTTGCCGAAGAAAAGAGACGTATTCACCGTAAAAATATGCGGCTTGCCGCAAAAAATGCACGGAACTACGAGTCTGACCTTTCCTTCTTCCCCGTCCTTTACTGCAATAACGTCAAGGTGGCGGTTGGCATCGCTTGCGCCATCCACTCGGCGTGATGGACATTCGGGATCCGAACATTTGAGCCGCACTCTGTCGGCAGACAAGCTGAATACGTCAACGGCGCTCATAACGCCCGCGCCGCAATCGGGGCAACGGTATGCGACCGCTGTCTTTTTGGGTTCGATTATCATTTGCTTACGCTCCTCCATAGAGCCAAATTCGGCATCTGTACAGTATATGATGCCCCACTAATGTGGTGATAATACCCATCAGCACCAAAAAGCCCTTGGCTCTTTGGTGCTGATAAAAATATTATCTTCCGCTTATGCGATCAATAGTATTTTCGTTGAACGCAATGCTATAAATCTTGGCTTGCTCCTCGCACCAAGCAGAATACTTCTTGTCAAGAAGTCCGCTTCTTGCGTCAGCCTTCCAAGCGATATCACCCTCGCCTACATAGTACATAACGTGGTAGCCGTATGTAGTCTTTACGATATCAACGTCGCCAACCTTGCGTGCCTCGTCGAACATCCAGTCGTTGAATTCCTCAACCATGTCGCCGGGCTTAACGTTCTCATACTTAACGCCTGAATCCTCGGTGTACTCCTTGCCGAGCTTCTCGAAAGCTTCAAGGGTGTTGATGCCGTTCTTGTAGAGGGCAAGAACCTCCTCTGCCTTCGCCTTAGCTGCTTCGTCAGTCTCGTACTTATCCTTGGTAAAGAGGATGTGCGCAACGTCACGGGTCTGATCCTCATTGATATACGCCGCCTTATTGAGAAGAACTACGGTGTAGGTGCTGGTCTTTTCGCCCTCGTTCTTAAGGATCTCCTTATCGCCTGCCTTACGGCCGTCAGCGAACGTCCACTTGTCTGTAGCGTCAACCTCCTCGCCGTTGGGATCCGCGTATGCGCGTCCCTCGGTGGTGATACCGGTGTACTCTGCTTCTATATCCTTTGCAAGATCGGTGCAGACCTCTTTCATCGCCTTACCGTATGCGGTCTTGTCATCAAAGGTAGGTGCCTTGGGAGCATCATCTTCCTTCTTATCATCATCCGCCTTATCCTCGGCTTTATCCTCTTCCTCTGCATCAGCATCTGCCTTTTCGATCAGCGCCTTAACGTAGTCAAGGATCGCTGCCTTGTCGGTCGAAAACTGCTCGTCGCTGGGAAGCTCATCTTCCTTGATGGCCTTAGTCTCTTCCTTGTAATACTGGTCAAAGAGTTCGCCCATGAGCTGGTCTATAATGTAATTCTTAACGAAGAGCTTGTACGCATCAGCATCGGTAGCAGCCGCAAGAAGCTTATCTGCAAGAGCCTTCATTTCGGTCTTTTCTGCCTCGTATGCAGCCTTTTCCTCAGCAGTTGCCTCGCTGTCTGCGATAGTCAAAGAAGCTGTAAAGGTATAGGACATAAGGTCAGCCTTATAAAAGCTTGACTTGTTCTCCGAAACGTAGGTCTCAAGGTCTGTATCCTTGATAGTAGCATCGGTCTCGTCCTGCCACTTATCCTTCCAATTCTGAGCAAGATAGGATATCTCAAGCGCATCGCGAATATCGCCCTCGCCAACGCCGGAGCCGTACATCATTTCTATGTAATCGCCCACGGAAAGATTTATCTCTACCTTATTGGCCTCAAGATAGCTTGCCTCGTATGAAGCAACGCCTTCTTCTGCCATTTTATAGAAATCGACAATATACTCATCGATCTCTGTCTTATCCTCATCGGTCAGTGCCATGCCCGAAGCAAGGGCAGCCTCACAGCAGATAAGAAGCTCCTCGACCTGATTCTTCGCGGAAGTTGCAAAATAATCAAACCAAGTTATTTTATTATTCTCATCCTGCCACTGGGATTTCAGCGACTTACTCGGATCAATTCCAAAATAGCTTGCATAAGAACCGTACTGGTTAAGGAAGTTGTCATACTGCGTATAGAGCAGGAACGACATTGCATCCTTGCTGACGGTAAAGTTTTCCGAAGTTGCGGCAGGGCGCCACAGCGGAACTACGTTTACAACGAAGAGAAGTACAAGACACGCAACAAGCAGCAATGATGCTACGAGAGTTGCGATAGTAGTAAACTTCGCTGTCGAATCAGTTTTGTTCGTTGCTTTAACTTTTTCGTTCTTTACAACGATTTCATTAGCTCTTTCGATTCTGGATCGATTTCCTTTTCCCATAGTATTTTCAATACCTTTCTTTTTACTTTTTGGTTACAATACAGCCTACCTCTATGTAGACAGGCTCAACCAAGCAAACATATATATTATACTTGTTTATGAGCCTTTACATTTTAATAAAATATGAATAAATTACAAACTTTTCGTGACACGGGGTAAGATTTTCAATATATTTAAAATTTATTCACATCAAAGATCGCTTATTATCGGTATAACGATAGGATTTCTGCCCGTTCTTGAAGTCAAAAGCTTGGCTACCTCACGGCGAACTTTCTCCTTTATCGTTTCAAGGTCCGGCTTTCCTCTCCTGTATTCGAGCGAATCTGACAGCACGTCTGCCGCCGCGATTTTTGCATCGTATATCAGCTCCTCGGAATCCGGCATATATACAAAGCCCTTTGAAACTATTTCAGGCGGCGATATAATGAGCCTTGAGGTAAGCTCGACTGCGGCAAACACGATGACTATGCCGTCCTCTGACAAATGCTTTCTGTCGCGCAAGACCGCGTTACCGATATCACCCACGCCGTATCCGTCAATAAGAGTTCTGCCCGCGCTTACAGAGCCTGCAAACGATGCACTTCTCCTGCCTATTTCAAGAACGTTTCCAAGCTCCGCTATAATAATATTTTGCGGTGCTATTCCCATGCCTTCGGCAAGCTCTCGGTTGGCATTGAGGTGTCTGTATTCACCGTGTATAGGCATATAGTATTTCGGCTTTAAAAGCTGTTGTACAAGCTTTATCTCCTCTGCGCAAGCGTGTCCCGACGTATGAACACCGTCGAGAATGCCGTCATATATTACCTTTATGCCGTTATGAGCAAATTCGTTTATTATTCTACCGATATATTTTTCGTTTCCGGGAATAGTGCTTGAAGAAAGCACCACAACGTCCCGCGAAGTCAAGGATATCTGGGCATGGTCCCCGAACGCCATACGGTATAGCGCAGACATGGGCTCGCCCTGACTGCCCGTAGTAATAAGCGTTACACTTGACGGAGATGCATTTTTGACCTCGGAAATATCCATCATAGTTCCTGCGGGCGGCTTCATATATCCAAGCTCGATAGCCGCGCTGACAATGCTCTGCATGCTTCTGCCCGAAACGGCAACACGCCTGCCGTGCCGCACGGACAGGTCTATTATCTGCTGAACTCTGTGGACGTTTGAGGAAAACGTCGCAACAACTATCCTCTTGTCCTCATTTGCCGAAAATACGTTTTCAAGTGCCGCGCCGACCTTTTTCTCCGACGGAGTAAATCCGCCGCGCTCGGCATTCGTGGACTCGCACATAAGCAGCTTTACGCCCTTTTTGCCAAGCTCGCCAAGGCGAACGATGTCCATCATTTCTCCCTCGATGGGCGAAACGTCAAGCTTAAAATCTCCCGTGTGAACTATCATTCCGCGCGGAGTTGAAAGCGCAATAGCGCAAGCATCCGCAATAGAGTGGTTAACGTGGATAAATTCAGCCTCAAATACACCCAGGCGAATCTTGTCTCCTGCCTTTACGACGTTGAGCCGCGGCTGGAAACCGAGACGATGCTCGGGGAGCTTGTTGCGAATAATGCCGATGGTAAGCGCAGTTCCGTACACGGGGACGTTAAAACGGCGCAAAAAGTACGGTATCGCGCCTATATGGTCCTCGTGACCGTGAGTAAGCAAAACGCCCCTTATCTTTTCTCTGTTAGCCTCAAGATACGAAAAATCGGGGATAACAAGGTCGATTCCAAGCATATCCTCCTCGGGAAAACCGAGTCCGCAATCGATTATCACGATGTCGTTGTCAAACTCAACGACAGTCATATTTTTTCCTATCTCTCCAAGTCCGCCGAGAGGAATCACACGGAGCTTCTTTTCATCCTCCCTGTCTCGTTTCTCCGCCTTCTTTTGCGGTTTGGCTTTGGTGACTGCGGCGGACTGGGGATTTTCAGCCTTGGGCGGTCTGCCGCGCTTTTTTTGCGGCTGTGTTTTTTGCCCCTTATCCTTTTTTACCTTTTTATCAAATTCATCGTAGGACTCAAGCTCGTTTATCATTGCATCGATATCGAATCTATCGACTTCCCGAGCTGCTCTTTCTCTGCTCTTTTGGGGATTGTTTTTTTTCTTTGCCATAAATACTCCTTTTCAATTTTTTGCATAACAAACCCAAGCCCCCTATAATTCGGGGGCGTTCTGCGGTATGTATTTTTAATATGTAAGCCCTCGGAATCACATTCCGAAGGGTAAATTCAAATTATACAATATATATTATACACTAAGTTATACCGAATGTCAAGCAAATAATACGACCGCCCCCAATACTGCCGCAGCAATTACAGCAGTAAGCACTGCTCCCAATATTACGCCTGAGCGAAAACTGCGAGCGCGCCCCCGATGCCGCTGTACGTTCCATCTCCTTGCCGCGTATTCGGCAACTATTCTGTCCGCTTCGGCGAGCATATCCGCGCCGCCACTGCTGCCACAATCAGACTCTGCCCCCTTGCGCAAAACAAAGCAGACACTCTCAAAAAATGCGCTGTCTGCCCCCGAAAGCCACACCACCTGCCGCATTTGTTCGTTTCGTATATCCATATTATCCCTCCATTTTGTGCTAATAAAAATTATCGCCTTTTTCTATCGCAATAATTCACGCAGCAGATTTGGGAATATCACAATAAAATGTTAATATTTGGTGTTTTGTGTTGACAATCGTCAAAAGTTGTTATATAATATTTATGATACAAAATAATGAAGGAGGGTAATATCGTGAAATCCACAGGAATAGTCAGAAAGATCGATGAGCTTGGCAGAATAGTTCTCCCCATAGAGCTCCGTAAATCTCTCGACATCAACGTTAAAGACCCCGTAGAGATCTTTGTTGACAACGAACGCATCATTTTACAGAAATACTCCCCCGCATGCATCTTCTGCGGCAATGTCGACAACGTGACTTTTTTCAACGGCAAGCGCATTTGTGCCGATTGCCTTGACAGCATCAAAAAGAATTTCTAACCTATATAAACTAATGGGGCTGTGTCACTGCACAGCCCGTTTTACTTTATCCAAAAAACATATTTTTTCACAAAAAAATCACTTTAATTTTACCAAACAACCTACTTTGTATGTAAAATAATAGTGTAAAACACATTAAGGAGAAAACGATGTCGGATCAATTCATCTTTCGCCGCGTTGAGAAAAAATATCGTATAACTCCAAAGCAGCGTCTGTGTCTGCTTGATACCGTTGGGGCGAGATTGACTCCCGACAGCCACGGGATAAGCACAGTTTGCAGCCTGTACCTTGATACACCGGACTTTTTGCTGATACGCAATTCAATAGATGCAAAGGCTTATAAGGAAAAATTGCGCATCAGAAGCTATGGAACGCCAACAACTGACTCAAAGGTTTTTCTTGAAATAAAGAAAAAATACAAGGGCATCGTATACAAACGGCGAGTATCAATGACGCTTGGAGAGGCGCAACGCTATGTAGACAGCGGCACGCCGCCGCTTTCCTCGCAGATAATGTCGGAGATAGAGTACGCAATGAACTATTACCGCCGCCCCTCACCCGCGATGCTGATCTCTTGTGAGAGGGAGGCATTCTTCGACAGCCAAAGCCCCGAGTTGCGCCTGACGTTTGATTCGAACATACGCTATCGCACATCCGCCCTCTCGCTTGACATGGGTTCGGACGGTAAATTGCTTACGGACGGCGAGATAATACTTGAAATAAAAACGGGGGGCGCAATGCCTCTGTGGCTATCCCACGCGCTCGCCGCTTGCTCGATATACCCTGCCTCGTTTTCAAAATACGGCACTGCATATCTTCGCGAAACACAAGCAAATATGATGCACAAAACTAAAGGAGACTGTAAAAATGCCTGCAATATTTGATCCCATCAACAGCACAAGCTTTTCCGACGGCGGTTATTTTATCTGCCTTGCGGCTTCGCTTTTCTGCGGCGTAATAGTAGCGCTTGCCTCATCCTTCCGCGCGCGCTCCAGCCGCAGCTTTCTGAGCACTCTCGTGCTTTTGCCCATGATAGTACACACCGTTATAACTATGGTAAACGGGAACGTTGGCACGGGCGTTGCCGTAATGGGCGCTTTTTCACTGGTACGCTTCCGTTCGGTTGCGGGAAAAGCACGTGACATTGCTGCTATATTCCTTGCTATGACAGCAGGTCTTGCCTGCGCCGCGGGATACGTCGGCATTGCCGTTCTCTTTACGCTTATCGTATGCGCGGTTATGCTCTTGCTCGGGGCAATACCGTTTGGTGACGATACCGAAATGGACCTTAACATAACGGTACCCGAAACACTCAGATTTGCCGGACAGTTCGACGACCTTTTTGCCGAATATACAAAGAAACACCGACTTGTAAAAACCAAAACAACAAATATGGGCAGTCTTTACAAGCTAAAATACCGCATCCAACTAAAGGATGTCGACAAGGTTCAAGACTTCATCGACAAGCTCCGTTGCAGAAACGGAAATCTTGAGATAGCTATTTGCGAGGCTGATGAGGAGGCAGAGACGTTATGATTAAAAAAAGTTCTTTTATCTGTTTCGTTCTTATATTAATTACGCTCGTGAGTGTGTCGTGCCAAAAAGCTCCCGACGCCCCCGAGAACGTCACCACACTCTCTCCCGAAACTCTTAATATTTCAGAATCCGAAATTTACGACGGATATTTTGAAGAACCAAGTGTCGACGTAAGCGTTGAGTGCGTATCGGGCAGCGCGGGATGCTACTCCATTAACGGCAACACCCTTACCTTCTCTGCGCTGAACGAGGATTCCGTATACTCAATAAAAGGAAGCCTCGGCGGAAACATCATTATCGATATCGGTGACGAACGAAAGCTCGACCTTGAGCTACACGGCTTTTCCATTGTCGGAAAGACCGACTCTCCCATAACTGTTTTAAGCGGCGACAAGATCACGATAACGGCGAAAAAAGATTTCACAAGCTATATCTACGATATGCGCGAGGCTGTAGATGAAAATGATGAAAACGCACACTCGGGCGCGATATTCTCCGAGGTTGACCTTGAAATAGCGGGCAAAGGTACGCTTAACGTCGTTTCGGAAAACAACAACGGAATACACTCCAAAGACGACCTCGACGTAAAAAATCTTACGCTAAACGTCATCTGCCTTGACAACGCGCTCAAGGGCAACGACAGCGTAAGCATAGAGGGCGGCGTGACACAGCTCGTGGCAAAGCAGGGCGACGGCATAAAGACTGCCAACAGCGACGTTTCCGACAAGGGAAATCAACGCGGAACGGTAAGCATAAACGGCGGCACGCATACCATTGGCGCGGCGTGTGACGGTATTGACGCCGCATATGACGTTGTAATAGACAATGAAACGACCGCGCTTTCCATATACACCGACAAATACTCGTCCTCATCCGAGGAGATAACGGCAACCGCCGACGGCAAATACTACCTGCGCACCGCGAAAACAGGATACAAATACTCCGTCAAGTATTACAATAGCGACAGCGACGTTCTTTGGGTAAACGTCAGCGACTCGTACGAGACCGTATCATCAGGCGGTGGCGGCAGACCCGGACGCCCCCGCCCGAACCAGGCAACGTATTATTACTATCAGTTCGAAAAAAAATCAAACTATCAAAAGCTTGCAATCTATATGTATGAGGGCACACAGGAGCAAGGGCAGGACACAAATTACTACGCTTGCACCCCGTACAAATCTCTCAACGATAGCTATGACACGGTTGCAATCGCGGCAAGCTATGGAAACGAGCTATCCCTCAGTTGGACAAACTACACTACCTATCAAGGCAACATGGGAGGCCACGGAGGAATGGGGGGTGGAAATCCCGAAAAGGGTGACCACTCCGCCAAGGGTATAAAAGCCGGTAACGCTATCACCGTGAATGCGGGAAACGTAAACGTTAAAGCGTATGACGATGCCATACACGCAAACGCGGAAACAACCCTCGAAAACGGTCAGGCGCCTCTTGGAGCTGTCAGCGTAAACGGCGGCACGCTTACCCTTTACAGCAACGACGACGGCATACATGCCGACGGCACTCTTGAGCTGAACGGAGGAAGTGTAACGGTAACGAACAGCTACGAAGGACTCGAAGGCTCGGCTATCAAGGTGGCAGGCACAACAGTTTCCGTGAATTCTTCCGATGACGGCTTCAACGCCGCTGACAGAAACGGCTCGGGTATCTCGATACTTGATGGAAGCGTATACGTGTACGCTCGCGGCGACGGGCTTGATTCCAACAGCCGAAGCTCATACAGCGGAATCGTCTTTTCAGGCGGAGAGACGGTCGTGATCAGTAATTCCGCAGGCAACTCCGCAATTGATACAGAGGGCGGATACAAGTACAGCGGCGGCGCTGTCGTGGCAGTTATGCCGCGCGGCGGAATGTCCGGCGAGTCGACACATTGTCAGAATTTTTCAACCGTCGGAACTACAAAATCACTATCTTTGGCACAGGGAAAAACTCTCACAGCCAAGATAAACGGAACATCACTCTCCGCAGTAATGCCCTGCTCTATTTCCTCTGCCAACATAATCGTTCTCGGTGACAGAGACGCCGCAGTGAGTGTTGGTGAATAAAAGGAATTAACCTATTTTATACTATTTCATACTTTTTCACACACGTTTTGCCTATCTAATCACGTTTTATACCAAAAGCCGCCGCGAGCTTTTCGAGGGCGGCTTTTTCTATTCGGCTGACGTACGAGCGAGATATCCCGAGATATTGAGCCGTCTCCCTTTGTGTCATCGCCTCACCACCGCCAAGACCGTAACGAAGCACTACCACCTGACGCTCGCGCTCGCCAAGGCAGGCGCGAACGTAGTGCATTGCGCGCTCCCCCATAAGACGGCGGTCAAGCTCCTCTGCCATATTTTCATCCGTGCTGATAATATCCTCGTAGGTAAGCGGATTTCCGTCGCGGTCGAAATCGATCGCCTCACTCATGGATACTTCCCCGCGCTGTTTTTTCTGCTGACGGAAGCTCATAAGTATCTCGTTTTGTATACATTTGGCGGCGTAGGTAGCAAATCGCGCGCCTCGGGTGACGTTGAAGCTATCCACCGCCTTGATAAGTCCGAGTGTTCCGATGGAGACCAGCTCCTCTTGATCCGGCGAGGCTGAATAATACTTGCGCACGATGTGCGAAACAAGGCGCAGATTGTGTACTATAAGCTTCTCACGCGCCGAGGTGTCGCCTGCGGCGGCGCGGAGAAACGCATCGCGCTCTTCATCCGCATCAAGCGGGGGCGGAAAACTATTGGGCGTGCCAACGCCGAGCATTACGTGGAGCAAGCGGGAGATCAAGGTTAGTATGTTAAACATTTTTCCTCCTAAATTGTATTGTGAATGTTGTTCAATTCTATTCCCCGCCCCGCCGTTTTTTGCTTGTACGAAAAAAACTGCCGAAATTTCGGCAGTTGGACAGCAGACAAAACTTATCCGCTTTTAACCGTATTTTTCAACAGTCCTTCTAT
>JAZNOD010000040.1:0-4265 GCA_045580585.1 Eubacteriales bacterium
TTTGCTTCCCGCTTCTTTCTGTAAACATAGGTGTTCCTCCACTTTTTACTACACCTATATTATACCATATTTAAAAAATCCTGTAAAGTATGACAAAAGGCTCAGAACAGAAGTTCTGAACCCTTTGTCAGTAATCTGACCATCTGCTTTGCAGATGGTCTTTTTGTTGGTGGGGGATGGTGGATTCGGACCACCGAAGTCAGTGACAACAGATTTACAGTCTGCCCCCTTTGGCCGCTCGGGAAATCCCCCATATTATGAGTCCGCCGAACCTTGAACTGTGCCGAAGCTTGGCGGACTTTTTGGAGCTGGTGATCGGAGTCGAACCAACAACCTGCTGATTACAAATCAGCTGCTCTGCCATTGAGCCACACCAGCAAACAGTCGTTTTCGGTTGGAACGAAGTAGATTATATCACATTAAATTACCTTTGTCAATACCTTTTTTGATTTATTTTTAAAAAATATTTGAAACATTTTCTTTTAAACCTTGTCTACATATATGTTAGCTTTTTTTATTGACAACGTTTAACGAAAGTTATATAATATATAAGTAACTAATATTTGCAAATGTGATGAAGGCTTTTGCACCAACGTTGATCACTTTGGTCAGCGTTTGATTCCCTCATCATATTTGTGATATTATTTTTTAACAAAGAAAGGACGGTACGCCGTGAAGAAGATATATATATGCGTAATG
Source organism: Eubacteriales bacterium (assembly GCA_045580585.1). Classification (GTDB taxonomy): domain Bacteria; phylum Bacillota; class Clostridia; order Oscillospirales; family CAG-272; genus CAG-390. The sequence continues at coordinate 700 of JAZNOD010000040.1, forward strand.
CTATGCCTTGTATTGTTTACGTTAGCGGCGTGTACGCCATCGGATGGGGGAACACCTGCTACCTCTGGCGTAACAACTGCGGCTCCCGTGACCGATGCGCCGCCCGAAACGGAAGCGCGTGAGTATATTCGTGTGGGATTTCTTTATCCGTATGCTGACTCATGGCGTTTTGATTTTGGCTATTACCGCGTAGGGAATACACCCGAGCTTCCCACGGCGCACACTCCCGATGCATACTTTGTTGGCTGGGAGCTTAACGGCGTGATATCAGAGCTCTCTCCGCTTGAAGCGGTTGGCGAGCTTGTGGCAAAGGGCGAGTCACAGAGCCGCGTGGGCGGTCACGCCGAACTTTTATCGCTTTGCGGTGAATGCCATTATGCATACGTAGCTAAATATGAATACCCCGAGAAGGTTACCGTCAGCGTTATGGGCGCGGACGGCAACACGTACACGTCAGAGGTCGGTTTTGGGCAAAAGCTCCCCGCCTCTTTGATTGAGAACGCATATTTGCCCACACTTGCCGAGGGTGAGCGCGTTGATGTTAGGGGATGGTTGTATTCCGCTGACGGTAACGAGTGGGCGCCGTATGACTCTTCGCTTACGGCAAAAGCTCCCGTGTTTCTCAAACCCGACGTGAAGTACTGCTGCTTGCTCACTCTGAATGCGGGCAAGGGTAATTTCAAGGGAGAGTCAAAGCTTGAGATATGGCACGAAAAAGGAGCTACAGTAAATGTTTCCGAGCTTGAAGCACCTACGAGAGATGCCGACGGAGAAAAGGTATATACTTTTTCCGCTTATACGAATTCGGAAGGTAAAAAGGTCAGCAAGGTCACTATGACGAGCGCTGTAACGTTAAAGGCGGACTATGACGTTTCCGAAAAGATATATACCGTAACGGTCGTCACCGAGCGCGGTACTCTGCCCGACGGCGGAAAGTCAGCTACGTTTACCCTCGGATACAGCAGTGCGCTGGAAATAGTTGAAAAATATAAAAATGCTACCTACGAGCTTGTCAGCGAGGATGGCGAGTTTTATGAAACAAGAGGTGTTGAGCTTTTTCAGAACGACACCGTATGGACCGTTATCGTAAAGTGGAGAAACGCCGCAAGCTACACGATATCCTTTGAGCAAGGCGGGGAGGTTCTTTTCACCGAAACTGTCCACAAGGGCGAAACGTTATCCCTTCCCGACAGAACGCGCGAGGATGAGGTCGGATATTATGCCGTTTTCGGCTGGCTTGACAAGGCGGGTGTTGTTCACCCCGTTGGAGAGGAGCTTACGGTGCAGGCGGATATCAGCCTTGAAGCGCAATGGGAGATTTCCGAAAAGAAAGTGTATACTGCCATATTTACCACCGACAAGGGTAAATTCGCTGACGGAAGCACTACCGTCAAAATAAGCGGATACTACGGCGATGCGCTCGTCGCTCCCGAAGCTCCCGCCGCCGATACGCTGGTATACGGTAACGTGGTATTCACCTTTGCAGGGTGGAACAAGGAAATTCCGACGGCTTTGACTGAGAATGCCGAATACAGTGCGGTGTATACCTTTGAACAACCCGTTTATTACCTTACTTATATGATAGACGGCGCGACCTACGTTAAGATTCCATACTACGCAGGCTCGGCGGTGACGCTTATCTCCATAGAGGAGAGCGACGGAGTTATGTTTGACGGTTGGTACTGTGATGATAAGACGATAGATATTTCAAGCGGCTCTTTTACAATGCCGTCCGCCGATACGGTTCTGTACGGTAAATTTGAGCGTGCGGAGTTTAACGTTTTCTACTACGTTGACGGCGTTCTGACGTATACCGACACTCATCAGGCAGGCACTACCGTGGCACTGCGTCCCGAGGAGCAAAAGGCAGGTCATACCTTCTCGTATGTGGTAAGCGTAGATGAGGTCGTGGGTACAACGTTTGTTATGCCTGCCGAGGACGTAAGAGTTGACGGAGCTTTCGTTCCCAACGTGCATAGCATATATTTCTATGACATGGAGGGCGGAAACCTGATCTTCTCCGACGAGATAGAATATAGCTCGGAGTTTAGTATATCAGGCATTGAACTTTATCGCGGCGGAGAATATACCTCGGGGTGGACCTGCATCAGCGGTTTGCCGAATGGTTACGGCGATGATATCTCAATGCCCGACAACGACGTCGTTTTTGTGGCTGCGTGGTCACCCACTCTTACCGTTGGTCTTGACGGCGTTTGGCTGCCATACTATGGCAGTGAGGAAGAGGCTGAATTTGACGGCTTCTTCTATGACGCGACTGAAAAGATACTTTATATATATGATGCCGCACTCGTTGTGGAAGGCGAGGCTGAGGGCGTCAGCGTTGTATACAAAGTTGAGGCTGAAACTACGGCATAAATATAATATAGGCGCAGTTGGTGATACCGACTGCGCCTTTTTGAGACTTTTGAGACTGTTTCTGACAGAAATCTGTCAGTCACAGCCTCTTTTTTTAGTTTATAATAATAGCGGGATAACGAAAAAGGAAAGGAAAGGAACATTATGAAACAGACAAATAAGATAACCATAAAGGCTGATGGGTACAGATTGGTGCCCGATTGGGCAGTTGTTGGTACGGAGGGAAGCTATGGAATGTCCGCCCTTGTGTTTGAGTTTGGCGATGCGTGGGATGGACTTGTGCGGCGTGTAACTTTTTTCCCAGCTAACGGGAGTGACGCTATCGAGGTGATGGCAGAGGGTACAGACGTCGTTGTTCCGCCCGAGGTAATGTCAGTAGCGGGAACTGCTGAATATGTGCTTGACGGTACGCGTGACGGTGTTCGTCTTATCAGTCTTTGCGGCAGACTGCGTGTATTGCAAACAAAAGAGCCGGGGGGTGCTGACCCAGCAGAGCCTACGCAGGACGTGTATTCCCAGATAGTATCACTGATAAAGGCGGGGGCGCTCAGTGGGAAATCAGCATACGAAATTGCACTTGAATATGGCTTTGAAGGGAGCGAGGGGGAATGGATAGCTTCCTTGAATGGTGAAGACTACGTGCTTACCGACTCCGACAAGACCGAAATTGCGAAAATAGTTTCCAAAAACTTTATTAACGCAAAGGAGGTGGCGATGTGAGCAAGCAGGTAATCGTGCCGCACGAGGATTGGAAGGATATACTTGATGCCGTGCGCTATTCTACCGAGGACGGAGCGCTTCTCCGTTCCGGAGAAGTGGCGTCCAAGGTCAGGGGCGTGTCCGAGTCTTTAGAGGCGCTTGTGAATGGCAGCGCTGATCATTTGAAAAACTCACATCTGACAATCATCAAAAGGTATGCTTTCATGTGTCATACAAATCTGAAAAGCATAGTACTTCCCAACGTTACGCACATTGGGCAGAGCGCGTTCAGAGAGTGTATGGATCTTGTAAAAGCAGATTTTTCAAGCCTTAGCTCACTTGATAATTTCGCTTTTTATGGTTCTAATGCAATTAAAACTTTGATAATTCGTACGAATAAGGTCTGCAGCATTGTAAGCAAATATGTGTTTGTAGGAACACCGATACATAATAATGGGAATGGATATGTATACGTTCCATCGGCGCTGCTT
>JAZNOD010000041.1:0-16310 GCA_045580585.1 Eubacteriales bacterium
CATAATACGCTTTCGCGCTTTCTTCGGTAAGTTCAACCCCGTTTTCTTTAGCGAGCGAGAGAAGCTCTTGTGCGCTTTTCGCTTGCTTTGCTTTCAAAATCATTTCTTCGTGTGTCATATCAAAATCTCCTCTTTTGTATATTCTCGACACACTCATTATAGCATACTCTCCCATCAAATACAAGAGATTTGACTAAAGTTGCAAAAAACGGTTTAAACGGTCAATCCGACTTCAAAGTTATAACCGCCGCCGCGGTGAAACGGTAAAATAAAGGCAGACACATAGAAAACCGCCATACATCTGCCTTTTTGTTAAGGCAGCTTTTTTCCTTGCAAAAAGCAATTTATAAAAATAAAAGTGGTTGAAGCCGTGAGGTGACAACCACTTTTTTCCTTAACGTTTGCCGTAAGGCAAATATATCATTCACCATGCGCGAAGCGTGCATCATTTTTGCCGTAAGGCAAATGCATCACTGTAAAAACGCCTCGCGTTTTTACTCTTTACTCCTTAAACAGCTCGTCGATGGAAACACCTAAAAGCTCCGCTATCCTTGGAATAAGCGCTATGTCGGGCGAGTTTACGCAAGTTTCCCACTTTGATACCGCCTGACAAGTTACTCCCAATTTGCTTGCAAGCTCGCTCTGCGTGAGCCTGCGCTCATACCGCAGACGTTTTATGTTTTTACCAATACTGACCATTTAAAATCCTTATAACTTAAAAATTCCTGTACTCGCGTATCCACGCCTTGTGCAGAATGGCAGTTCCGAGCAGCTCAAAGCCGATAAAGAGGGGGACGGCGATGAAAAAGTAGGGGATGAACTCTCCTATGGACTGCAGCACGATGCTTGAGTAGAGTGAAAAAACAAAGCTGATAATAGTCACAAAGATTACCTCTGACCACATTTTTCTGTCATTGAACGTGGTCGTAATATCCTTTTTTATATCGAATTTTTGCTCCTTCATCAGCGTAAGGTACGCCCTTCTGTCATCGTCGTCCCTCTTTCTGCGGACGTACATTATAACAAACGCGCCAAAGATGAAGAGGACGTCTATTATCAGATTTGTCACCCTAACGGATGCGCCCGATTCAACGTCGAATATCGCGTTGCATATCGTTAAAACCAAAGTTGTGCCAACTGCCGCCGCGATAAAGTAGCTCGCTACGTACGCAAATAAAATGTTGAGATGTTTTTTGAATTGAGAATTCATTGTATTTCCTACCCGTATAAAAAATCAAATTCACCGCCGAGTTGGCATTATTGTATTCTCTTGCGGTGTGATTGTATTATATCACGCAGTCATATGATTGTCAATAGCATTTTTGAGATTTTTTGAAAAAATATGAAAATTTTTATTTTCCCCGTCACCCCTCGCCCGAAAAGCTCTTTTTTCTGCTCTCGAGCGCGCCCGACCTGAAAAGGCTTGGGTTTACCCCCGCCGTCTCCTCAAACTTTCTGCTGAAATGCTGTGTGGTTTTAAAGCCGCACCGCGATGCAACGTCCTTTATCGGCAGATTTGTAAACTCCAAAAGCTTTTTCGCGACCGCGAGCCTGTAATGCCAGAGATACTCTATCGGAGTCATGCCCAGCTCTTCCTTAAAAAGCCGCGTAAGCGTTGAATGATTAAGCGACGCCGCACGCACTACGCCCTCAAGCGTAACGGTGTTCTGATAATTGTTTTCGATATAGACTACCGCCTTTTTCAGATGAGGATTGGATATTTTTTTCGCCGTGCCGTCCGCATTATTCGGCTCGATAAGTCCGTAATTCCTTTCAAGAACTAGCATCATTTCCATAAAATACGAACGGCTCCTGCACGACCAATACCAATCCGTCTGATTTTTCAGCTCGCCGTCAAGCTGTAAAAACATCCTCTCAATATTGTCTATATGCTCTGCGAAAACAGGAAAAACGTATCTATCCTTGTCGGTGAACGGCTTTAGCAGGAACATATCGTGAGCCGCAGCGATCTCGCTGTAATCTCGGCGGTGTATACGCTCAAACGTCATGTTTACGTTGAGAAACGTCGGCGCAAAATAGATGGAATCACATTTTAAGCCGCTTTTTCTTATGAGCTTTGGGGAAATCGTTTCGTCAAAGCAAACAAAGCACGGTCCTACGGCGTCAAACGAGACGCCGCCCGCCTGAAAACGCGCCGTACCCTCATATATTATCATTAAAAGTAAGCAAGAATCCTTAATTTCAAGGTCTTTTAGCTTATCCCCTTTAACGCACCGAACAGGAACCACCCTGCCTAAGTCGTAGCGTTGTGCAAAAGTTTGCGGCTTCATATCCTTACGCTCTCCGTTACATCAAAAACTTGTTTACCAATTATAATAACACACCCGTCCGCGCCTTTCAATGCCAAAAGCGCAAAAACTTAAAGGGGGACAACAAAACTTTATTGTCGGATAACACGGCGAGCCGAGAAAATACAGCCGCGAAGACGGTTGCGATATCCTTTTTCATATCGAATTTTCGCTCCTTTATCAGCGAAAGCGCCACGCCGAAATATTTTTGCTTTTTTGTCGCTTTTATTATTTACATAACAATATTTTAGTGATATAATATATCTGTGAAAATTTATCTAAAAGGCAGGTACTTATCATGTCAAACACCACTAATATTTGCAAGTACATCTCCGCGCTCCTCGATTATGCCGAAGCAAAGGCTCTTATCGGCGGCGGAGACCGCGTTTGGTGCGCCAACCTCATAGCCGCCGACCTCGGCGTTGCCGCATTCGAGGACGAGAAGGGCGCGCTCGCAGGTGCGGCTCTCCCCGAAATTCTCGACGGGCTTCTCGACTACGCCGTAGATGCGGGCATTATCGACGCGGGCATCGCCGCGCGCGACCGCTTTGACACAAAGCTGATGGGACACCTCACCCCCCGTCCGTCAGCTGTTATCGCACGCTTTGAGGCTGACCTTGCCGTCTCCCCGAAGCAGGCGACCGACAATTTCTACCGCCTCGCAATAGATTCCAACTACATACGCGCCGACCGCATTGCGCGCGACCGCCGCTGGAGCGTTCCCTCTCCCTACGGCAAGATAGACATCTCCATCAACCTTTCCAAGCCCGAGAAAGACCCGCGCGATATCGCCGCCGCGAAATCCGCGCCCCAGACGGGATACCCCAAGTGCCTGCTCTGCCCCGAGAACGTCGGCTACGGCGGAAATGCCGCAGGCGGCCCCGCAAGGCAGAACCTGCGTCAGGTCCCCTTCACCCTCGGCGGTGAGAAGTGGTTTTTACAGTACTCCCCCTACGTTTACTACAACGAGCACTGCATCGTTCTTTCCGAGGCGCACACGCCCATGAGCATTCGCCACGAAACGTTTGTGCGTATGCTTGATTTCGTAGATGCGCTTCCCCACTACTTCGTCGGCTCGAACGCAGACCTGCCCATCGTCGGCGGCTCCATCCTCTCGCACGACCACATGCAGGGCGGTTGCTACACCTTCCCCATGGAGCGCGCCGAGATCAAAGTTCCCCTTACTTTTGAGGGTTATCCCGACGTAAACGGCGGCATAGTTGCATGGCCCATGTCAGTTATCCGCCTGCGCTCCGCTTCCAAGGAGAGTCTTGTTTCCCTTTCCGACAAGATACTTGCCGCTTGGCGTGAGTACACCGACGAGAGCGCGTGCGTTTTGGCATACACCGACGGCGTTCCCCACAACACCATCACCCCCATCGCGCGCCGCCGCGGTGAGGATTTCGAGCTTGATCTCGTTCTTCGCAACAACCTTTGCACCGATGAATTCCCCATGGGCGTTTATCACCCCCACGCGGACAAACACAATATAAAGAAGGAAAATATCGGTCTTATCGAGGTCATGGGACTTGCCGTTCTCCCCGCACGCCTTGAAAAGGAGATCGCCCTGCTCGCTGACAAGGTAGCCGCAGGCGCGGCAGACGCCGAGATACGCGCCGACGAGGTGCTCGGGAAGCACGCGGATTGGCTTGGCGCATTCAGAGATAAATACACCTTTACCGCCGATAACGCCGCTGATATTTTGCGCGCCGAGGTCGGAGAGACCTTCGTCCACGTGCTTGAGGACGCGGGCGTTTACAAAGATACCGAGGCTATGCTGAAATTTACCGCCTCGATTGGAGCAAAAGCATAAATGATTAAGATTTTACACACCGCCGACCTGCATCTCGACTCCCCGTTTTCGGGCGTTCCCCTCGCCGCGGGCGAGGAGCTGCGCCGCGGACTGCGCCAAGTTTTCTCGCGCATAGTGCAGATCGCAAAGGACGGCGGATATGACGCAATTTTCGCGGCGGGCGACGTGTTTGACTGCGGCTTTGTAAGTCCCGAGACCGTCACGCTCGTGCGCGAGGCATTTGCCGATTTTGGGAAGCCCGTCATCATCGCACCCGGCAACCACGACCCCTATATGCCGGGCAGTATCTGGGCTGTTACGCAATGGAGCGAGAACGTCCGCATCTTCAAGAGCGACTCGCCATCGTTTTTTGACCTTGACCTCGGCGGCACGCCTGCGCGCGTGTGGGGCTGGGCGTTCATGTCGGACAGGCTCGATGCCTCTCCCATTTCATCACCGTTTGAATGCCCATCCGACAGGATAAACCTGATCTGCGCGCATGCCGACACGACCTCACCGATTTCAAAATACGCGCCCTCTCCCCTTTCGCTTTTTGCCGCAAGCGGCTGTGTATATGCCGCACTCGGTCACGTTCACAATCCGCCCGAGCCCGCGCTTTCGGGTCTTACGCTCGTGGCTTACTGCGGATGTCCCGAGGGACGAAGCTTTGACGAGCTCCACTTTGGCGGAGTGCTTTCAGTAACCGTTCACGACGGCAACGCCGCCCCTACGCTTGAGCGCATCACCGTTGCAACCCACCGCTACGAGATACTGCACGTTGACGTAACGGGCGAGGACTCCGACAGCGCGGTCCTTGGCAAAATGCGTGCCGCCGTAAACGACAGCGGCTTTGGCGCGGAGACCTCGCTTCGCATAGTCCTTGAGGGTGCGGTTCCTACCGATTACAAGCCCGACACCGCGGCACTTGCGGACATGCTCGCCGCCGAAAACACGCTTTGCTCGCTGTCCGTCAAGGACTCGACTCTGCCCGTGTATTCCGCCGACGGGCTGAAAAACGACCTGAGCATACGCGGCGCGTTCTACCGCGCCCTGCTCCCGAAGCTTGAGAGCGCTAACGCCGACGAGCGTTCCCTCGCCGCCAAGGCTTTGCGCATCGGACTTCTCGCCCTTGACGGCAGATCCTTTTTATCGGGGGGAAGCAAATGAAAATAAATAAGATATATATCCGCGAGTTTGGTGCGCTTAAGGACTTTTCGGCAGAGCTTGCGGACGGACTGAATATTTTCCGAGGAAATAACGAATCGGGAAAAAGCACTCTGCTTGCATTTATTCGCTTTATCTTTTACGGTCTGCCGCCGAAAAGAGGCGAGGACGCCGCAAGGATTCGCGAACGGGCGCTGTCGTGGGACGGCTCCGCCGCCGACGGCTATATAGACCTTACCGCCGACGGCGCAAGCTACCGCATAGAGCGCCGAGGTACGATGGCGAACGACAGCTACACCGAACGCTGCGCCATAATCGACCTTGCCACGGGCTCTGCCGCTTTTCGCGGAGAAACCCCCGCCAAGGTCTTTCTCGGCGGTGCTTCCGCATCCGTTTTTGACAGCTCCTGCTCCGTGCGCCAGCTCGGTGTGGGCGCACTTGACGGCGCGGAGATAGGCACGGCTATTGAAAACCTTTTGTTTTCCGCGGACGAGCAGACCAACACGGGCAGAGCGCTAACAAAGCTCGATACCGCGCGCCGTCAGCTATCCCCCCTGAGAGGAAGCAACGGCAAGATACCCGAGCTTGAGCGCGAGCGTACCGTGCTTGCCGAAAGACTGAAAAAAGCACAGCAGGATACCGTATCCAAAATATCACTCGAGGCGACCGCGCAAAAATACCGCACCGTTACCGCCGACGTTCGCCGCAAGCTGACGATTGCCGAGGACAAGTGCCGCGCGTACGAGACAATACAGGTGCTCAACCGCTTTGATATGCTCCACGCGAGCGAGAAAAAGATAGCCGCGCTAAAGGCAGAAGAAGCCGAGCTTGTGCGTGAATCGGGCAAGAACGGCACTCTCCCGAACCGCGCTTACATCGAAAAGCTCGACTCTATATCACGCTCTCTCACAGCCGCGGAAACAGCCGTTTCCTCGTCTGCCGCGCACCTTGCCGAGCTTCACGCAACTAATACGCTCGGGGACGCGAGCCTTGCCGCATACGCGGAGGGAATTGAGGAAGGGGGCGGCGTGTCAGCCGTGCTCGGAAAGCTCTCCCGCCTGCGCCGCCGCAGAACGTTGTTTACGCTTGCGGGAATTCTCTTAACCCTTGCGGGAGTTTTCGCCGCCGCCGCGTCGCTCTATCTTTATTTCACAAGCTCGGCTCTCATTTCGCCCAAAATATCGTCTGCCGTGACCGTTGGCGGCTTCATTCTTGCCATCGTCGGCATATTCCTTTTCCCCGCCGCCGTGCGCACGGGCAAGGAAATACTGCGCTTTTACTATTCCTACGGCTATGACGGCGAGGACGGCTTTAAAAAAGCCGCGTTTGAAGCGCATCTTAAAAGCTGTCTTGACGCAAAACGGGAATTCGATGCCGCATCAACGGTATTTTTGTCGGCAGAAAGCCGACTTGCAAACCACCGCGAGGCGGCGGCATCGGTCTGCCGTCAGGCAATGGATGCTCTGTCGGAGTTTTGCGAGATTGGTGAGGACGACGATATCGCCGCCCTGCTCCTTACCGCCGCTGACAAGGCGGCAATAGCCGTTTCAAAGCACGAAACGATAAAAAGAGATATCGAAAAATATTCGGCGGCGGCATCGGAACGCCGTGAACAGCTCGCCGCCTACGACGAGGCTTCTTTGCGCGCGCACCTCAATCCCGACGCGCACGCCCTGCTCGAAAACGCCAATCCCACGCTCTTAAAGCAGGAGAGAGATTCGCTTGCCGCACAGCTTGAGGCGGGAATCGCCAGGCTCCACGAGGCGGAGCGCGGACTCGCGTTCAATCAGGGCGCGGCGGAAAATCCAATCCGCATAGCCGCCCGTCTTGAGGAAGTTGAAGCCGAGCTTGCCTTGGCACGCAGTCTTTGCGACGCGATAATGCTTGCGCACTCCGCGATAGAGGGCGCGGGTGAGTCGCTCCGCGGAAGTATCACACCGAGACTGCGCGAGGGCGCAAGCAAGCTCCTCTCGCAGATAACGAACGGCAAATATACCGACATCGGCATAGACGAGACCTTTGCCGTAACCGTACACACGCCGTCGGGCACAAAGCCACTCTCCGCTATGAGCTGCGGAACGCAGGACGCGGCGTATTTCGCACTGCGCCTGTCCCTTGTGGAGCTGCTTTTCAAGAACGGCGCACCGCCGCTTATGCTTGACGAGGCACTCTCGCACATCGATGACAGCCGTGCGGACGCGATACTCCGTATGCTCGACGGTATTTGCCGCGGCAAGGAGCGTCAATGCCTGCTCTTTACCTGCCACACCAGGGAGGAAGCTCTGCTTTGCGCAAACGGCGCAGACTTCGCTTTAATCACTCTTTAATAAAGTTTTTTAATGGCAAAGCTCCGCAAAAACGGAGCTTTGCCCTCTTTTTTTAATTTTTTTATCCGTCTTGTCAATTTTCCCATAATTTTCATTTACAAATCACAAAACTTATGCTATACTATTATAATAGTATAATTGTGTCTTTAGCTTATTTATATTAACCTTCAAATTAAGGAGGAAAACGATGTCAGATCACAAACAACCCGATTTTAAGCCGTTTGAACTGCTTTTGATATCTGCCGTCAGCAGCTGCGCGATCTTCATCATCTTCACGCTGGTTTGCGCCGTTTCGGACGCATCTGTCCTGCTTGTTGGCCTTATCTGCTTTCTCTTGCTCTGCGCCATTGAGGCGGCAGCTATACTAAAAGCCGCGCACCTTCACAACGCGGAAAAGGTGAGCGCAGAGGGTGCATCGCTAAACACCCTTATGTCCGAGGTGATGCGCAACGTGGACTTCCCCGCAGTGATAACCACCGCCGAGGGAAAAATGATATGGGCAAACAAAGCCATGCTCGCACTGTGCGGCGCGGAACGGCAAACGGATATCGCGGGCAGAAATTTCACAGAGATCTCCTCATCCCCGATATCGGATATCATCACCTGCCTCTCGCCCGAGGGATTGCGCGTGGAAATAGCCGAGCGCAGCTTTGCCGCCCGGGGCTATCTTATGGAAACGCCCGAGCGCGATTATTGGATGACGGTGCTCGAAGAACGCACGCACCTTGAAAAAGCAAAACGCGCCATAGACAAGGAAGCTCCCGTAATTGCATACGTCGTTATCGACAACCTTGAGGAGCTGACACAGCAGATGCGCACGTCGTACCGCACCGCCGCCAACGAGGTGGAATCCATCCTTGGCGATTGGGCAAAGGAAATGGGCGGAATGCTGCGCGAGTATGAGCGTGATAAATACCTCATCATTTTTCCGAGAGAACGCCTTGCCGAATGCGTCGAAAACGGCTTTGACGTGCTTGACCGCGTGCGCGCGGTCGGCGCGGGCAACAATAATATGCCCCTTACCGTTTCGATGGGCGTTTGCGACAGCGGAGACAACGTTTTTGAGCGCGAAAAAAGCGCCGCGTCCGCACTTGAGACCGCGCTTCAGCGCGGCGGCGATCAGGTTGCCCTGCGTAAATCTTCAAAGACGGAATTTTTCGGCGGAAGAACAAAGATACTGCAAAAGCGCACCAAGGTACGCTCCCGCGTTATCGCGGACAGGCTCATTCAGCTTATATCCGATGCGGGCAACGTTCTCGTTATGGGACACAAGAACCCCGACTTTGACTCTATCGGCTCGTGCATCGGTCTTGCGAGACTCGCTTCGGGCTACAACCCCGCAGTAAAGATAGTTATCGATAAAAATAACCCAAACTTTAAGATATCGACAGCACCGCTTCTCGAAGAGATGCCCGAGTACGAAAACGTCTTTGCCGACGGAACGACCGCCATCGACCTTATACGCTCGGACACGCTGTTGATACTCTCCGACGTCAACAACCTTGCGATAGTGGAATCCCCCGAGATCGCCAGAAACGTTTTCAACACCGTTATCATAGACCACCACCGCAAGATAGCGGACTTCGAAAACGAGCCCGAAATAACCTATATCGAGCCGTCGGCATCGTCTGCCAGCGAGCTTGTTTCCGAAATACTTGAACTTTCCTCGCGCGGTTTTTCCTTCCCCGACGGCGCAAGGCTGAACCGCCACGAGGCAAATATAATGCTCGCGGGCATTATGCTCGACACCAAGAACTTCACACGCACCACGTCCGAGGGAACTTACTCCGCTGCGCTCTTCTTGCGTGAGGCGGGCGCAAACTGCGAGGTCGCGCGCACGTTCTTCTTTGCCGATATGCAGAGCTTCGTAACCGAGTCAAAGCTCGGCTCGGGCGTTAAGCTATACCGCGGAAGGATAGCAATAACCATCTCCGACGGCGAAGGACCTCCCGACGACAGAATAGCCGCCTCAAAGACCGCCGACACGCTCCTTACCGTAAAGCAGGTGGATGCCGCATTCGTGCTTTTGCGCACCGAGGCAAGCGTTATCATATCTGCTCGCTCAAACGGCAAGATAAACGTACAGCTTATCCTTGAAAAGCTCGGCGGCGGCGGACACTTCGACTCCGCAGGCGCGCAGGTATCCGCGAACGATACACGCGAGGTGCTATCAAAGCTCCGCGAGGCAATAGACCAATATCTCGACAAAACCACAAACTGATACCCGAAAGGAAGAAATATTATGAAAGTCATTCTTACACAGGACGTAAAGGCACAGGGCAAAAAGGGCGATATCATCGACGTATCCGACGGCTACGCAAAGAATTTTCTCCTGCCCCGCAAGCTCGCCATTATCGCAGATGCCAAGGCTTTGAATGAGGCAAAGGCAAAGGAAGCATCGAAAAATTACAAAATAGAGACCGAGCGCGCCGCCGCACGCGACCTTGCCGCAAAGCTTGCCGCCGTTGTGGTAAAGATACCTGCCGCAGCAGGTGCTGACGACCGCCTTTACGGTTCTATCACCGCAAAGGATATCGCAGAAGCGCTTGAGGCACAGCACGGCATGGTTATCGACCGCCGCAAGCTCCAGCTCGGCGACGCTATCCGCGCCTTCGGAACTTATGAAATAGACGCAAAGCTCTACCCCGAGGTTGTGGGTAAAATAAATCTCGTCGTTTGCAAAAAATAAAACTCTCCTAAAAAACTTCGGAGTGAAAAATGAATAATACAGAAGCTATTAAAAAGCTCCCATTTGCCCTTTTGGCAGAACAAGCGCTTTTAGGCTCGATACTGATAGACCCCGAGTCCATCTCGCAGGTCTCCGACACCGTGCGCTCCTCTGATTTCTATATCAGCGAGCATCGCGCGATATATTCCGCAATGCTCCACCTTGGCGGTGCGAGCCACGATATCGACCTTGTAACGTTGCTTGATATGCTGGAAAAGGAAAAGGTCTACGACAGGGCAGGCGCGGAAAGCTACCTGCGCACCCTGACCGACTGCGTTCCGACCGCACTCAATATCAAGGACTACGCGCGCATCGTAATTGAAAAAAGCCTGATGCGCCAGCTCATCGAGGCTTGCTCGCAGATATCCGAGCGCGCCTTTTCCGAGCAGGAAAACGTGGGCGACGTGCTTGAATACGCATCAAGCAAAATTTCCGATATCACAATGGGCAGGGATACACGCAGCTTTGCCGAGCTGTCCGAGGTGCTTGCGAGAGTTTATAAAAACCTTGCCGAGTTACAGCAAAATCCCGCCGCATTTCAGGGTATAAACACGGGATACGGCGACCTTGACCGCCTTATGGCGGGCATCGGCAAGACCGACTTCGTCCTTATCGGCGCACGCCCGGGTATGGGTAAGACGAGCTTTGCGATGAACATTGCCGTGAACGTCGCGCTTGAGACCAAGCAAAAGGTCGCGATATTCTCGCTTGAGATGTCCGACGAACAGCTCGCAACGCGAATACTGTCAAGCCACGCAATGGTGGACAGCTACTCTCTGCGCACGGGCAACCTTACACCGTCGGATTGGGAAAAGCTTGCCGGCGCGGTAGACAAGCTGATGGGCGCGCGTATCCTTATTGACGATACCTCAAACATCACCGTCTCCGCAATGAAGGCAAAATTGCGCCGCGAGGGCGACATAGCCATGGTCGTTATCGACTATCTCGGACTTATGCAGGGAGAAAAGCACAAGGACAACCGCGTGCTTGAGGTTGCGGACATCACGCGCGGACTCAAGCTGATGGCAAAAGACCTCGGAGTTCCCGTGCTCTGCTGCTCACAGCTCTCCCGCGGCTCCGCCGACCGCACGGATAAACGCCCCGTCCTTACCGACCTGCGTGACTCGGGCTCGATCGAGCAGGATGCCGACAGCGTTATTTTCATCTACCGCGATGAATATTATAAAAAGGGCGGCGACAACGATGCCGCCGTAACCGAAACACCCGTTGCCGAAATAATCGTGGCAAAGAACCGCCACGGCTCAACGGGAACGGTAAAGATGAATTGGCTCGGAAAATACACCACCTTCTACGCTCTTGACAGCGGCAGAAGCGATGCCGATGCGCCCCCCGAGCGATGAAGGGCTTCCGTCACCCCTGCGAGATAGCAGGTATGCCCGCCGACACCCCCATTCTCGTAGGGCTGTCGGGCGGTGCCGATTCAACGGCGCTTTTCACCGCGCTTTGCGAGTGCGGCGCGCGAGTAGTCGCCGCGCACGTAGATCACGGAATTCGCGGCGGCGAGGCAAAGCGAGATGCCGAATTTTGCCGCAGTCTTTGCCAAGCACGCGGCGTTGAGCTGTGCCTGCTTGAAGCTGACGTTCCCGCCGAGGCAAAAAAAAGCGGCGAGAGCATAGAAGAGGCGGCGCGCAGGATAAGATACGCCTTTTTCGACGCCATAATGCAAGAGAAGGGCATTCCCCTGCTCGCAACGGCGCACAATGCCGATGATAACGCCGAAACGGTAATTTTGAATCTCGCCCGCGGAAGCGGAACGCGAGGCGCGTGCGGAATACCCGCCTGCCGCGCCGTAAACGGCGGCACGCTGGTGCGTCCGCTGCTCAACGTCAGCCGCGCCGAGATAGAGGAATACTGCCGCGAAAACGGACTTTCCTACGTTACCGATTCCACAAACCTCTGCGACGATTACGCGCGCAACCGCATTCGCCACAGAGTTATCCCAGAGCTGAAAAAATTGAACCCCGATCTTATCGCCGCCATCGGTCGTTTTTGCGCCTCTGCCACAGAGGACTGTGAATACCTCGACAGCGCGGCACGCCGCTTTCTTGAGGGCGGCGGGATAAACGCCAAAGAGCTATCGCGCCTTCCGCGCCCCGTAGCGGCGCGCGCACTGCTCTTTAGCTTGCGCGAGGGCGGCGCACGCCCCGAGGCACGGCACGTAAATGCCTTGCTCGACGCGGCGAAAAACGGCGAAGTAGGCGGAGTTTCTCTTCCGGGCGGCATTACCGCCTCGTTTAAGCGTGGAATTCTTGTGCTGAACGTCGATGACCGCCGAAAAAAACGTGAAAAACAAGCAGAACTGCAAAATTTACAATTTATAAACAATCACATAACCGAAAATTGATAGAATATAAATTGCTAAATATATTAAAATACTATAAGGAAGACAAAACTATGATACACGACATCGATCACGTCCTCGTTTCTGAAAAGGAAATCGACCTGATAGTCTCGCGAATCGCCGCCGACATCGACAGAGATTATAAAAACAGCGACAAAAAACTCCTTTTGCTCTGCATACTCAAAGGCTCGGTAGTCTTTATGGGCGATTTGATGAAAAAAATAGAGCGCCCCGTGGAAATAGACTTTATGAAGGTCTCATCCTACGGTTCAGGCACGTCCACAAGCGGCAGAGTGAGCATAATGCTCGACCTTTACCGCAACGACCTTGCCGACGTGGATATAATAATAGTTGAGGATATCATAGACAGCGGAAAAACGCTGTCCTACCTGTGCGAGTATCTGAAGCTGAAGGGCGCAAACAGCGTTCGCACATGCACGATGCTCGACAAGCCCTCGCGCCGTCAGGTGGATTTCACCGCCGATTACGTCGGACGCGAGATACCCGACGCCTTTGTGGTCGGATACGGTCTTGACTACGACGAAAAATACCGTACCCTGCCCTTCGTTGGCGTTCTTAAACCCGAAATCTACACACATTAACATAAATTGAAAGGCAAAAACAGGAGTATGAACAAACGCTCAAACAGTAATCTCAAAACAGTTCTTATCTACTTTATCATCGTCGCCGTGATGATATTCATTCTTTCGGGAGTATTTTCCAAGCAAAGTGCAGCCCCCATCACATACAGCGACGTGGTAAGATATTTCCAGACAGAACAGGTAGTGCAATTCAACATTGACACCGAGGACGTTCTTTCCATGAAGCTGAAGGACGAAAGCATCGTCAGCTATCAGCTAAAAGACACGGATTACTTCCGCGAGGATCTTGGTGAACTCATTCTTTCACAGCTTGAGAAAGGTACTCTTACGAAATTCGAATACGAGCCCCCCGTGGTTTGGCCCTGGTGGGTGGCTCTGCTGCCTTATCTTGCCCTGATCGTGATATTTGCCGTACTTTGGTTCTACGTGGTCAGACAGACCTCGGGCAAGGGCGGCGGAAAAATGAGCGGCTTTGGCAGGGCGAGAGTTAAAACGCCCGAGGATGCCAAGAGCCGCGTGACCTTCCGCGACGTTGCGGGAGCAGAGGAAGAAAAGGCGGAGCTTGAGGAAATCGTTGAATTCCTCAAAAACCCCGAAAAATTCTCAAAGCTCGGCGCAAAGATCCCCCACGGCGTACTGCTGATGGGCCCTCCAGGTACGGGTAAGACACTGCTGGCAAAGGCTGTCGCGGGGGAAGCGGGCGTTCCCTTCTTCTCCATTTCGGGCTCTGATTTCGTTGAAATGTACGTCGGCGTAGGAGCGTCCCGCGTGCGTGACCTCTTTGAGACCGCGCGAAAAGCCCCTGCCTCCATCGTATTTATAGATGAGATCGACGCTGTCGGACGTCACCGCGGAGCAGGTCTCGGCGGCGGACACGACGAGCGTGAGCAAACGCTCAACCAGCTCCTTGTTGAGATGGACGGCTTCGGCGCGCACGAGGGCATAATCGTTATGGCGGCGACAAACCGCGCAGACATACTTGACCCCGCGCTTCTCCGCCCCGGACGCTTTGACCGCCAGATAACCGTCGGATATCCCGACATTAAGGGACGCGAGGAGATACTCAAGGTCCACGCGCGCAACAAGAAGTTCGAGGATGACGTCGACCTCTCCACCGTAGCAAAGACTACCGTAGGCTTTACGGGTGCTGACCTTGCAAACCTGCTCAACGAAGCGGCTCTGCTTGCCGTTCGCCGCGGAAAATCTCTGATCGGCATGAACGATATCGAGGACGCATTCTTGAAGGTACTGACGGGCCCGCAGAAAAAGTCGATGCGTATGAACCCCAAGGAGAAAAAGAACACCGCCTACCACGAGGCGGGACATGCGCTTCTCTCCTACTTGCTCCCCACCGTGGACCCCGTTCACTCCATCAGCATTATCCCCTCGGGTAATGCGCTCGGAATCACGCTGACCGTCCCCCCCGAGGATAAATACAGCGTTTACCGCGTGGAGCTTAAGGAAAAGATCGCAATGATTCTCGGTGGAAGAGCCGCGGAGATGCAGATATTCGGTGACTTTACGGGCGGCGCGTCCAACGACATCAAGCGCGCTACCGAAATGGCGCACAAGATGGTCACCACCCTCGGTATGTCCGACGAGCTTGGCCCCATCCGCTACGGCTCAAGTCAGGGTGACGACGTCTTCCTTGGCAGAAGCTTTTCGGCGGGCAAGGAAGTTTCCGAGGCTACCGCCGCAAAGATAGACACCGAGGTGAAGAAGATAATCGACGAGTGCTTTGAGACCGCACGCCGTCTCCTGCGCGAGAACGCGGATAGACTTGCCTTCGTTGCAGAGTACCTTATCACTCACGAAACTATGGATGCGGAGCAGTTCAAGCACGCTATGGAAAGCGAGTTCCCCACAGTCGAAGCGCTTGAGGCTATCGCCGAGGAAAAGAAGGCGAAGAGCCGCAAGGCAAACGAGGAACAGGCGCAGACCGACAAGGAGACCGCCGAGCGCGAACGCCGCGAAGCCGAAAGACTTGCCCACCGCGACGGGGAAAACGACGAGGAGTAATAGCTCCCCAAAAAGCAAAATTTAAAAGGCGAGTCAAGTGCAATTTTGCACTTGACTCACCTTTTTCAAAATTTCTCTTGACAAAAACGAAAATGGGGAGTATAATCAAATAAACCGATGCGACAGGAAAAAATCGGGGAAGTTCTCTGCCAGCGACCGAGGGGCGGTGCGAGCCTTGGGGGAATGCCGAATAATATGGTCTGTCAAGGGCGAGCCGAACCGCCGCGGCGCAGTAGGTAAGACGGAGATGCGCTCCGTTATCAAGGGCAAATGCGTATTTGCGCAGATGAGTGGACGGCTCACGCCGTCAAGCAGGGTGGCACCGCAAGAGTATCTCTTGTCCCGGCATTACGGGATGGGAGTTTTTTGTTTTTTGCCCCGAAAAAGCAATACCCTTCCCCACACCACAAGGGGAGAAAGGACATAAAAATGTCAAAAGAACAAATTCCGTACAAGATCTATTTATCTGAGGACGAGCTTCCTCGCTATTGGTACAACGTGCGCGCCGATATGAAAAACAAGCCCGCACCCCTTCTCAACTCGAAAACACTAAAACCCATGACCGAGGACGAGCTGTCCGAGGTGTTCTGCCGTGAGCTTGCCCGTCAGGAGCTTGACGACACTACGGCGTATATCCCGATTCCCGACGAGCTTATCGATTTTTACAAGATGTACCGTCCCGCGCCTCTGACGCGTGCGTACTGCCTTGAAAAGGCGCTCGGCACGCCCGCGCATATATATTATAAATTTGAAGGAAACAACACAAGCGGAAGCCACAAGCTCAACTCCGCAATAGCGCAGGCGTACTACGCTAAAAAACAGGGGCTTGCAGGCGTTACCACCGAAACAGGCGCAGGTCAGTGGGGCACGGCGCTCTCCATGGCTTGCTCCTACTTTGACCTTGAATGCCACGTGTATATGGTAAAGGTCAGCCACGACCAGAAGCCCCATCGCCGCGAGGTGATGAAGGTATACGGCGCAGACGTTACCCCCTCGCCCTCCGAGAC
>JAZNOD010000042.1:0-2088 GCA_045580585.1 Eubacteriales bacterium
TTCAATACATACAAAAGATTGTTGAGCAAAACCTCGTTATCGGGATATTTTTTCAGACCTTCTTCAAGAATATCTCTGCTTTTCGGTGGATCTGACTCTCTGAATTTGTATGCCTCATTTACAATGGAGTCGATGGCAGACTCAATTTCTTTTAGATTAAATTCAAACAATTCATCCATCGAAACACCAAAATAGCTCGCCAATATGGGAGCGAGTGTAATATCGGGCAAAGCAATACCATTTTCCCATTTACTTACGGCTTGGAAAGAAATTCCTATGCTGTTAGCGAGTTGTTCCTGTGTAATCCCTCTCTGCTTTCGTAATTCTTTAATTTTATTTCCAATATTCATAGTTGTACACCTCCAAATAATCAAGACGGCGCCTATCTTGTGATGTAATTATACCACAGAATGTCTATTTGTTCAATAACCGCCTAAACGACCTTGCTCAACCCACGGTTGAAATTGGAATCTTTTAACACTTACATAAAATATTGCAAAAGAAAGGAAGTGATCCAATGGACACCAGTTAAGAGAGGTGGCGGACGATGTCCGATACTTTAACGAGCATAGCAAGTGTTATAACGCTTGCTGTGCCAATCTGAGAGATTGGCTTTTTTCTTTAGGGATGTATCCCTAATACCCATTTATTTAGAAAGGACAACCAAATGAGCAAAACAGAAAAAATGACCGAGCGCGTCACGGTCAAAATGGACGCGAATCTGAAAGCCAAGCTGCAGCGTGAGGCGGAGCGGTGCGGCGGAGATATGTCTGCGTATATCCGCTCCTTGATCGAGAACCGTCTCTCGCAGGCGGCGGGAACTTGCTACAACTGCATCGGGCGGCTTGAAAAGGCGCTGGATGCAGAGGACGTTGGCTATGAGCTTCACGCCTTCATACGTTCCAAGTACAAGGCAAAGGACGGTGAGAGCTGATGGCAACGACCTCGCTATGGGCGGTGAGAGGGACGATCCGCGATGTGGTAGCTTACGTCAAAGATCCAAACAAGACCGCCAATCCCGATTATGATCTCAAAAATGTGCTGACCTATGCAGCAGACAACGACAAAACCGAAAAGCAGTATTACGTTACGGGGCTGAACTGCTCACCACATTTCGCCTTTGAGCGAATGACGGCAACCAAGGAGCGATACGGCAAGCGCGGCGGCATCGTCGGATATCACGGATATCAGAGCTTCAAGCCGGAAGAGCTAACTCCCGAGGAATGTCACAAGATCGGTGTGCTGACAGCCAAGCGAATGTGGGGTGACCGCTTTGAAGTAATTGTGGCAACCCACGTCAAAGGTTCGTCGGCTCTGCACAACCATTTTGTCATCAACAGCGTATCCTTCAAGGACGGCAAGAAATACCGTTGGCAGAAAGGCAGTTATCGACAGTTGCGCCGGGTTTCCGACGAGCTTTGCCGTCAGCATCAATTATCTATCATCGAGAATCCCATGCCGAAAAAGGTCCCGAGGCAGATATGGATCGCGGAAAAGCAAGGCAAGGTCACCCACGCATCTATTCTGCGGCACGATATCGACCGCGCTATACGAAGCAATATCAGCTATAAGTATTTTTTGCAAGCCTTGGAATATCTCGGCTACGTTGTAGTACGAGACAGCAAATATAAGCACCTCTCGGTCATTACCGAGGGTTGGAGCAAGCCTGTCCGTATTGATAGCTTGGGTGCAAGTTATACCCTTGAAGCCATTGAGAGGCGAATCCGAGATAATCTTCACAAGGAGCCTGTGCCGCATATCCGCAAACCGCAAAGGCGCGTAGCGTGTGAGCTTGAAAAGCAGATGAAGGCGATGGAACGGTACTCCACGATTGAGATACTGTTTATGATCTTCTTTGATCTGATGGGGATTCCGTATGATGTTCCGTTTACCAAGGAGCAGAGGATGCCGCCGAAGTATGAGATCGCGTCGCCCTATTTCGCACAAGAGGCAATTAACAATGATCGATATTGCCGAGAGATCCGCCTTATGAGTTGGTACGAGCTTCACACAACCGAGGATGTAACCGCATTCCGCGACAAGCGCAAGGCTGAACTACAAAGCTTGGAGCGTGAGAGAAAGACGGTT
>JAZNOD010000043.1:0-3905 GCA_045580585.1 Eubacteriales bacterium
CGCAGGCGACATTGAAAAGAATAAAAAGCGCGGAGATCTCGGCATAACGTACGATGCCGATGCTATGCGCCTTATTGACGTTTTCAGGCATTTCGGCTTGTACGTCGGCAGCGTGGTGCTTACAAAGTATGAGTCACAGCCCGCGGCAAACGCCTTTGAGGAAAAGCTGAAAAGTCAGGGTATCAAGGTATATCGCCATTACCCCATTGAAGGATATCCCTCTAACGTTGAATTCATCGTTTCCGAGGAAGGCTATGGCAAAAACGACTTTATCGAAACGGAGCGTTCTCTCGTTGTTGTCACAGCTCCCGGTCCCGGAAGCGGAAAAATGGCTGTTTGTCTCTCTCAGGTATACAACGAGAACCGCCGCGGCGTTCAGGCGGGATATGCGAAGTTTGAGACGTTCCCCGTGTGGAATCTTCCGCTTCGCCACCCTGTGAACATAGCGTATGAGGCGGCAACCGCCGACCTTAGCGACGTTAATATGCTCGATCCCTTTCATCTTGAGGCATATGGCGAAACGACGGTCAATTACAACCGCGACATTGAGATATTCCCCGTGCTTTGCGCTACGTTTGAAAAGATATACGGCGAGTGTCCGTACAAATCCCCCACGGATATGGGCGTAAATATGGCGGGTTTCTGTATTACCGATGACGAGGCTGTCCGCGCCGCCGCTAAAAAGGAGATCGTTCGCCGCTATTATAACGCGCTTGTCGCGGTACGAAAGGGCGAGCTTTCCGATGAGATCGTATATAAGCACGAGCTGCAAATGAAGCAGGCGGGCGTCAGCACCGCCGACAGGCCCGTTATTGCCGCCGCGCTCGCCAAGCGCGACGAAACGGGCGAGCCCGCTACGGCAATCGAGCTTCTCGATGGAACTATCGTCACGGGTAAAACGTCTATGTTGCTTGGAGCTACCTCAGCGATGCTCCTAAACGCGCTCAAAACGCTTGCGGGAATCGCGGATGAGGCGCATCTCATTTCTCCCTCGGTCATTGAGCCTGTACAGCATCTCAAGGTCGAGCATCTCGGAAATCACAATCCGCGGCTGCACACCGACGAGCTTCTTATCGCGCTGTCGGTATGTGCGGTAAATTCGCCCGATGCGGAACAGGCAATGGAGCAGCTGGCAAATCTGCGTGGATGTGATGCGCACTCCACGGTCATTCTTTCTCCCGCCGATGAGACATTACTTAAAAAGCTTGGAATAAATATCACTTACGAGCCGGTATATCAAACCAAAAAGCTCTATCACAAATAAAACGTCCGCTGATGCGGAAAAAAGGAAGAAAATGAACAAAAATCCAAATTCTCGTGAAAGCGAGCATCAAAAAGTTGCAGTCCGCCGCCGTCCCGCGGATAAGGATGCGGGCGAACAGACCGTAGACGGAGTTATTCACGCAGGCGCGGTGGCTTTGACGCTGTTTTTCCTTGAGGTCGTATTCCGCCTTGCGTCGGGTGGCTCGGTATCATCGTCATTTTTTGTTTACATCACCATGTTTTCCGTGTCGGCAGGAGCAATAATGGCTCTTATAGCCTCGTTTTTCTCCGAAAAGGTCAACCACATTGTGGAAAGCTGTATTTTGTCTGTCATATGTCTGTATTTCTGCGTTCAGCTTGTGTATTCCAAGTTCTTTCAGGACTTTTTCTACTGGGATCAAATGCTTGTCGCGGGCGACGTTACGGCATTCTGGCGTGAAATATTAGCGTGTATAGCCCAAAACATTATCTGGCTGGTCTTTTTGCTTTTGCCCGCCGTGCTTTATATAATTTTCGGCAGGAAATATATACCCGCCGTTACGACGTCATGGGCATTCAAGGGCATTGGCTTTGCTCTTGCCATCGTTGTGTTTTTTGCGGGCGTTGGTTTTGTCAATCTGCACTCCGACGACCTCGGCGACGAGTATTACTATAACGAGGGCTTTATTATGGCAGAGGCGGCAAGCCGCTTCGGCATCATCACCGCGCTCAGACTTGACACGCAGTATACTCTGTTCGGCAGGCCCGATATGGACTCCGCCGACGATACCCCCGACGTAAACGTGCCCGATCAGGGCTGGGACAATCTCTTTGAGGATGAGACGACTCTCCCCGCTGTAAGACCTCCCGTTTCGGGCGAGGATACCTCGGGTAGCGGCAGTACGAGTGGGGAGACTGTGGCTCCGCCCGCGCCGCCCGTGGACACGTCTCCGAACGTGATGGATATTGATTTTGAATCGCTCATATCCAAGTCAAGCGGCAGTCTGAAAACCGCGCATCAATGGTTCTCCGAGCGAGAGCCCACCAATAAAAACGCCTATACGGGTATGTTTGAGGGCAAAAACCTCATTTGTATCACGGTCGAGGGCTGGGCGCCCGCCGCAATAAACGAAAAGCTCACGCCCACTCTTTATAAGATGAAGAACGAGGGCTTTGTTTTTGAGAATTACTACTGCTCCAACTGGGGCGGCTCTACCGCAACGGGTGAGTACGCGGTGATGACGGGTAATTTTTACGCAAGCTCGTCCTGCCTTAAAAAGAGTGCGTCGAACTATATGCCGTTTGTGCTTGGTAACATGATGGGCAGTCTCGGCTACAAGTCAAACGGCTTCCACAACCACACCTACACCTATTACAGCCGCGACAAGTCGCACCCGAATTTCGGTTACGGATGGCACGGCGTTAACAACTGGGACGTTGAGTTTACCAAGGGGTGGCCGAAATCCGACCGAGAGCTTGCGGTGAACACTCTTTCATATATCACGCCCGACAAGCCTTTCCATCTTTATTATATGACTGTCAGCGGACATGCATATCACACGGGTAACGCGCAGGCGAGCAAGCACAAATCCTACGTCAAATCGCTTGACCTCGGATACAAGAGCAACGGAGCTATCTCATACGTTGCGTCGCAGTACGAGGTGGAGCTTATGGTGCAGGAGCTTTGTGCCGAGCTTGAGCGCAAGGGTGAGCTTGAGAATACCGTATTCGTAATGGCTCCCGACCACTATCCCTACTCCATTGTCGGCATGACCAACGATAAGAATCAGGCGGTGGATGACGATGCGGGAACGATGGAAGCTCTTTCGGAGCTTTACGGACTCCCCGTTGAGAACATTTTCTTAAACTTCGACCTTTACCGCGCGCCCCTCATTATCTGGTCGGCGTCGATGAAGGAGCCCGTTAAGGTGGACAAGGTCTGTTCCGCTATCGACATTCTCCCCACCGTGCTGAACCTCTTTGGCGCGAAGTACGATTCACGCCTTATCATGGGACGTGATATCCTTTCGGATGCTGACGGATTTGTTATCCTTAACTGCTCGAACTCCTCGGGAATCAGCTCCAGCAACAACTGGGTAACAAAGTACGGTATTTATAATTCAAAGACCAAGACGCTTGAGCGTAATCCCAAGTACACGCAGGAGCAGATAGACACGCTTGTTTCTATGGGGTACGTTTCCGCCCACAACGACCTGCTCAAGAAGATGAGAACTTACTCGAACTACATTCTTGAGAACGATTATTACGGCAAGGTGTTTGGAAAATAATATATTTACACGCACGGACGCTTTTGCGCCGCAAACAGCATTTGATAAATTAAAAACGGAAGAAACTTGCGTTTCTTCCGCTGTGGTGTATAAGAGTTTTTTTCTGCGGCAAACAATATTGAAAAACGAAAGGACAAAAAGCTATGTCAAAACCTTTGATAGAAAAATGCAGGGCGCGGGAGATACTTGACTCGCGCGGAAATCCCACTGTCAGCGCAAGCGTCACGCTGTCCGACGGCAGCGTGGGCGCGGCGTGCGTGCCGTCGGGAGCATCGACGGGCGTGTACGAGGCGCACGAAAGGCGCGACGGCGACAAGGCACGCTACGGCGGAAAGGGAGTAAGAAAGGCTGTAAAGGCGGTAAATGAAGATATTT
>JAZNOD010000044.1:0-7378 GCA_045580585.1 Eubacteriales bacterium
CCATTTTTTCGAAAAGCTCAGCCTTTGCCTCATCGGCGGTGAGTCCCGAAATTCTTTCAAGAGCTAACTGCTGCTCAGCGGGAGCTTCCTCGACTTTAGCGCGAATGGCATCATTTTCCTTGAGCTTTTTATCAAGCTGCTCGTTTTTCTTTTCAAGCTGCTCGGTCTTTTTGTCAAGGGACTCTTCCTTTTGCGCAAGTCTGCGCTCGGAACGGGAGACCTCGGAACGGCGTTCCTTTATCTCGCGCTCTGCCTCGGTACGGAGTTGATTTATCTCCTTTTGCGCTGAAACCATCGTCTTGTTTGCTTCCGCCTCAGCTTTTATTCTTGAATCAGCCTCGATCTGCTTTGCCCGTTCCTCAGCCGTTCCGAGTTTACGCTTCGCTACTGCCTTGCGGATCAAAAATCCGAGAAGTATTCCGAGAAGCAACGCCGCAACGCCGATGCCCGAACAAAGAGCAATTACCAAAATAGGATCCATTTTGCACCTCCTTTTCTGATGTGATAAATTAAATAATAATATTTTAGGATAAAAATATATATCCAATGTTAATTTTATCACAACAAACACCGATTGTCAAGGAAAAAAGGAAAAAACAAAAGCCCAAAAATTCAAAAAAATGCATAAATTTCCAAATCGATTATTTTTTCTTGACAAAGCAATGCAAAAGTAGTATAATTTAATATATATATCAAAATTTTATTATCGGGAAGTCTGCCCTTTGCAAATAACCCATGACAGGAGCGTAAAATGCTAAAAAGTATGACAGCTTACGGCCGCAAAAGCGTTCTTACACCTTGCGGCAGAGATATCACGGTCGAAATCAAATCCGTGAACAGTAAATTCCTTGATTTTTCGGTGAAATTACCCCGTCAGCTCTCACCGCTTGAGGCTCGCATAAAGACCGCCGTAACGGAGCGCGGCATCAGCCGCGGCAGAGTGGAGATGTTCATCACCTACCGCCGCGCCGACTCGGGAAACATCACCGTGGAGCTTGACCGCGGCTATACCGAGGGGTATATCGCCGCGCTGCGTGAGCTGCGCGACCGCTACGGACTTAAGGACGATATCTCCGTTATGAGCGTTGCCGCAAACCGCGACATCTTTTCCGTGACTGACATCGGTGAGGACCTCGACGAGGTGTGGACTCCGCTGAAGGAAACCATCAACGCGGCTATTGACGAGTTTCTTGACGAGAGATGCCGCGAGGGTGAAAACCTGCGCGCCGATCTGCTTACAAAGCTTGACCTTCTTCGCGACGGCGCAAATAATATAAGCAAGCTGTCCGAAAAGGACGTCGCGGGCGCGCGTGACCGCATACGCTCCCGTTTGCAGACGATACTTGATGATAACCGCATAACGATAGACGAAAACAGAATACTTACCGAATGCGCCATTCTTGCTGACAAGCTCGCTATCGACGAGGAGCTTGTACGCCTTGCATCTCACATCTCCGCTATCGAGACGATGCTCGCCTCAAGCGAGCCCGTGGGAAGAAAGCTCGATTTTCAGCTTCAGGAAGTCAGCCGCGAGATAAACACAATCGGATCAAAATGCCAGAACGCGGAAATCGCCAAGATCGTCGTTAAAATGAAAAACGAGGCGGAAAAGATCCGCGAACAGGTACAAAACATTGAATAAGCCACCCAAAGAAAGGCAAAAAATATGAAATTCATAAGCATTGGGTACGGAAATATGGTCGCCGTTGAGCGCGTTGTCGCGCTTGTAAGCCCCGATTCCGCACCCATAAAGCGGCTCATTCAGGACGCCAAGGAAATGGGACGTATAATCGACGTTTCCTGCGGCAGAAAAACACGCGCCGTTATCATAACGGACTCCGAGCACGTCATTCTCTCCGCACTCCAGTCGGAAACCATCGCCGCACGCCTTGAGGGCAGTACGGACACCGCCGACGACGAGGAATGACACCCAACACAGTTATAAAATATCTATATACAAGGAGCAAAAAATGATCTATCCCACTATCAAAAAGCTGACCAAAGGAAAATTCAACAGATACCAGCTTGCCGTTGCCACCGCAAAGGGCGCACGCATAATCACCGATAAGTACACCGAACAGCGCCGCAGCGCAGAAAAGAACCTGACAGGTAACAAGGACACCGACCGCGCTATCATGGAAAACGCCGTCAACCCCGATTACCGCAACAGAAAGGCTGTAAAGATAGCCATCGACAAGATCGACAGCGGCGATTTCGTTATCGTCGAAACAAACGGCGACACGTACAGCACCGAGGAGACTGAATACGCCGAGTAAGGTTTAGGAAAGGAGTATCGCTATGACTAATACGAATAACGCTACTCCCGCGGAGCTTTTTGTCGGCGTCCACGTGATCGACGCGCCTGCGGCGGCAGACAGGGAATACATTTATTTTGTCCCCGCCGACCTGCGCGAGTGCGATTCTCTATGCGAAGGGTGCTTCGTCAGCGTGCCGTTCGGCGCGGGAAACCGCAACCGTCTGGCACTTGTCACCTCGGTGAGCACGACGACCGAGCTTGACCGCAAAGCAATAAAACCGATATTTGCCGTATGCTCCGAAAAAATACGCCTCTCACCCGAGCTTCTTGGGGTGTTCCGCTTTACAAAAAGCGGAACGCTCGCATCCACCTCGGACGTCATTCACGCAATGATACCCTCGGCGGCGCTCTCACGTCTTTGCGAGACGTACAGCGTTACCGAAAAGGAGCTGTCGCCGCGCACCGAGCTTGACGCGACGGCACTCCTGATATACAAATATCTCCTTTCCCGTGACTTTGTCGGCGCGGACACCCTGCGCGCAAAGTTCGGCAAGAACACAAAAAACGCGCTCGCGGCGCTCCTTCGCAGGAAGCTGATAAGCCGTCAGCTAACTCTCAAGGAAAGCGTTGAGGCAAGCGAGAGCTATTACGCGCTCGTCCTCGCGCCCGACTACGTTGCGTCCGTGCTTGACGGAAGCTGTAAGGATATGCGAAAAATAACGGCGGCAGGTCAACGTGCCGTGCTTGAAGCACTTTGCGCAAGTCCCGCGCCGATGTCCGAAACGGAACTGAGGTCTATCGACGGCGTAAAAAAGCCGCACCTTAACGCTCTCGTGAAAAAGGGACTCATCAGCGAGAACAAGCGCCGCGTGCATCGCGACCTTGCGCTCCTTGAGGGCAAGCTGTCCGTATCAAACGACGAAATATCCCTATCCGATGAGCAAAAGGACGCATTTTTCACCCTGCGTGAGCTTACGCGCGGTGAAAAAGGAAGCGCCGCCCTGCTCCAAGGTGTAACGGGAAGCGGAAAAACGCAGGTAATGCTCGCCCTTATCGACGAGGTGCTATCCTCGGGCAGATCTGCAATTCTCCTACTCCCCGAAATAGCCCTGACACCGCAAACCACATCTATCTTCTGCGCCCGATACGGCGACAAGGTGGCTCTGCTCCACTCCGCGCTCTCCGCGGGCGAGAGGTACGACGCGTATCTGCGCATAAAAGAGGGGGATGCAAGGCTCGTTATCGGCACACGCTCCGCCGTGTTTGCGCCCGTGAGCGAGCTTGGACTCATCATCATCGACGAGGAGCAGGAGCATACCTACAAATCCGATTCGTCGCCGCGCTACCATGCGCGCGATATCGCCAGATTCCGAGCGTGGAACGAGGGGGCTCTCGTGCTTCTTTGCTCCGCAACTCCATCGCTTGAAAGCAGAAAAAAGGCGGAAGACGGCATTTATCAGCACGTTTTTCTCAAAAAACGCTACGGTGACTCCGTTCTGCCGACCGTTACGGTGGCGGATATGCGCCGCGAACCGCAAAACGGAAACCTTTCCCCCATCGGCTCTCTGCTTGCCGAAAAGCTGTGTGCTTGCTACGAGCGCGGCGAACAGGCGATACTTTTTCTCAACCGACGGGGATATAATAATTACATATCCTGCCTTGCTTGCGGCGAGGCGGTGAAATGTCCGCAGTGCAGTGTGTCGATGACGTATCACACCGCGGCGGGAAACTACGAGCGCGGCGAGCTTGTCTGCCATTGGTGCGGACGGCGTATGCCCGTGCCTGCCGAATGCCCCGAATGCCACTCCCGCCACCTTAACCGCGTGGGATATGGCACACAGCGCGTGGAACAGGAGCTGAACACCCTGCTCCCCGATGCTAAAATCTTAAGAATGGACACCGACACAACAAGCACGAAATCCGCATACGACGAGCTGCTTGGCAGATTCCGCAGACATGAGGCGGATATCCTGCTCGGCACGCAGATGGTGACAAAAGGGCACGATTTTCCCGACGTTACTCTCGTGGGCGTGCTTCTTGCCGACTCGTCACTCTATTACGATGATTACCGCGCCGCCGAGCGCACGTTCTCGATGCTTACGCAAGTCATAGGCCGCGCGGGCAGACGCGGCAAAGCGGGCGAGGCAATAATACAGACCTGCAACCCCGACCACGAGGTCATCCTGCTCGCAAAGGCACAGGACTACGAGAGCTTTTACAAGCGCGAGGCAAGACTGCGCCGCAATCTCGTTTTTCCGCCGTACTGCGATATCGCGCTGCTCACCGTGACGTCGCGAGTGGAGACCGATCTTGCGCTTGCCGCCTCGAATCTTGCGGCGCGCCTGCGGACTCTGTCGCAGAGCGAGGAATATAAAAAAGAGCCGCTTATCATTTTCGGCCCGTTTGAAGCGCCCGTTTACCGAGTCGACGGAAAGTACAGAATGCGGCTCGTGGTAAAATGCAGGCTTAATAAAAACACTCGGCAATTGTTTTCAACGCTTATGACCGATTTCGCAAAGCGAGGACGGGAAAGCGTCAGCATGAGTATAGATTTTAATCCCACAAATTTGTAAGAGGAAACCATGGCAAAACGAAAGATACTTACAGACGGCGACAGCGCACTTCGACAGGTGTGCAAGCCTATCGAAAAAATAACTCCCAGAATTGAAACGCTCCTTGACGATATGATAGAGACGATGCGTGCCGCAAACGGCGTAGGCCTTGCAGGACCGCAGGTGGGCGTGCTCCGCCGCATCGTAGTAGTTGAGACCGAGCCCGGCAATCCCATTGAGCTTATCAACCCCGTTATCGTCGATTACGCAGGCGAGCAGGAAGGCGCGGAAGGCTGTCTCTCTATCCCGGGACGTTCGGGAATCGTAAAACGCCCGATGAAGGTCAAGGTGCGCGCGCTTAACCGCAAGGGCGAGGAATTTACCGTCGAGGGTACGGAGCTGCTCGCGCGCGCGTTCTGCCACGAGCTTGACCACCTTGACGGCACGCTGTACACCGACCGCGCCGAGTATATGCTCGACGAGGACGATCTCGAGGTCGAAACTCCCCGAACAAGACTGCGTAAGCACGCGAGGAGAAAGTAAAAACGCCGATGGCGTTTTTATAGTGATAAGTGCAGAGTGCAAAGTGCAAAGTTTCGGTGAATTTCCTCGCTCTGCTCGGAAATTTTCATTTTAGATGGAGTGATTATATTGTGAAAAGTGCTGTTATCGAAAAAAAGAGTTTTTCTTTTGCAATAAGAATTATAAATCTGTATCGCTATCTCTCCACTCGAAAAAATGAAACTGTTATTTCAAAGCAGATCGTGCGCTGCGGAACAAGCATAGGTGCTAACGTCAGCGAGGCGGAAAGAGGACAATCGAAAGCCGATTTCTATTCCAAAATGTCAATCGCTCTCAAAGAAGCAAATGAAACTTACTATTGGATACGCCTTTTGCACGCAACAAATTACATTGACAGCAAAGCTTTTGTTAGTTTGGAGCGTGACATAACGGAGTTAATTGCCATTCTAACTTCAATTTGTAAAACTTCTAAAACTAAATAAAATTTTAGCGCAACACTTATTTATAATTAAAACAAAAATTTTTATAAATGCAAAAAACACACCCGCTTTATATTCAAAGCTAACAAAAAACTTTTTTAAACAAATCGCTCTTTTTCAAACACTCCAAAATATATTCAAATGAAAATTTCCGAGCAGAGCGAGGAAATTCACCGAAACTTTGCACTTTGCACTTTGCACTTTGCACTTTGCACTTTGCGCTTTGCACTTTGCACTTTGCACTTTGCACTTTGCACTTTTTTCAAACATAAGTGCTTGCGCAATTGCATATAAAATGAAGCTCAAAGCTCAAAAATCTTGAGTAATTGTGTTTTTACAAATGATAAATAAATTATTATAATGAAAATTTCCGAGCAGAGCGAGGAAATTCACCGAAACTTTGCACTTTGCCCTTTGCACTTTGCACTTTACCCCCCCGAAAGGATAACCAATGAAAATTTTATTTATGGGAACGCCCGATTTTGCGGCGATACATCTTCGCGCGCTGTGCGACTACGCCGCCGAGGTCGGTGACGAGATAGTTGGCGCAGTAACGCAAGAGGATAAGCCGCGCGGACGCGGCTACAAGCTGACTCCGCCGCCCGTAAAGGTCGCGGCTATGGAGCGCGGCATCCCCGTTTATCAGCCCGCAACGCTGAAGGACGAGAGCTTTGCAGATCTTCTTTCAACTCTCGCGCCAGACCTTATAGCCGTGGTCGCCTACGGCAAGATACTGCCCAAAAGCGTGCTTGACTTCCCGCGCTACGGCTGCGTGAACGTCCACGGCTCGCTCCTGCCCGAATATCGCGGAGCCGCGCCGATGCAACGCGCGATAATCGACGGCAAAAAGCTCACGGGCATCACCACGATGCTTATGGCCGATGGGATTGACACGGGAGATATGCTCCTGCGCGCCGAGCTTCCCATCGAAAACGACGATAATTTTGAGTCCGTCCACGATAAAATGGCAGACCTCGGCGCAGAACTGCTCAAAAAGACGGTCGATGCGCTCAAAAACGGCACGGTAACGCCCACGCCCCAGCCCGACGGCGCGACCTACGCCGCTAAAATTGAAAAAACGGATTGCGTAATAGATTTTGGTCTTGACGCGAATACTATTTATAACCGCGTGCGCGGACTTTCCCCCTTTCCGCTTGCATTTACGCACCTGCCCGACGGAAATATCCTGAAGGTTGTTGCCGCGCGAGTTGACGCCGCCGCCGAAAGTGCCGAGGTAGGCACGGTGGCCGCGCTTGACGGCGCGATAACGGTCGCCTGCGGCAAGGACGGACGCGAAAGGCTGAGCCTTTTGCAGATACTGCCCGCAGGCAAGGGCAGAATGAGTGCCGCAGATTTCATCCGCGGCAGAAAGCTGAACGTAGGCGATAAGTTATCCTAAAAAGAAGCTTTTTGCTTTGCAAAAAGCTAGAAACTTGTCAAGAAAAGTAGACAAATTAAAGAGTTAATTTTTGAAA
This sequence comes from Eubacteriales bacterium, assembly GCA_045580585.1. GTDB lineage: Bacteria > Bacillota > Clostridia > Oscillospirales > CAG-272 > CAG-390. Next base: position 7,286 of record JAZNOD010000044.1, read on the forward strand.
ATATTCATTCGGAGTAAGATAACCAATACCTGAATGAAGTCGATCGGAGTTGTAGTAAAGCTCAAAAAATTTCACTAAAACTCTGCTTGATTC
>JAZNOD010000045.1:0-10053 GCA_045580585.1 Eubacteriales bacterium
GTTCTGTCTTTGCAAGAATACCCAGCTTCCAGAGCTCGTCATTGAGTTCCTCCATAAAAGCTGCTACTCTCGGCTTGATAACACCGAAGTAGTGGTCATCCATTTCCTGACCCTTGGGAGGCTTTGCGCCAAACAATGTGCGGCCTGTAAAACGGAGGTCGGGACGCTGGTCGTACATTTCACGAGTAATAAGGAAATACTCTTGTTCAGGGCCGACAGAAGTGCGTACACACTTTACTGTGTCATTGCCAAATAATCTGAGTATTCTTAATGCCTGCTTATTTAAAGCCTGCATAGAGCGGAGAAGAGGTGTCTTTTTGTCAAGTGCTTCGCCTCCGTATGAGCAGAATGCTGTAGGAATGCACAGTGTCTTGCCTTTGATAAACGCATAAGAGGTAGGGTCCCATGCTGTATATCCTCTTGCCTCAAAAGTAGCTCTCAGTCCGCCTGAGGGGAAAGAAGATGCATCAGGCTCGCCCTTAATGAGCTCCTTGCCTGAGAATTCCATAATTACGCCGCCGTCAGGTGACGGTGTAATAAAACTATCGTGCTTTTCTGCAGTTATTCCTGTCAAAGGCTGAAACCAATGGGTATAATGTGTAGCACCGTTTGCTATTGCCCAATCCTTCATAGCGTCTGCAACTGTATTCGCAACGCTTAAATCCAGCTTCGCACCTTCATCAATAGTCTTTTTAAGAGATGCATATACCTTTGCAGACAAGTTAGCTTTCATAACTCTGTCATCAAAGACTAAACTTCCAAAAAACTCGGGTACTTTCGACATAATAAAAACTCCTTTATTATTCAGTGTAGCCTAAATTGAATTCGCCACATTTTAAATAGCGAAAAATTGGGGAAAATAGTTTTTAATATTGAACGAGTATCAAAAAAATTTTCGTTTGTGGCGAACTCAACTTAAGCTACACCAAATAGAATAAAATATAAAGGCACCTTTAATGTGTTAACATTAAAGACGCCTTTGCCTTTTTAATAAATATATTGATAAAACAATCAAACAATACCTTGCGCATTCATTGCATCAACAACTTTTTCGAAACCTGCAATGTTTGCACCGACAACGAAGTTTCCTTCAAAGCCATACTTTTTTGCCGCATCGTCGATATTGTGATACAGATCGATCATAATATTTTTCAACTTCGCGTCGACCTTTTCAAAGGACCAGTTCAACCTCTCGCTGTTCTGAGCCATTTCAATAGCAGAAGTGGCAACGCCGCCGGCATTGGCTGCCTTGCCGGGAAGGAAGAATACACCGTTTGCCTGGAAGTAATCGGTTGCTTCTGCGGTGGTCGGCATATTTGCGCCTTCTGCAACAGCAATTACGCCGTTTGCGACCAAGGTTTTCGCATCCTCAAGAGTGAGGCCGTTTTGGGTAGCGCAAGGAAGTGCAATATCGCTCTTAATGCTCCATACGCCCTTGCCTTCGTGATACTGGGCATTCGGTCTGTATGTATTATACTCGGTGAGTCGCTGACGTTTAACCTCTTTGATTTCTTTAAGGGCATCCACATCAATGCCGTCGGGATCGTAAACCCAACCGGTAGAATCGGAGCAGGTCACAACCTTTGCGCCGAGCTGCTGTGCTTTTTCAATCGCATAGATTGCAACATTGCCTGCACCGGAAACAGTAACTGTCTTGCCTTCAAGCGTTTCCCCGTGGCATTTCAGCATTTCCTCTACGATATAAAGAAGTCCGTATCCGGTCGCTTCTGTTCTAGCAAGAGAGCCGCCGTAGGAAAGACCTTTACCGGTAAGCACTCCTTCAAATAAACCGCGAAGCTTCTTATACTGACCGAACATATAGCCGATCTCACGTGCACCTGTACCGATATCGCCTGCAGGAACGTCTGTATCTGCACCGATATACTTGCAAAGCTCGCTCATAAAGCTCTGGCAGAACGCCATAACCTCACGGTCGGATTTGCCTTTGGGATCAAAGTCTGAACCACCCTTACCGCCGCCGATAGGAAGACCGGTCAGTGAGTTTTTAAAGATTTGCTCAAAACCAAGAAACTTAATAATACCAAGGTTGACGGAGGGATGAAGTCTGAGGCCGCCCTTGTACGGACCAATCGCACTGTTGAACTGAACACGATATCCGGTATTGACGTGAACCTGACCGTTATCATCAATCCACGGAACACGGAACTTAATCTGCCTTTCGGGATTTACCAGTCTTTCAAGCAACGCATCGCGTCGGAATGCTTGCTCATGTGTCTCAACCACCGGACGGAGTGAATCAAGAACTTCCTTTACAGCCTGATGAAATTCGGGCTCATTCGGATTCTCTTTTACCACTCGTTCGATTACTTCATCTACATACGACATACTGTTTCCTCCTCTATGAAAAACGAAAAGACGCCTTTAACGGTAGGGGCATCCCCTACAACATTAAAGACGTCATTGCCTTCTTCATATATAAAATTGTTTTTGGATTTCTAAAAGTAAAATAGCGTCTTTGAGCACTTACACTCAAAGACGCCTTTGCCTTTACGTTTCGTATTATACACCTGTGAAATTCATTTGTCAACTCTTTTCTTAAAAAAATTAAAATTCACCCACATCAAATAATTTATGTCAACAATTTAGAAAAAATTTTGTGCAAACTGCACGACTTGTAGGATTCGTGGTTAGGCAAATCGCCGTTTTGAAGGCTGCCATATTGACAAATACGAATAATTAATGTAAAATAAGGTCAGATTAAATATATTGCAATTTTATTGGAGTGTTACCGTATGGGCATAACCAACTTTTTGCACTACTGTGTATCTTTCGGCACGGGTGCTTAAGGTTGGCTTTTTTATTTTCAGGATTGGGAGACAAATATGAAAGTTATAAAAGCCATCAACAATAATAATCTTTGTGTTTTGGACGAGCACGGAAAAGAACAGATTGTTTCTGGGAGAGGCATCGGTTTCGGAAAAAAATACGGCGACGATGTAGATGAATCCTTGATTCAAAAGACCTATCTTATCACCGACCACTCTATTCAAAAGAAAATGATCGCCCTTCTTAGAGAAATACCCGAAGAATATTTAACATTCACCGTTGATATTGTTGAATATATAAATGCCGCTTACAGTGAAAAACTTAAGGAATCTTTGCTTGTCACATTAAGCGACCATATCGCCTTTGCGATCGAAAGAAAGCAAAACGGAATGGAATTTACCAACCCGTTGCTTGACTCCATAGCCCAATGCTTTCCTAAGGAGCTGCGGTTGGGCGAATATTGTATAGAACAAATGGATAAAAAATTAGGCATTAGAATGTCAAAAGATGAAGCCGGCTTTATTGCAATGCATATAATAAATGCACGTTTAGATACAAACATCGGCAATGTATATGATATCACAAAAATGATAAACGGATGCATTGAAATATCCGAACATTATTATAAGAAAAGCTTTGATAGGACCAATCCCTGCTATGAGAGATTTCTTACACACTTAAAATATCTGGCAGGACGTCTTTTTGAAAACAAACCCTTACCCGAGGCGTTAAGCGAAGATGATGCTTTCGCTTCAATGATTAAAAAAATGTGTAACAAACATTATAAGTGTGCATTATGCATTATGGAGTACATTTTAAAAACTTATCAGAAAAATATTTCCGAGGACGAGCTTTTGACACTCACCATCCACCTTAAAAAAGTCAGTTCGGTAAACTGATTTTTCATATTGATTGCAGTATCGGCATGATCAGGCGCCGATCATAACGATGCTGCACAAAAAAATAAAACGGAGGAAACGATTGTGAAAGACAAAATTTTCGGGGTTTTACAACGAGTCGGACGATCTTTTATGCTCCCGATCGCTTTGCTCCCCATTGCGGGCATGCTACTCGGGATCGGAAGTTCTTTTACAAACCCAACCACTCTTGAAGCGTACCATCTTACCAACGTCATCAAGGAAGGCGGAGTTTTATTTACCCTCCTTGATATCATGAGCAAAACCGGCAGCATTGTATTTGATAATCTTGCGCTACTGTTTGCTATGGGCGTTGCCATCGGTATGGCAAAAAAGGAAAAAGAGGTAGCAGCGCTGTCTGGTGCTATTTCTTATCTTATTATGAACACGGCTATAAGCACGCTTATTTCCGCCAAAGGCGGTGTAGACGCAATGGCCGCAAATACCACTACATCTGTGTTGGGCATTACCACGCTCCAGATGGGTGTTTTCGGCGGAATTATTGTGGGACTCGGTGTAGCGGCACTACATAACCGATTCTACAAGATACAACTGCCACAGGTATTATCCTTTTTCGGCGGCACAAGATTCGTGCCCATCGTATGCAGCATCGTTTATCTGATCGTTGGCGTTGTGATGTTTTTCGTGTGGCCTTTGATTCAAAGCGGTATCGCCGCGCTGGGCCAGCTTGTGCTTGAATCAGGCTATGCCGGAACCTGGATATACGGTGTGATCGAACGCGCTCTTATTCCCTTTGGCCTTCACCATGTTTTTTATATGCCCTTCTGGCAAACCGAGCTTGGCGGCGCATTGTTGATAGACGGCGTCACCGTTACCGGCGCGCAAAACATTTTCTTTGCAGAGCTTGCCTCTAACTCCACCATGCATTTCTCTGTATCTGCTACAAGATTTATGTCGGGCAAATTCCCCTTTATGATATTCGGTCTGCCCGCGGCGGCCCTTGCTATGTATAAAGCGGCTCGCCCCGAAAAGAAAAAGGTGGTCGGCGGTCTTCTGCTTTCGGCGGCTCTTACCGCCATGCTTACCGGCATTACTGAGCCGTTAGAGTTCACCTTCCTATTTGTGGCCCCCGCTATGTATGTAGTGCATTGTATTCTTGCCGGTCTCTCATATATGCTTATGCATATTTTCAATGTGGGCGTAGGCATGACCTTCTCAGGCGGTGCAATAGATCTTACATTGTTCGGAATTTTGCAGGGTAATGCTAAAACCAATTGGATATGGATAGTGATAATCGGCCTTATTTATGCCGTAGTTTATTACCTTGTTTTCTACTTTATGATCACTAAGTTTAATTACAAGACCCCCGGCAGGGAAGCCGATGACGAAGAAACAAAATTATTTACGCGCAAGGATCTAAATCTTCGAAATGAGGCGTTAAAGGCCGCCGACAAATGCACCTCAGACACGGTGAGCGCCTTAATACTGGCGGGGCTGGGAGGTAAAGCTAATCTTGTTGATTTAGATTGCTGTGCAACCAGACTGAGAATATCCGTCAGCGATCCTGCTCTCGTAAACGATGCACTTTTAAAGCAAAGCGGTGCTTCGGGTATTATTCACAAGGGTCAGGGCGTACAAATAATTTACGGACCACAGGTGTCGGTAGTTAAATCCGATCTTGAAGACTTTTTGGATTCTCCGAAATCAGACGAGCCATTCAAATTCGAACCCGATAACACCCTATTAAAAGAAGAAAATCCCGAAACTCAAAAAGACGCGACAGCTTCATTTGAGCTAGCGGCGCATATGAACGGCACCGTTGTTAATTTGGAAGATGTTGAAGACGAGGCATTTTCCTCTGAGGTTCTGGGAAAAGGTATCGCCGTTGAGCCGATAGAAGGAAAGCTTTATTCTCCCTGCGACGGCAAGGTGGATATGGTTTTTGATACCAATCACGCCGTCAACATCGTATCCAAAGAGGGCTGTGAAATACTTCTGCATATAGGCATAGACACCGTAAAATTAGGCGGGAAATATTTTGAAGCCCATGTAAAAGATGATTGCGAGGTCAAAAAGGGCGATCTGCTCATTTCTTTTGACCTTGAGGGAATTAAAAGCGAAGGCTACAAGGTGACCACTCCTATGGTTATATGCAACACCGACGATTACACCTCGGTTGAAGCTGTTTCCCAGGGCGAAATATCCAAGGGCGATAAAATACTTGAAATTAAATAAAATCAAAGGGGCTGTACATTATGAAACAATTCAATTATACAATTACAGACGAAGTCGGCATTCACGCAAGGCCTGCGGGTATGCTAGCTAAGACGGCAAAGGGATTTCAGAGCGAGATCATCATAGAAAAAGATGGAAAGACCGTAAACGCCACCAAACTGATGATGCTTATGGGCATGGGTATAAAATGCGGTGATACCGTCACCGTCACCGTCACCGGTGAGGATGAGGAAGCGGCGACCTGCGCATTACAGGACTTTTTTGCCGCAAACCTTTAAGCTGAGAGAGGAGGCGGCGATATGTTGAAGTTTACAGGAAAAGGTGTATACGGTGCAATTGCTGTGGGCAAAGCTTCTGTTTTTTTCAAAAAGAAGAAAACCAAGATTCGCCGCACCGGTATCGTTGATATCGAAGCGGAATTCGCCCGTGTGGAAGCCGCAAAAGCCAAAGCGGCGGAGGAGCTTTCTCTTATCTATGAAAAAGCCCTCAGAGAGGTCGGCGAAACAAACGCACAGATATTTGAGATACACATGATGATGCTTGAGGACGACGATTATAACGAGTCCATCCGCCATATCATTGAGACTCAATCGGTCAATGCCGAATATGCGATACATCTGACCGCCGGAAATTTCTCTTCGATGTTTGCGGCTATGGACGACTCTTATATGCAGGCAAGAGCCACCGATGTTAAGGATATTTCAGATCGTCTAATTGCCTGTATGACCACAGGCGGCGAGGAATCGGTATCATCCGATGAGCCTTCGGTAATATGCAGTGACGACCTTACTCCCAGCGAGACAGTATTGCTTGACAAAGAAAAGATTCTCGGCTTTGTAACCGCCTTTGGTTCTTCAAATTCTCACACCGCCATTCTTGCGAGAACTATGAACATCCCCGCTGTTATCGGCGTAGGCCAAGAGTTTTTGACATCCATCAGGGAAGGCGATCTAATCGCTGTTGACGGATATTCCGGAGAAGTTTTTATCGATCCAGACGAAGAAACGCTGGCGCATATTGAACGCAAGAAAAAGGAAAGCCTTGAAAAGAAAGAGCTATTAAAAAAGCTCAAAGGCAAGGAAAACATCACCCTTGACGGCACAGAAATCAAAATTTATGCCAATATCGGTGGCACAGCCGATATTGGCGCGGTGCTTGCTAACGACGCCGGCGGCATTGGGCTTTTTCGCAGCGAATTTCTCTATCTTGAGGGTACCGACTATCCTACTGAACAGCAGCAGTTTGAAGCCTACAAAAAGGTGCTCGTCAGCATGTCGGGCAAAAAGGTCATAATCCGCACCCTCGATATCGGCGCGGATAAAAAGGTTGGCTATTTTAACTTAGACGAAGAAGAAAACCCAGCCTTGGGACTCAGAGCCATTCGTATCTGTCTAACCAGACCCGATATCTTTAAGACCCAACTGCGTGCCCTGTTTCGCGCATCGGTTTTCGGCAGGCTGGGAATCATGTTTCCGATGATAACCAGCACTTCGGAGCTTCAAAGTATACTTGACATATGCGATCAAGTGAGATCCGAGCTGCGCGAGGCCGACATCAAATTCAGCAACGATATTGAAATAGGCATTATGATCGAAACTCCGGCTGCTGCATTGATCAGCGATAAGCTGGCTGAGATGGTAGACTTTTTCAGTGTGGGCACCAATGATCTTGTTCAATATACTCTTGCATGTGACAGGCAAAACCCTCATTTGGAGCAGTTTTGTGATCCGCATCATGAGGCAGTGCTACACCTTATCGAGCTTTCCGCCAAAAACGCCCATAAAGCCGGTGCATGGATAGGTATTTGCGGTGAATTGGCGGCCGATACATCCCTTACTGAGACGTTTCTGCGAATGGGTATTGATGAGCTTTCGGTTTCGCCCTCCTTTGTTCTGAAACTGAGAGATACCGTGAGAAAGATCGATCTTTCCGATAAAAAATTATCAGAGGTAACGATAAATGAATATCTGGCATGATGCTTCACCCAAATCAATTTCAAAAGATAAGTTCACCGCCGTCGTAGAAATACCCAAGGGATCAAAAATCAAGTATGAGCTTGATAAGACAACGGGGTTGCTGAAAATGGATAGAATACTTTATACCTCTACCCATTATCCGGCAAATTACGGCTTTATTCCCAGAACCTTTGCTGAAGACGGTGACCCGTTGGATGTTCTGATTCTCTGCTCAGAGACTCTGGTTCCGCTCTCTATTGTAGATTGCTATCCCATAGGCATGATAACAATGGAGGACAGCGGTGCGGCCGACGAAAAAATCATCTGCATCCCTTTTAACGATCCCACATACAATGTCTATAAGGAAATATCAGAGCTTCCGGCACATATCTTTGACGAAATGAAGCATTTCTTTTCAGTCTACAAGGCGTTGGAGCACAAAGACACAGTTATTAACGACATAAGAGGAGTAGATGAGGCAAAGGAGACCATCGAAAGCTGTATTGAAAGATATATTGAATGTTACTGTAAATAGACGTTAATATCTGCATTACACCTTTTTAAATACAGACATTATTAACCTAACTCGATAAAATTTTGTTTTGGTATTGACAAAAATAAATTTTAGGCGTATAATACTTGCAAATGAGCAAAGGCGTTCATTTCAGTGTAGAAGAAACTCTACATTGAGATGAGCGCCTTTGCTTTTTATTTAATCTCGAAAGGAAAGGAACCGATATGAAAGTAGAAGGCCAAGTACGAATCCCCTCCGGATGTGCAATTGCTGCTGTTATTTCCAAAGAAGGAAACAGAATGTCCGGCGAGATGATTTATAATGCTATGAAGCCGATGCACGACCGTTCCAACGGACTTGGCGGCGGTTTCGCCGGTTACGGTATTTATCCTGAATATAAGGAATTTTACGCATTACATATATTTTTTGACTCCCGTGCAACACGCAAGGAATGTGAAGTATTCTTAAAGGAACGCTTTGAGATCGTAAAGAGCGAGATCATTCCCACACGTACCATTCCTGCCATCACGGACGAGCCGATCATATGGAGATACTTTGTTGCTCCGCTGAAATCACTGCTCGCTTCGATGCAGCTTGATGAAAAGGAATTCGTTGCCCGCACGGTGATGAAGATCAACACCGAAATGAAGGGTGCGTATGTCTTTTCCAGTGGTAAGAATATGGGAACTTTCAAAGCAGTCGGTTTCCCGGAGGATGTCGGTGTGTTTTATAAATTAGAGGAATACGAAGGCTATTCCTGGACGGCACACGGTCGCTATCCCACCAACACTCCCGGCTGGTGGGGCGGTGCACATCCGTTTACTTTGCTTGACTGGTCTATCGTACATAACGGAGAGATCTCTTCCTACGATGCCAACCGTCGCTTTATTGAGATGTTTGGGTATAAATGCACTCTGCAGACCGACACCGAGGTTATTACCTATATTATGGATTATCTCATCCGTGTGCAGGGTCTCACTTTAGGTGAAGCTGCAAGCGTTATTGCCGCACCGTTCTGGAGCACCATTGCCGGAAAGTCCGATTTGGAGGATAAGGAAAAACATACCTTCCTGCGTACTGTATTTCCGAGTTTGCTTATTACCGGGCCGTTTTCTATCGTACTCGGCTTCAACGGCGGACTTATGGCACTGAATGACCGCTTGAAACTCCGTTCGATGGTGGTCGGTGAAAAGGATGACAAGGTTTTTATCGCCAGTGAAGAAGCGGCAATCCGCACGATGGAACCGAATGCCGAAAACATTTGGGCTCCCGCCGGCGGTGAACCGGTAATTGTTAAGGTAAAGGACGGTGCATATTAAATGAGTGTAGAATTTATCTATCCGGAATTTGAAGTAATCAGAAACACAGATCGTTGCATCGCCTGCCGTGTATGCGAAAGACAATGTGCAAATGAAGTTCACTCCTTTAATACGGAGAAAGGTGTGATGATGGCTGACGAAACCAAATGTGTAAACTGTCAGCGTTGTGTATCTCTTTGCCCGACAAGAGCACTGAAAATTGTAAAAAGCGACTGTGTTCTTCGAGAAAACGCCAACTGGCAAAACGATACGATTAAAGAAATCTATAAGCAGGCAAACAGCGGCGGTGTCCTGCTCTCCTCGATGGGCAATCCGAAGCCGTTGCCTGTATATTGGGACAAGATCCTGATCAACGCTTCACAGGT
>JAZNOD010000046.1:0-10646 GCA_045580585.1 Eubacteriales bacterium
GATGTTTCAGGCAAACAAAAAACACACCCGAGATCGGATGTGCATCGAAAACCATATAAACCTTGCGTTCAGCATACCGCAGGCGATACGAAGACAATCCGATAAATATAAGTGTTCATCATAATAATCGCCTCCTTTGGCTGAATTTGTAATTTGATTACGCTAATAGTGTAGCATATTTTCGCTTTATTGTCAATTACGCTCTGAAAAGTTTTCATCAACCATTGGTTTAAAGTTCAAATTTATCACCACTCTCTCGCGAGATGATACACAAAGCTTCGCCTTTATAGGAGAAAAGCAGAATTATGCGCGGCAAAACACAATTATGTGCGCAAATTATTGAAAAACATCAAGCCTTGTGCTATAATGGTTTCAGAACAACAGTGTATTTCGTTTTTCGAAAGGGGTGGCGAGTCGCCATCTTTTCACAATTATCTACCGTATTCTCTGCGCAAGCCTACAAAATCATTTCCTCGGCACGCCTTCGGAAAGGATTTTGCTTAACGCCTTGCTTCGCTCAGACGAAATGCTCGACGTAGCACACCACAAGGCTTCGTAAACTACGCCTTGTTATACTACGCCTGCGCGTTCGCCATACAAACCGGTGTTGTTCTGAAACATTCGGGAAAGGAGAGCTTTATGAAGGTTTATACTACGCTTGAGAGCCTTGAGCAAGCCACGGGCTTTTCCGCTAAAACCTTATACGCTTTGAGCAATAATTTGGATAAGCACTATCATACTGCGTTTATTCCCAAGCGCGACGGAAGCAAACGCAAGCTCTCCGTTCCCGATCTTGTCTTAAAAAGAGTGCAAAGAGCGATAGCCGACAATATTTTGGCACATTATCCGATCTCCCGTTACTCTACCGCTTACGCATCGGGAAGCAGCGTACAAAGAAACGCCGCTCCGCACGTTGGGAAGCCCAAAATATTGAAGCTGGACATCGACGGTTTTTTCGACCATATCACTTATTCAAAGGTCAAGGACATCGTTTTTTGCAAGGAAAAATATTCCGAGCAGATACGCATATTGCTGACGATGCTTTGCTATTATAGAGAAGCATTGCCGCAAGGGGCTCCGACATCTCCCGCTATTACGAATATCATTATGTACGATTTTGATGAGAAGATCGGCAGTTATTGCACAAAAAATGATATTTCATACACGAGATACTGCGATGATATGACGTTTTCGGGAGATTTTGACGAAAAAACGATTATATTACTCGTTAAGAATGAATTGCGACGGCTTGGTTTGTTTTTGAAAAACAGAAAAACCGCAATCATCCCAAGCACGAAGCGTCAAACGGTTACGGGTATCGTCGTGAACGAGAAGATCGGGTTGACCAAAGATTACAAACGTAGGATCAGACAGGAGATCTACTATATCAAAAAATATGGAATAGACGGGCATTTGGAAAAATTGAACGTAGCCGACAAGCATTTTTATCTTAACTCATTAAGAGGTCGCATTGCCTTCGTGCTGCAAACTATTCCAAACGATAAAGAATTTTTGCAGTATAAAGAATTTTTAAAAAGCCTATAAGCTTGCAACACAAACTTGTGAACGGACATTATTGGGATTTACATTAAACGAAGCCTCGGCAAGATTTTCTTGCCGAGGCTTTAGTGTTTACCTCTATTAATAATCCTCTCCGTCCTTATCGTCGTCGGGAACCTGAGTCTCTTCGAACTCTTCCTTGCCTGCGCCGCAAAGGGGGCATACCCAATCGGCGGGAAGATCCTCAAATTCAGTGTTGGGGTCTATTCCGCTGTCAGGACATCCCTCTGATGCCTTATATTCATAGCCACAAAGATTACATACATAAATAACCATTTTACCCTCCAAAAATATAAAGTAAATATCTGATTTCGCGGCGGCAAAAAACGTTCGCCTCCGCGTTAAAAATCGTTCACTAATAATATAATCAAAAACATTGCTCTTGTCAATATCTAAATCAAATATATTTCAAAATTTTTTCGATTTTTTCCGCCCCAAAAAACATTTTTCTCACTTAATCAATCAGTGATACATTAAGTATGGAGAAATATCATTTTTGAAGCGCTCGATATCAGCCCTCTCTCCTGCTATAACCGTGTCGGGATCGAAGCGTTCACAAGACGTGAGTGTGTCTTTTCCGTATCGCTGGCATATTCCCATTTCATTCCAAGTAAATTCGGGGTATTCGCGCATCGCCGCAAGCAGATGCAGACCGCACCTGTGGGGGCTGTAAACGCTCCTGTCCGTTATATTTATCTGCACCCCCTCGCATACCTGTCCGACGTGTTTACTGAACGTGGGGGTAAAATACGCGCGGCTGAAAAAAACGCCGTCAAGACCGCGTGAATTCATGTGCTCCGCGAGTTTTTTAGAATTAACAAACGGCGCACCGACAATGTCAAACGGACGTGTAGTTCCCCGCCCTTCGGAAACGTTAGTGGATTCAAAAATACATGTTCCGATATAGTTTATAGCACAGCTGACCGACGGAATATTCGGTGATGGGTTGTACCACGGCAGATCCGTCATATCGGAGTATACTTTCCTCTCCCATCCACGCACGCGAAGCACGTGAAGCTCGCATCCGAGCTGCTTTTTATCGTTTATATACGTGGCAAACTCGCCAACCGTCATAGAGTAACGCACGGGCAGGGCGTATTTACCGATAAAAGTTGAAAACCTTTCCTCATCAAGCACAGCGCCTTCTATAGCATCCATGCTTGCGCTTATGGGATTTGGACGGTCAAGCACAAGAACGGGAATATCCCGCGCGGCACATTCCTTCATAATATGAGTAAGGCTGTAAATATAAGTGTAAAAGCGCGCGCCGACATCCGCGATATCGTATATTACGATATCGCAAAGGGATAACGCCTTATCGATTTCAGGATTCTTGCCGCCTCCTATATCATATACAGGACACCCCGTCTCTGCGTCAATATGAGAGCCTCCCCAACCACCCGCTTGATGTACAGAATGTATTCCGTGCTCTGGGGCAAAAAACACAGTAAGATTATATTTTTGTGCGAGCTTTACATAGGTCGGAACACCGAATTTATCAACGCCCGAGGCGGACGTCATAAGTCCGCAACGCTTTCCGCGCAAAAGACTATCCGCTTTGTCGAGTATATCAGCTCCGCAAAACACGGTATATATATTTCTCTGCATAATTTTCTCCTGGATTTTCAAAAGCGGTGTCATCAGACACCGCTTTGCTTTTTATTTTTGTTCTGGGAGCTTACGAGCAGTCTTTCCTGCCTCCTTGGGGGCGATATCTCCAGCCCTGGTAAGCGCCAACTTGGTCAGCATAGGTCCTACAAGCTCGTATACGAGAACGCCGAAAAGAACTATGTTTCTGATAACCGAGCCGCCGCCAACATCTGATTTTGCTACTGTCATAGCCATTCCGAGAGCAACGCCTGCCTGCGGTAGGAGTGTTATACCGAGGTTTTTAACGATATTTCCATCGCAGTTAGTCATTTTTGCACTTATACTTGCGCCAAAATACTTACCTGCCGAACGCGAAAGAATATAGATAACTCCTATGCCTATAACAACGATATCGGACAAAATGCTAAGGTCAAGCTCCGCACCGCTTATGACAAAGAAAAGGATAAACAGAGGGTAAGTCCACTTGTCCGTTCTGTCCATGATCTCGGGAGAAAAATCGCAAACGTTGCAAAAAACGGTAGCGAGCATCATGCATACGAGCAAGGTGGAAAAATGAATATGAACGCCGCCAACCTCAAACTGAAGCTGGGAAAGTGCAACGGTAAGAATAACCGCAGTCACAGCGAGAGAAAGCCGTTTTGAATTGGAGTGGAAGAAACGCTCAGCAAATGAGAAGAAAAATCCCATAACCAAACCGAGAAGCAACGATACAACGATCTCTGCAAGAGGCTCGACAGCAATAGAAACAACGTCAATTTGGGACGTAGTCAGTGCCCTCGATATGCCAAAGGACACGGAAAATATAACAAGTCCCACTGCATCGTCAAGAGCAACGATAGGAAGCAAAAGGTCGGTAAGCTTTCCCTTTGCTTTATACTGTCTTACAACCATAAGCGTCGCGGCAGGGGCAGTGGCGGAGGCAATCGCTCCGAGAATGATCGCCGTTGATATCGGAAGCTTATCTCCAATCAGGAAATGAACACCGATAAGAACCGCATCAACAACAAGCGTAGTAAAGACAGCTTGGAAAATTCCGATGACGAGTGCCTGCTTTCCGATGTGCTTAAGCTCGGAAAGTCTGAATTCGTTACCGATTGCAAACGCGATAAAGCCGAGGGCAACGTCGCTGATTATTCCCAGCTCCTCAACCGCGCCAAGACTTACAAATCCGAGTCCGTTTATTCCGAGTGCGCCAAGGCAGAATGGACCTACGAGAATACCCGAGATAAGATAACCTGTTACTGCGGGCAACCCCAGAACCTTCATAAGCCTTGACATAGCAAGTCCTGCGGCAAGTGCGATGGATATACAAAGCAAGATTTCCATAAAAAAGATTCCTTCTTTCTTTATTTCATACCTAAAGATAATAGCACTTATCTCGGGTTATGTCAAGGAAAAAAGCAAAAAATATCAGATTTTTTCTTCATATTTTTTTATAATACTTTACTTTTTTATGTTTATGTGCTAAAATTAGGAAAAATACACGGGAGGGTTAAAATGAAGCTTTCTTTTGACCAATTAAAAATCATAACCTTTGGCGCGGCTCGTATCGAGGAATGCGACGAGGGCGTTAATTTTTTCAGATTTACAACCGAGCAGGAGGAAATGTACAAAAACGGTACGAGAGCTGATTTTTACAAAAAATGCCTCTCCAGTGCGGGCATTTCCTTTGAATTTGACACGGATAGCGAAAACCTCACGCTTGGAGTTTGCGAAGCTCCCGGCTCGTCGAGAAATTACTTCACTTTCAGTATTTTTTCAAACAACGAGCGCATAGGCGAGCTTACCGAGAACTTCTGCCACAGCTGCAAGAAGATAGCCGTTAAAAAATATTTCTCCCTCGGAGAAGGCAAAAAGCATATAAAGATCATTTTCCCTTGGTCTGCAAAGAGCTGTATTACGGAGCTTTCTCTTGACGACGGCGCAGAGATAACGCCCTACACGAAGTCCTTGAAAATGCTCATATTTGGCGACTCTATCACGCAGGGATACAATGCAGTAAAGCCCGAAAACTCATACGCCACTCAGCTTGCGGCGGCTCTTAACGCAAACGCCGTCAACAAGGGTATCGGTGGAGAGTTCTTCCACCCCGAGCTTGCCGCAATGCGTGACGATTTTGAGCCTGACGTTATCACAGTTGCGTACGGAACTAACGACTGGAATGCGCGCGGCAAGGACAAGTTCCTTGACACCTCACGCAGATTCTACGAAAATCTTATAGCTCTCTACCCCAATGCGCGCATATTCGCACTCGCTCCCATCTGGCGCGGCGACCACAAGGAATCCCGTGACGTGGGCTCGTTTAAGAACGTCGGCAGACAGTTCGAGGCTCTTGCCGCAGAGCTTGGGCACATCACCGTTATTGACTGTTTCTCGTTCGTTCCTTTTGATCCCGAATGCTTCTCTGACAAATTCCTTCACCCCAACGACCTCGGATTTTTGCACTACGGCAAAAACCTTGCCGACGCTATCAAGAAGGAGCTTGAAAAATAAGCATTTATCCCCACTTTTGTGGGGATTTTTTAATAAAAGGTATTGACAAGAAGGTAAAAGAGTGTTATAATCTGTAAAGTGTTTCGCTTTACACCCACTCGGAGGTCCAAAATGTTTGAAAAGCAGGTTGAGATAGGATATCTCCTTGATTTTTACGGCGAGCTTTTAACGGAGCGCCGCCGCACTCTGCTTGACATGTATTACAACGAGGATATGTCGCTGTCCGAGATATCCGCCGCGCTCTCCATCACACGCCAAGGTGCAAGGGAGCTTATTAAAAAGGCGGGGGATGAGCTTTTACAGTACGAAGAAAAGCTCGGCGCGGCAAGGAAGTTCCGCGTTATCGAGTCCTGCGCCGAGAAGGCGGAAGGCTTGCTTTCCGACGGTGAGGTCAAAGAGCTCGTACGCAAGATACGGCAAGAAATAAAAAGCTGATAACAAGTTTCTGATAAGGAGGTAAACGGTCATGTTCCAAAATCTTAGTGATAAATTGTCCGCCGCCTTCAAACGCTTCAAGAGCAAGGGTAAGCTTACCGAGGCTGACGTTCGCGCGGGAATGCGCGAAATAAAGCTCGCGCTCCTTGAGGCTGATGTAAATTTTAAGGTAGTTCGTGAATTTGTCAAAACAGTAACCGAGCGCGCGGTAGGCTCTGACGTTCTTGAGTCTCTCCTCCCTGCTCAACAAATAGTAAAAATAGTCAATGAGGAGCTTACCGCCATAATGGGCGGAACCCAATCCAAGCTTCAGATATCATCTCAGCCCCCTACGGTCGTTATGATGGTAGGTCTTCAGGGTGCCGGTAAGACCACGCACGCCGCCAAGCTCGCTTCCATGTACAAAAAGCAAGGCAAGCGACCTCTGCTCGTAGCGTGTGATATCTACCGTCCTGCCGCCATAAAACAGCTCCAGATACTTGGTGAAGCGACGGGAATTCCCGTTTTCACCCTCGGTAACGATAAATCCCCCGTGCTTATTGCCACAGAGGCAATGAAGTACGCAAAAGATAATTTCTGCGATATGGTCTTTATCGATACCGCAGGACGCTTGCACATCGATGAGGTCCTTATGGATGAGCTTCGTTCTATCAAGGAAAAAACGAATCCCACGGAAATTCTGCTTACCGTTGACGCTATGATCGGACAGGATGCCGTAAACGTTGCCGAGAAGTTCAACGAGCTTCTTGACATCACCGGCGTTATCCTCACCAAGCTGGACGGCGACACTCGAGGCGGTGCGGCTCTGTCCGTCAGATACGTTACGGGCAAGCCCATCAAATTCATCGGAACGGGCGAAAAGATAGACGCTATCGAGCCGTTCCACCCCGACCGTATGGCAAGTCGAATTCTCGGAATGGGCGACGTTCTTTCCCTTATCGAAAAGGCGGAGCAAGCCTATGACGAAAAAAAGGCGGCAGAGCTTGAAAAAAAGATGAGGGATCAATCCTTTACCCTTGACGATTATCTTGAGCAATTCGCGCAGATAAAGAAAATGGGTAGCCTTGATCAGATACTCGGTATGATGCCCGGTATGAACTCATCTGCCCTGAAAAACGCACAGATCGATGAAAAAGCTATCGGCAAGGTCGAGGCGGTCATAAAATCAATGACACCCAAGGAAAGAGCCAAGCCCGATATAATCAACCACTCACGCAAAAAGCGCATCGCCGCAGGAAGCGGTACTTCGATCGAGGAAGTAAACCGTTTGCTCAAGCAATTCGAGCAGACGAAAAAGATGATGAAGCAGTTCGCAGGCGCGGGCCGCGGAAAAAAACGTATGAAATTCCCTTTCTAAAGGGTTTTCAATAAATTAATAACCAAACATAAAGGAGAATAAAGAAAATGGTTAAAATGAGACTCAGAAGAGACGGCGCAAAAAAGAGCCCCTTCTATCGCGTAATCGTTGCAGACGAGCGTTCCCCCAGAAACGGCAGATTCATTGACGAGATCGGTTACTACAATCCTCTCGGCGCAGGCGAGATCAAGATCGACGCTGACAAGGCTAAGACTTGGCTTGCAAACGGCGTTCAGGCCACCGAGACTGTTAAGGCTCTTCTCAAGAAGGCCGGCATCACCGAGTAATTCGAGGAAGCGATATGAATCTCGAAAAGCTTTTGCTTGATATCGTGTCTGCTATTGTTGACACTCCCGACGAGATCAGCATCACCCGCAACGAGGATGCCAACAGCATCGAGCTTGTTTTGAAGGTTGCTGAAGAAGAGATGGGTATGGTTATCGGCCGTCACGGAAAGATTGCCAAGGCGATACGCACGGTCATCAAGGCCGCATCCGCAGGTACAGGCAAAAAGGTTACCGTGGATATTCAATAATAGCGGTAAAAAGGGCCGAAGCATTTATGCCTCTGCCCTTTTTGCTTTGAAAGGCAGAAAATGAACAATACACCTATTTTATCCCTTAAAAGCACCGCAAAGAAAAGCGCATCGGAGCTTGCGAGGCTTTTAAGAAGCATCACAGATTCATGGAATTCAAAAGGAATGCTTGACGCATTTTCCTTTAAGCCAAACGAAAAAAGCATTGGCGAGGCGCGCTCCTCGTTCGCCGCAGCCGCTGAAGCGATATCAGCTTATGCAGATCTTTTTGGAAAGTATGCCGCCGAAGCTGCCTCCCTTGAAGAAAAAGAACCGTTTTCAGACGAGCGACTTTACGTTGCGTGTGCGAACATATCCTCACTTGCGATGGACGTTATCGCCGATTCGGTAACCGCACTCGGTTTTGACGGCGGCGAATGCTCGATCGCAAAAGCCGCAAAATTACTTAACGATTTTTTATTAAAAGTGGAAGCATTTGAAAAAAGTACCGATTGAATTTCAAAACCACCCCAAATCGTACTGTTGATACGATTTGAGGTGGTTTTTTAATATTTAGCTGTCAATCCAAGCCCTGCCACGCTTCACACAGATCTATTTCTCCGTCCTCGATCATTTTTAGCATCCTCTTATACATGTCGGGATTTTCTACCCTTTGGAACTCCATGTACACTTCATCGTGCTGAACGACACGCTCGTCTCCACTTACATCCTCATAGGATTCTTCCCACAGACAGCAGATACCCTTTCCCATCTCGCTGCTGTTAAAATACTTGCACTTATCGCAACTTTTAGGCACACATATTTTGTGTTCCTTATGGCAATAGATTTTGAAATCTTCTTCATTATTTACGCTCGCGACCTCGCATGACGGTCCGTACATATTATGATGGTATACCAAGTGTTTATCACTCATAAACTACTCCCTCCGCTTTCATAAACGCTGTTATTCTTTTCCAATCTTGCAACTGTTCTTTATAGGAGCGATTCCTTCTTCCGTTTGCTCCGGGATGATAAACGGGGAAAACAGCTATTTCCTTTCCGTCCTCAAGCACAAGGCTATAGTCATACTCCATAACCGTACTAAAGTTATTGTCTACTATTTTGTCAGTTGGATTTTTGCATATCAATTTAGCTTTGTCGCAGAAAGCCAAGGCGTTGAATGTTTCTTGCCCCAAAACAATTATTACTTTTGGTGATACTATGCCAATCAGCTTAGCCATAAATTTATTTGCGCACAAATATAAGCAACCTTTATTTATATTTCCAGTGCTCTTTCGTTGTCTATAACAATTTGCTATATTGGTAAAATACAGGTGAGGGTTCTTCTTGCTTATATCAATAGAAAATGCGTTAACAAATAGTTTTTTTAATGTTTTGTCAGTCACAAAATAGTTTTCATCACAAGAACCGTAGTCCTGACCAATAACCATAATTTCAGCATCAAGACTGTTTTGCAAAAGATTCCAACGGTTTACATAGATTTCATCGCGCAGCTTTATATCTTGGGTAAAAAAATCACTTTTTTCGCTGTGCGGGGTAAATTTTATATCTTGACAAACAGTGCATTTTCTTACTTCTTCGCATAATTCAAAATAATCAACTTTTTTCTTATTCATAATGCTTTCCTCCTCGATTTTAACGCTATTGCATATTCACTACATAAATTATATCATACAATCGTTAATAAAACAACTATATTCTATCTTTCATATCAACTTTATAATTTCAAAGAAACTGCCATAGATTTTCACACGTTCGCACCGTTTTTATAGTTAAAATTACCTGAATGATTTTTTCGTGCGCTTTATAAAATCCGAAGTTTTAACAAATAATAATTGCGAAAATATTTTTCGGGAGATGAAAATGATAAATATAAGAAAATGCGCAATTATAGGTTGCGGAAACGTAGGAGCTACGTCCGCGTACGCGCTGATGCACAGCCGTCTTTTTTCGGAGATAGTGCTTATTGACGTAAACAAGGAAAAAGCACACGGCGAGGCGGCAGACCTTATGCACGGCGTTCCGTTTAACGCGCCGATGGAAATATACGCGGGAGATTACAGAGATATCGCAGATGCGGCTCTCATAATCATTACAGCGGGGGCAAGCCAGAGTGATGGGGAAACACGCCTCGACCTTGTTCATCGCAACGTGAGGGTGTTTTCGTCCATAGTGGACAATATCTCACGTGTCGGTTTTGACGGCATTTTACTTGTCGTAACGAACCCCGTAGACGTGTTGACGTACGTGACGCTTGCGAGGTCTGCACTTCCTGTAAACCGTGTTATAGGTTCGGGGACTGTGCTTGATACCGCAAGGCTAAAACAGCTCGTTGGCGACAAGCTTGGTGTCGACAGCAGAAACGTGCATACCTTTATAATCGGCGAGCACGGAGACAGTGAGGTTGCTGTCTGGAGCAGCGCAAACGTATCGGGTGTGGACCTTTGTTGCTTTTGCCGCGAATGCGCACAGGGGTGCGACATCTCGGAATTTGGCGGTATTTTTGAAAACGTGCGGGATGCCGCATATCGAATTATAGCGGCAAAGGGCGCGACCTACTACGCGATTGCCGAGTCGGTAAAAAAAATAGCCTCTGCCATAGTCAGAGACGAGCATACAATACTCCCCGTTTCCACTCTTGCTGACGGGCACTAC
>JAZNOD010000047.1:0-7233 GCA_045580585.1 Eubacteriales bacterium
GCTGCCGACGTACAAGCCGAAATGCCTGAAAACGTCAATAAGGCGCATAGCATCGGCATCGTACGTTATGCCGAGATCTCCGCGCTTTTTATTCTTTTCAATGTCGCCTGCGCTGATAACGATAACGATCTCCGCCTGATCCTTAAGCTCAAGCAGCATTCGCAGCTTGCTGTCAGGCTCAAAGCCCGGAAGCACGCGGGAAGCGTGATTATCATCGTACAGCTTACCGCCGAACTCAAGATAGAGCTTACCGCCAAAGCGATCTATTCTTTCCCTTATTTTTTCGGATTGAAGCTTCAGATACTTATCATTATCAAATCCAAGCCCGTTGTTTTTCATAATGTCCCTCCACATTAAAATACAGAGTAATTATACACCATTTGGAAAGCTTTTTCAACCGTATTTGCGAGCATTTTGCAAAAATTTATAATTTATTTTTTCATTGCGCAAAAAAGAACTTGAACGGCAAGATCTCTTGCCGTTCAAGCTTATTATTTTAAAATCGCCGCAACCTTGTTAAGATTCGTTATCAGAGGATTCACCGCGCGTGCTTCCTCGCCGTCAAGAGTCCAGTGAACGTCGGGGGAAAGCTCAAACTTCACTTCCTTTGTCTTAAAGAACTCTATCATATCGCATTTGAGATTCGAGGAAAGACACGCCGAAATGATGAGGTTGAGGTCTCCGACATTCTTCGGTTTTTTAACAAGGACCACCTCAAACTCGCCGTCGCTCATATCAACGAGAGCCGAATCGAGCTTGACTATTCCGCCGACCGAGGTGGTGTTGGTTACTCCGCCGAAAATGTACTCGCCCTCGTAGCACTCTCCGCCCTTGACGGTGCATTTGACGTGTATAGGCTTGATAGCAAAAAAGTCCTTAGCACCCTGAAGCACGTATGCGAGATGTCCAAGCACGTTCTTCATCGTCTGGGGCGCGCTGTACGACGATGCGGCGAATGCGCCGAAGGAAGCAACGTAGGTAAAGAGGCGCAGCGAGCCAAAGCGTCCCACGTCAAGCAAGGTAGACCTGCCCGCCCTCAACGCTCGGCACGCGCTTGCCGCCGCCTCGGGAAGCTCAAGCGGAAGCCCGAGAGCCGCCGCAAAATCGTTGGTGCTTCCCGCGGGGATATATCCAACGGGCAGGCTCTCCCCCGACGACACCACGCCCGTGATGACCTCGTTTAGAGTTCCGTCACCGCCACAGCAGAAAACAGCATCGAATTTGCCCGATCTCGCGCAGGACGCGGCAATGTCCTTTGCCTCGCCGCGGCGGCGCGTCATCATAACCGTGGGAAGAACGCCGTTCAACGTCATCGAGTGTATAACGTCGAAAAGCTCCGCCTTCGCCTTTAGCTTTCCCGACACGGGATTTATAATAAGCAACACCTTTTTCATTTTGTTTTTTCTCCTATAGCCTTTTTTACGGCTGAAAGATATTCTTCGTAAGTCAGCATAAAACCAAGAGCCGCGAGCAGTGCCTTGGCGTTCATGTCGGGTGGTAAGCCAAGCGCGGCGCAAAGCTTGTTTCGCCTTTCGGCACTTCCCTCACTGCCTGTAAGTCCGTCGCGCATAAGGTCGGCGGCAGACAGCGGATTTTTTTCGCGCTGTGCGCACAAATCATCTGCGTATGGCAAAAATATTCGGCGCAAATGTTCCGTATCTATTCCCTCAACGCCGAGAACACCCTCGGCTGACGGTTCTTTTTTGCGTTTTTCAACACCCTTCACTCTCGGTACGTAGAGCCGTATCACTGAGTCAGCGGGCAAAACCGAGCAGACGTGCGAACGAATAACACCGCCCGCGCCATCGGGGTCAGTAAGAACGATAAGGGGTGTTTTTTTTGCAAGCGCACGCAAAAGCGCGGTCTTTTCCTTGTTTTTAAATATCCCGAACCCGTCGGTGGTAATAATTTTCGCATCAATGACGGACGAAAGTCTTGCTCTGTCGTACTTACCCTCGACAATGACGGGGTACGGGATCTTCAGTCTGTCCATATCAATTAAATATAAAGTACAAAAGCACCGCCGCGCCAAGTATTATGCGGTAATAGCCAAACACGGCAAAGGAATGCTTTTTCACAAAATCGGTAAGGAACTTTATCGCCGCCATAGACACCAAAAAGGCAGTAATGCTCGCCACGGCAAGCACCGCGACGGCGGTAAGAGTTACGTCCGCGCCGCTGTCCGCGACGTATGAAACAAAGCCGAGCCCCTTTAGCAGGCTTGCGCCCGCCATAGCCGGAATGGCAAGGAAGAATGAAAACTCCGCCGCCGCGCCGCGCGAAAGTCCGAGCATCATAGAGCCGAGAATGGTCGAGCCCGAGCGCGACGTTCCGGGAATTATCGCGAGCATCTGAAAGATGCCGATGAATATCGCGTGCTTGGGTTTAATGTCATGCACAGACGTGACCGAGGGGGATTTATTGCCCCTGAAGCGTTCAATAAGGATGAAAAGCACACCGTAAATTATCAGCGCGGACGCCACGACCGTGGCATTATATATCCAACCGTCGATATCCTTGCCCGTTGCGTTCTCAATTACCTTGTCAAGCACTATTCCGACTGCCGCCGCCGGAATGCTGGCTATACAGATATTGAGCCAGAGCCGCCACGTGCTTTTCTTTTCCTCGGCGCTTTTTGCCGCGCCAAAGGGCCATAATACCTTAAAGAAGCTGACAGCCACGGCAAGTATCGCGCCAAGCTGTATAACGACCTCAAACATCTGCCCGAATTCCGCGCGGAAAGCGGCGTCGGGGGAAACGTTCAGTGCGAGAAACTCATCAAGAAGTATAAGATGTCCCGTAGAGCTTACGGGAAGCCACTCGGTTATTCCCTCAACGATGCCGTACAGCACCGCCTTTAAAATTTCTATCATTTATCTCCTCCTGAGCCGCGAACTATGTCGCCCTCCTTTACTTTTATTGGCATTCTCATATAGAATATCATAGAAGGATGCGGCGCGCTTTCAAGCGGAGTGCCGTCCTCGGCATATATCTCCGTTATTTCAAAGGGTATTCCGACCCTTCCGGGGGTGAGAAGCTCGCCCGCATCCCCCTGACTCAGCTTGTTGCGCTGGGCAAATTTGTAAACTCTGCCGTTTTCGTTTACCGCCTCAACACCGTCGGGCACTTCCTCGCCAAGTGCCACGGCAAGATACGCTTTTTCGCGCTCATAGCCGCCGCGAGTGACCGTCTGCGTGTTCTCCATGGGAGAATCAAAATAAAATCCCGTGGAATATTCGCGGTGCGAGACTGAACAAAGCTCGTCGTAAAGTGCGCTGTCGACAACGAAATCCTCAATATTCTCGCATTTCTCGCAAGCGTCAAGCGCCATTTTGTACGCGTTGGTGACAACGGCGGTATAGTACGCGGACTTCATTCTGCCTTCTATCTTGAACGAGGACACACCCGCCTGCCAGAGCTTGCCGACGTGCTCTATCATGCACATATCCTTCGAGGACATGATGAACGTTCCCGCAGGACTTTCCTCAATGGGGAAACGGTCGTCGGGACGTTTATCCTCCACGATAGTGTACCCCCAGCGGCAGGGCTGGGTGCATGCGCCTCGATTGGCATCTCTGCCCGTGAGCGCGCTGGACAAAAGGCATCTTCCGCTGTACGAGATACACATTGAACCGTGAACGAAAGCCTCAAGCTCCACGCCGTCGGGTATAGCCTCACGGATTGCGGCGATCTCGTCGAGCGCAAGCTCGCGCGCAAGCACAAGCCTTTCTGCGCCCATTGCGGCATAAGCGCACGCCGCCTCGGGACTCATGATACTCGCCTGCGTGGATATATGCACCGCCGCCGAGGGAATTATTCGGCGCAAAAGCGCCATTACACCGAGGTCGGCAACGATAAAGGCATCGATGCCAAAATCCCTTATCTCGGTAAGAAACTCGGTAAGCGATGGATATTCATAACCGTGCGGAAGGGTGTTGAGTGTGAGATAGAGCTTTTTCCCTGCGGCGTGAACGGTGCTTGCCGCCGTGCGTAGCTCCTCGACGGAAAAATTATCCGCCGCCGCCCTCATTCCAAAGCGCTGTCCCGCAAGATAAACGGCATCCGCGCCAAAGCGAAGAGCAGCCGCAAGCTTTTCGGGGTTTCCTGCGGGGGAAAGTATTTCGGGACGGGGTAGTGTTATTTTCTTCATATCATCAAAGCCTCTTACGATCCTCCGCCGTCCTTTGCAGGCGGACGGAAATCTATCCTGTAAACGTTTTCGCTGTTTATTTTTATTTTCGGTATTCTGATGGGCGGAGTACCTGCCGCCGCGGTAACGGTGTTACACAACGCCGCCATATAGGGATACATCTCCCCAAAGGTGGCAACGTGTATATCCTCGCGCGACATATCCTCGGGTACGGCAAAAACGCCCGTTTGCACAAGCTTCAGCTTGAATTTGTCGGGATTTTCCTTATCCTCCGCCATGACCGAAAGCTCGGCGTGGGCAATTCCCACGGCGGGATAGCGGAGCTGATGATTATATCTGAATGACAGCGTGATGCGGCTTCCCGGAGCCATACGGTTGACGAAGGTGACCTGGTCAGCCTTTATCAGCTTCATTTCAAGTACGTCCGCCATCAGATGCAAACAATAAAGAGCCACGCGAGAAGTGCCTGAACAAGGCTCATATCGCTGTACGCTCCGCGCAAAAAGGAAAGCACGACCGATGCGGCGGAAGCAACAAAAATTATCACTCCGCACAAATGGCAGACCGCAGGCTTGACCTTGGCAAGCCCCATGATGCCCGCGATGAACATCAAAACGCCAACCGCCGTCGATATAAGCTCGTAAACGGGCATGGAAAAATCAAGCGAAACTATGAAATCCCACGCCGCCAGCACCGAGCTTACACCAAGCAATATATAAATTATGCTGATAACTATCCTCGTAGTCTCTATTTTTGAAGCAATGCTTTTTTTAGCCATATAAACGTCCTCCATGCTTACCGCAATATCTTCCTATTTTATATTTTACATCAAATAAAACCCTTTGTCAAGTAAAAACGCTAATGGGCGCAAGGAAGCGGCAAATAGAAAAACGGTCGAAGCCTCGACCGTTTTTCTTTTATAGTGACGGCTGATAACGTCAGTCGTTTTCACGTTTTCTTCCAAACACAGCGCAAAGAGCGATGGCGGACGGAATGATGGCGAGAGCCATTACCGAGCCGCATCCTCCCTCGGCCGGAGCCGCCGTGGTCTCTGCCGCGGTGGTATCCGCCGCGGTGGTCTCAGGAAGCGTCGTTTCGGGGACGGCGGTAGTCTCAGCCTTCTTGATAAACGTGTTTTCCATCCAGTTCGTGATAAAGGGAGTGAGTACGTCGTAGCCCTTTGCATTGGGGTGGACGTTTATATCATCACTGAAATGCGTGCCTGTTTTGAACCTTTTTTCAAGCGTTTCGTTGTGGTAAAGGTCCGCATACGGAACGTCCCATTTTTCAAGTATCTGTATGGTCAGGTCAACGTAGGGCTCCATATTTTCAAGATTTTTGGGGGCTTCCCTGAACCTGAAATTGACGATAAAGCCCACCGCTGCGTTAGGAAACAATCCCTTCGTATAATAAAGCAGATTTTCAAGTCCGCCGGCGAACGTGCTCTTATCAAACGTTTGAGGATCAAAGCCCTCGGTCATTACGCCCATGGGAATGCCCTGCCACGCATCGTTCGTTCCGCCGTGAAGGATTATTATATCGGCATCCTTGTGCTTGGAGCGCGCTCCACGCACTTGCGCCATAACGTTTTTGCCTGCCTGCATCACGATTGCGCCGGGTACGGCAAGATTTTCGCAAGCTCTGAAATTATATTTCTTCGCAATTCTTCCGGGCCAGCCCACGTTGTCAACGGTCGCCCTTGTTATCGAATCACCGAAAAAGAGTATCTTAAGTCCGTCAAAGCTCTCAAACGTCTTTGCCGACTCGGTATTATCCGCGGCGCTCGCGCCAAACGTGAGCGAGGAAATCAACATTACGGCGGCAATAAGCGCGAATATCATCCGTTTTACTGCATTTTTCATTGTTTTACCTCTTCCATAATGAACGCCTCAAGAATATCACCCGTCTTAAGGTCATTGAATTTTTCAAGTCCGATACCGCACTCGTAGCCCTGTGCTACCTCGCGCACGTCGTCCTTGAAACGGCGCAGAGATGCAATCTTATCCTCATATACCACAACACCGTCGCGTACTACGCGGATCTGCGCGGCGCGGGTGATCTTACCGTCCTGCACGTACGAGCCCGCAATAAAGCCGACGTGAGGAACGTGAATGAGCTGGCGGACCTCGGCGTGACCGAGCAGTGCTTCCTTGAACTTGGGAGCGAGCATGCCCTTCATAGCCGCCGTGACCTCATCAATACAATCATAAATTACGCGGTAAGTGCGCACGTCAACGCCCTGACGCTCGGCAGACTCAAGCGCGCTCTTGTCGGGGCGCACGTTGAAGCCGACGATAATGGCGTTGGATGCGGCGGCGAACATAACGTCGCCCTCGGTAATACCGCCCGCGGCGGCGTGGATAACACGAACGTGAACTTCCTCGTTGGAGATCTTCTCAAGCGACTGCTTAACTGCCTCGGCAGAGCCGCCAACGTCAGCCTTAACGATGACGTTAAGCTCCTTAACGCCGTCCTTGATCTGTGCAAAGAGGTCGTTGAGGTTGGTTCTGGCATTAGCCTTGAAGGTATCCTCCTTCGCCTTTTCGCGGCGCTGATCGGCAAGGGTACGCGCCATTCTCTCATCAACAACGGCGTTAAACTCGTCACCCGACGTGGGAACGTCGGCAAGACCGATGATCTCAACGGGCATTGAGGGGGGAGCGACCTTTACGGTGCGTCCCGTGTGGTCGGTCATTGCGCGGACACGTCCGACGGATGTACCCGCGATAACGATATCGCCCGAACGGAGAGTACCGTTCTGTACAAGCACCGTAGCAACGGGACCGCGTCCCTTATCCAGCTTCGCCTCGATAACGATACCCTTGGCGCGGCGGTTGGGATTAGCCTTATATTCCTTGACCTCGGCAATGAGAAGCACGCTCTCAAGCAGGTCGTCTATACCCTCGTGCTTAAGGGCGGACACGGGAACGCACATAACGTCACCGCCCCATTCCTCGGGAACGAGGTCGTATTTGGTAAGCTCTTGCTTGATATTGTCGGGGTTTGCGCCGAGCTTATCCATCTTGTTGATAGCAACGATTATCTCAACACCTGCCGCCTTGGCATGGTTTATAGCCTCAACG
>JAZNOD010000048.1:0-11676 GCA_045580585.1 Eubacteriales bacterium
ACATCTGGCGGAATGCGAGACGGCCGATACGACCGAAACCGTTAATTGCAACTTTTACTGACATTTTTGGAATTCCTCCGTAAATATGAATTTTTTGGTCGGACTCTTTGAGTCCAATTATTGCCACTTTATATTTTATCCCATTTTGATAAAATATACAAGGGGTTTTTAAAAAAAATATTATTTTTATTGAATTTTTCAAATATAAATTCGGATTTCCGCAGGTTATTGGTCATTTTTACCGCAAAAACGGCGTCGAGTCAGCATTCGATAGCGAAAAAGCTGCCCCAAATTCAATAATCGTCTCGGTTGTCGAAGCATCCGCCAGAGCCATTCGATATGCAATTTGACGAAAACGGCAGGCGCGCGGCGGATTTTTCCCGCCCAAACGTCAAGCGCTCCTCCCACACCGATGGCTGCGCCGATTGATAGTTTACCTTGGTTGCTTGATATAAACCTCTCCTGCCTTGGAAATCCCATACCAACCAGCAGAAGGTCGGGCGAGAGGCGAGAAATTTCTTTAACAAGAGCTTCCTCATTATTAAAATAACCGTCCGATGTGCCAAGCACTACCAGACCCCTGTGTTTTTTCACAAGCTCCTTGGCGGCTTTTTCGGCTATTCCCTCCTCTCCGCCAAGGAGATACACGCTTCCGCCCACGCGGGCGAGCTTTGCCATAACCGCCCCGGCAGTATCGATCCCCGTGACTCTTTGCAGAATTTGATTTCTTTGTCTTTTTGCCGCGCTGACTACGCCTGTACCATCGGGCAAAATGAACGTTGCGGAATTTATCATTCGCAACAGATCGGCATTCTCATAACAAGACATTGAAATCAACGCATTGGGGGTAAAAACAGTGCAGGGTATATCGCTACGCTTTCGGGAAGCGCGAAATATCGACTCTGCCGCATCGTCCGCACTGATATTGTCAAATCGAATTCCGAGAATTTCAATCTTTTTGCTCATAGTTTGCACGCTTCCCTCTCTAAAAATTTTTATAAGTATATCACATTTTCAAAAAATAGGCAAGATTTTTCCTTAAAAATTGCGCTTTATCTTGACACGGGCAGAATGTTGATTTATAATATAATGTGATTTATTATG
This sequence comes from Eubacteriales bacterium, assembly GCA_045580585.1. Taxonomy (GTDB): domain Bacteria; phylum Bacillota; class Clostridia; order Oscillospirales; family CAG-272; genus CAG-390. The sequence goes on from JAZNOD010000048.1 coordinate 1,105, forward strand.
TTCTGAAAGGACGAAAAATTCATGGCTGAAAATAAAAAAATGGTTGACGCTATAACGTCAATGGAAACCGACTTTGCCCAGTGGTATACCGACGTTGTAAAAAAAGCAGAGCTTGTCGATTACTCGGGCGTTAAGGGCTGTATGATCATCCGCCCCTACGGATACGCAATATGGGAAAATATCCAGCACATCCTTGATGCGGAATTCAAAAAGCTCGGACACGAAAACGTGTATATGCCTATGTTTATTCCCGAATCGCTTCTCCAAAAGGAAGCCGATCACGTCGCGGGCTTTGCTCCCGAATGCGCTATCGTTACAATGGGCGGTCAGAGTAAGCTTGCAGAGCGCCTCATCGTGCGCCCTACTTCCGAAACGCTCTTCTGTGAGCATTACAGAAATATCATTCACTCCTACCGCGACCTGCCAAAGCTCTATAATCAGTGGTGCAACGTAGTACGCTGGGAAAAGACGACCCGTCCCTTCCTTCGCACCTCCGAGTTTCTCTGGCAGGAGGGACACACAATGCACGAGACCGAAGAAGAGGCACGCGAGGAAACTTTGCGTATGCTTGACGTTTACGCTGATTTTTATGAAAAATCTCTCGCCATCCCCGTAGTTCGCGGACGCAAGACCGAAAAGGAAAAATTCGCGGGCGCGGAGGAGACGTACACCGTAGAGCCCATGATGCACAACGGTGTGGCGCTTCAAGGCGGAACCACCCACTATTTTGGCGACGGCTTTGCGCGCGCGTTTGATATCACCTACACCGCACGTGACAACACCGTAAAGCACCCCCACCAGACCTCATGGGGTGTTTCCACACGTATGATAGGCGCGATCATTATGGCGCACGGCGATGATAACGGGCTTATCCTCCCCCCTGCCGTTGCTCCCATACAGGTCGTTATCGTACCCGTCGCACAGCACAAGGAAGGTGTGCTTGAAGCTGCCCGCGCACTCAAAGACAAGCTTTCCGAGCGTTTCCGTGTGAAGCTCGACGACAGCGACAATTCCGCAGGCTGGAAATATTCGCAATATGAGATGAAGGGCGTTCCTCTCCGTCTTGAGATAGGACCGCGCGATATAGAAAACAATTCCTGCGTACTGGTTTCTCGCGTAAGCCGCGAAAAGACCTTTGTATCTCTTGACGGTATTGAGGATTCCGTCGCTGCAGCTCTTGACTCCGTTCACAACGAGCTCTACCGCCGCGCGTCTGAAAATCTCAAGAACCGCACATCCGTTGCCACCACTTACGAAGAGTTGCTTGAGATCGCATCCACGAAATCCGGCTTCATCCGCGCTATGTGGTGCGGTGACAGCGAGTGCGAGGACAAGATAAAGAATGATACGGGCGGAGTGAAATCCCGTTGCATACCCTTTGACGAGGAGCATTTGTCCGACGTATGCGTTTGTTGCGGCAAACCCGCAAAGCATATGGTAGTCTGGGGACGCCAATATTAAGACTTCCGACGGTTGCGACTGCAAATGTCGCAACCGTTTTAATATAAAGGAAAGGAGGCAGGATATGAAGGAATTTAATACGACGTTTCGCGAAAAACTAAAAAAAGTAGATCCTTGCTTGCTTATATGCACTACGATCCTGTCTCTTACGAGCATTCTCCTTATGATCGGTTTAAGAGACGCAAGTGAAATAGGCAACAGCTCCCGTGTTATCGCCATGCAAAGCGCGACCACTGTGGTGGGCTTGATTTTTGCTTTTTTTATCTCTACTCTTGACTATCAGGAGATAGTCAACAAGCTCTACATACCGTTTTTCATAGCCCAGATAGGCTTACTCGGCATCACGTTGCTTTACGGTACTGCCGAGGGCAGCAACCAAAGCTGGCTGTATATAGGTCCTATCGGAATACAGCCGTCTGAGTTCGTTAAGGCTACGTTTATAGTAACGTTTTCAAAACATATAGACGTTGTAAAGAAAAAGATAAATCACCCTCTCTCAATCTTCGGTCTTCTTATTCACGCGGGATTGATAATAGGGCTGATCCTGCTTTCGGGAGACCTTGGTGTTGCGCTTGTGTATTGCGGACTTGTTCTTATCATGTTGTTTTGCTCGGGCATAAGCATTTTTTATCTCCTTGGAGGATTTGCAGCGTTATTTATAGCCGTCCCCTACGTTTGGCCGTATCTAAACAGCTATCAGCAAGACCGCATTCTCTTTGGCTTTAACCCCGAGGCTGACCCACAGGGATACGGATTTCAGGCGCTTCTCGGTCAAAAATGCGTAGCAAACGGCGGATTTTTCGGTCAAGGTCTAAACGGAGGCGAATACTACAAAAACCTTTTCGCCTGCGAAAATGATTTCGCATTTTCATCACTTTGCGAAAAATTCGGTATGTTAGGCGGTCTTGTCGTTATTACCGCGCTTGCTGTGCTTGTCGTTCGCATATTTATGATAGCAAAAACGGCGCGCAAGGACTCGGGGGCGTTTTTGTGCATTGGTGTTGCCGCCGTCATAACCGTCCAGACGATAGAAAACATCGGAATGAGCCTCGCCATGCTCCCCGTTGTGGGAATTACGCTGCCTTTTATCAGTTACGGCGGCTCCTCGACGCTTGCGATGTATATCATGATAGGAATGGTACATAGCGTGCATGCACACAAGGTAAAATACTTCTTTGAGCGAGAAGAAATGTAAAATCAAGAATATAATACCCTCCGCGCAAATATTATTCATTGAGTAATATTTTTTTGCGGAGGGCTTTTAATGTTTATCTATTCTTTTCGCGCAAGCACGCTTCGTTTTTTCGCTGTTCTCTTGCTTGCTGCCACAGCGCTTGTAGCGCTGATAGTTTTTGTTCCAAGCTACGACATTGCCGCCGAGGCAGGACTTAAAATCAATTACGACAACGTAAAGACCAACGAGGACAGGGTAAAATTCCTTGGTCAATTCGGCTACAACGTCTCAAGTGAGCCCGTGGAAAGCGTTGAGGTAACGCTTCCCGCTGACTTTGACCGAGTTTTTTCCGGATACAACGAGCTTCAGAAGGCGCAGGGGCTCGACCTTTCAAAATACAAAAACAAGGCTGTAATGCGCTACACATACGAGATAACCAACTATCCGACTGACGACGGCGGACGCGTATGGGCAAACGTGATCGTATGGCGCGGCCGTGTTATAGGCGGAGACATATGCTCGGCAAATCCCTCGGGCTTTATTCACGGCTTTGAGCGCGATGCCGAGTGAGAGGGCTTTGACACATCCTTCTTTCTTACGCGGAGAAAAACGCTGACAAATGCTTTTGCATTGAATGGAATTAGAGGATAAAGGTATGAGCATTCGCCGTTGACGGTGCGATTGGTGGCAATGAGAGCGATAATAAGAACTACACCGCCAATAAATCCCCATGTGCCAAAAACAGCTACACTGATAAGCAAAAGGATGCGCATGAATTTGAAGGCATAGCCAAGCTCATATGAACGCTGAGAAAAATTCGCAATAGCGACAAACGCCATAAGGATGATGACCTCGGGGATGAGCCACCCAACACCAACGGCAAAATCTCCGAGGATCAGTCCGCCAACCACAGAAAGCGAGTTTGATAGCATATCTGGGGTGTTCATTGATGCCATTTTGAGTCCGTCAACGACAAACTCAACAAGCAAAAGCTGAACTATAACCGGAACCTTTCCCGCCTCGCTCGGCAGGACGAATGAGAACCAATCGGGAACTATTTCGGGATTCGCATAGCACAAATACCACACGGGAACAGCAAAAAGCGTGAGCGCGAATATGAGATATCGCACTATCCTGATATACGTTCCCGTAAGCGGCGGGGAGTAAAAATCGTTACTTTCCTGCATAAAGTCAAAGATAGACGTCGGGAGTATCATCGCCTCGGGGGAATTGTCGATCAATATCAGCACACTCCCCTCTAAAACCTGCGCTGCCGCTACATCGGGGCGTTCCGTAGTCCTTATCTTGGGAAATGGGTTATACCAGCGAGTGCGTATAAGGCATTCCGCTAAGGATTGATGCCCCATAGTAAGGCTCGCTGTTCTTATTTCCTTTAGTTTTTTTGAGATCTGCTCGACATATGCCGCGTCCGCGCGATCCGCCATATAGCACAAAACCACGTCGGATTTTGAATTTTCACCTACCGTGTAATACCGCATAGTGAGCGACGTATCTCTGACTCTGCGACGAATGAGAGCCGTGTTTGAGATGAGCGTTTCTACAAAGCCGTCGCGCGGTCCGCGCATTACTCTGTCGTTTTGCGGCTCGGTGGTCTCACGCGCCGGATACGACCTTGAATCAATGATAATACCGTACTCGCCAAAACGGCTTCCTATCATCAGAGTAGAGCCCGAAAGCACCATTTGTATCATGGTGTCGAGCGAATCTGTCAGCTCGCTCTCTTCGTATATCACGCGCTTACAAAGAAAATCGCGCGCGCATTCAAACCCATTAAAGTGTTTATCTCCAAGGTCTTTAAGGCTCGTAAACGAGAGCATCAGCTTTTGCATAACGCCGTCCTTTACGAATCCGTCAATATAATAAAAGGTTACCTCGTCGCTGCCAACCTGCAGCGGCTTTTTTATAATATCAAAGCTTTCGCGTACACGCAAAAGACGGTCAAGCTCCGATACGTTTTCACTGTATGAGGTTGAAAGATGCCGCATTTTATTCTCCCGCTTGATTTTTTAATATTCTTTGCTTTTGAACGAAAAAATATTCCCCGTTGTTATTTACAGTCGCATTTTTTTGTGATATACTAATCGTGTATGAATTTTTGGAAATCGGTGGCTATGGAAAAGATTATTTTTGAGAAAATTACCTCGACTACCGAGGAGACTGAAGCGTGCGGCGCATACCTTGCGAAGCTAATTGAAGAAGACCCCTCCCTGCCGCAGTTTGTTTCGCTCGTTGGCGATCTTGGCACAGGTAAGACTGCATTTACGCGCGGCTTTGCATCCGTCGCCGCTACGAATGCGGCAGTGCGCTCACCCACATATACGCTTGTAAACGAATACCGCGGCAAACACCGCCCCGTATTTCATTTTGACGTTTACAGAATAAATGACGAGGATGACCTATACTCCATCGGATTTTATGATTATCTTGACGAGGGAATATGCCTTGTCGAATGGTGCGACCTTATTCCCTACGCTCTGCCAGAGTCGTACCTCGCGGTGACTATCGAAAAACTGCCCGAGGACACCGCACTGCGCAAAGTGCGCATCACCCTTTTATCGAAAGGAGACTGACAATGAAGATATTTGCTTGCGACAGTACGGCGCATACCGCATCCGTCGCAATATGCGAGGATGAGTGCCTCATCGGTCTTTACACACAGAACGGCGGAAACACTCACAGTGAGACTTTGCTGCCGCTTGCCGAGACTATGTTTAAATCTCTTAAAATTGGCGTTGACGACATTGATATCTTCTCCTGCGCCGCGGGCCCCGGCTCGTTTACGGGCGTAAGGATCGGTGCCGCAACCGTAAAGGGACTTGCCTACGGCAAGGGAAAGCCGTGCATCGGAGTATCAACGCTTGAGGCACTTGCCTTAAATCTCGTATCTGATGAGGAAAGGATCATCTGTCCCGTAATGGATGCGCGGCGCTCGCAACTTTATACTGCCACGTTCCTTGCCAAGGATGGCGCACTTTCGCGAGTAACGCCCGACCGCGCAATAGCGTATGCGGAATTTGAAAAAGAGGTACTCGCCTACAATGCAGAGGGAAAAAAGATATATCTGTGCGGAGACGGCTATGAGCTTGTAAAAAAGCTACTGCCAAAAAACGCTGCTTTTAATACTCCTGAAATGCTCAGGTATCAGTCTGCATATTCGGTTGCGCAAGCCGCACTCATGCTTTTCCGTCAGGGGGTACACACCTCGGACAGCGAGCTTCGCCCCACTTATTTGCGTCTGCCGCAGGCTGAGCGTGACCGTCTTGCTACACTAAATAAAAATTGAAAGGTTGAAATCATCATGAAAAACAAAAAACTCGTTATCGCCGCTGACCACGCAGGCTTTGAATACAAGGCAAACCTTATCTCCTATCTTACAAAAAAGGGTTATGAAATGATAGACGCGGGAACGTATTCCGCCGAAAGCTGTGACTACCCCGTACCCGTACACGCACTTTGCAAAGTTATTCAAAGCGGCGAATGCGACAAGGGAATACTTATCTGCGGCACCGGAATCGGTGTCTCTATGGCGGCAAACAAGCACCGCGGCATACGCGCCGCGGTATGCTCCGACAAATACTCCGCCGAGATGACTCGTCTGCACAACGACGCAAACGTACTTTGTATGGGTGCGAGGGTTATCGACTTTTCGCTCGTCTGTGAGCTTACGGATATTTTCCTTTCCACCGATGCCCTCACCGAGGAGCGCCATATTCGCCGCCAGAGAATGATAAGCGACCTTGAGAACGGCACGTTCGAAGAAAAATATGAGTAAGCTTTCTGCAATAGCCGACACGCTCCGCGAAATAGCGGGGTGTGCCAAAAACCGCAAAACTGCCGCCATTATTGTTGCGGCAGGCTCGTCCACGCGAATGGGAACGCCAAAACAGTTCATTCCCCTTTGCGGCGTGCCTGCGGTTGCGCGTACGCTTATGGCGTATCAAAGCTCTGACCTTATCACTTCCATCGTAGTTGTGGCAAGAGAGGACGACATTGAAAAATATAATAAAATAAAAACTCAATATTCGATAACAAAGCTCTGCGCTATCGTAAAAGGCGGCGAAACACGCCAGGACTCCGTTCTTTGCGGTGTCGAGGCTGTTCCCAAAGGGACGGCTTACGTGGCTATTGCGGATGGCGCAAGACCTCTTACAACTGTCGAAACCATTGAACGCGTCTGTCTTGCGGCATATCGCTTCGATGCCGCCACCGCAGCCTTCCCCGCTTACGACACGATAAAAACCGCGGATAACAAGGGTTTTATCGTCTCCACGGTAGAACGTTCTACCGTTTGGCACGCCGCTACGCCGCAAGTGTTCAAGCTTGCCCTTTACCGCGCCGCCGCATATTCGGCAAAGGACGAGGGTTTCGCGGCAACTGATGACAACTCGCTGGTCGAGCATATCGGACACAAAATAAAGCTCGTTGACTGCGGCAGAGAAAACATCAAGCTCACGCAAAAGCAAGATATTATCATGTGCGAAGCCATAATAAAAAAACGGGAGGCTGACAAATGAGGATAGGACATGGATACGACGTTCACCGTCTTACCGACGGCAGAGAGCTTATTCTCGGCGGTGTAAAAATAGATTATCACCTCGGACTTCTCGGACACTCCGATGCGGACGTGTTAGTGCATGCAGTCATGGACGCGCTCCTTGGCGCGGCGGCGCTCGGTGACATCGGCAAGCACTTTCCCGACAGCGATGCGGCGTACAAGGGCGCGGACAGTCTATCACTTGCCCGTCAGGTCGCCGCTATGCTTAGAGTGCGCTCTTATAAAATAGTAAACGTTGACGCAACCGTCATTGCACAGCGCCCTAAGCTCGCTGCGCACATTGAGCAAATGAGAAAAAACATTGCCGCCGCGCTCGGTGTTGAGCTTTCAGCAATAAACGTAAAGGCTACCACCGAGGAAGGACTCGGTTTTACGGGAAGCGGGGCTGGCATTGCCGCGCACGCTGTTTGCATTATTGAATGATAAAACAGGGGTGCCACACGGACACCCCCTAAAGCGCAAAGTAACAACGAAAGCATCTCCCACTTCTGAACTTTTTAACATCGGTCGTTGCCACCGTGCGCATGTCTTCTATACAGAATATGGCGAATGAGTCTTTTTTGACCTCGCCCGAAAGGAATTGTTTTTTATGATCTACATAGCTCCCTCTTTGCTCGCCGCCGACTTTACAAGACTTGGCGAGGATACCGCCAGAATTGAGACGGCAGGTGCTGACATTCTGCACCTTGACGTAATGGATGGAATTTTCGTACCCAATATTTCCTTTGGTCCTGCTGTTATCGGCGCACTGCGCCCCCACACCAAGCTTGTTTTTGACGTCCACCTTATGATAACCGCCCCCGAGCGTTACGTTGACCGCTTTATAAAAGCGGGAGCTGATATTATATCCTTCCACGTAGAAGCCTGTGAGGATCCCGCTGCGCTCATAAAGACCATAAAAGCCGCGGGAGTAAAGGCGGCTGTGGCTATCTCGCCCGATACGCCCGCCAAGGCTATTCTCCCCTACCTTGCGGATATAGATATGGCTCTTATCATGACGGTGTATCCCGGTTTTGGCGGTCAGAAGTTTATGGCTGATATGCTCCCCAAGATCGCTGCAATAAGCGAATATATAAGGAAAAACAACCTCTCCTGCGCGATAGAAGTTGACGGCGGTATTGATGTCGCAACTGCTCCGTTGGTTGCCGCCGCAGGTGCAAACGTACTAGTAGCAGGCTCTGCGGTTTTCGGTGCATCTGATGCTCAAAAAAAGATAGCAGACATCAGAAACGAGGCTATTAAAAGCTATATCGGATAATTTTTTTCATTTTTTTTAAAAAAAGTATTGACAGAAAAGATTTTTTGTAGTAAAATCTATTACAATAATTGAATAGCGGTTATAAAGGCTATGACGAAGACGGTCAGACGAGTTTGTGCGCAGAGAGCCGATGGTTGGTGTAAATCGGTAACGGCACGTCATGTACCTATCACTTCCGAGCTGAAGATTCGAAGTTTGAGAGTCTTACGTTCGCGCTACGTCACTGCGCAGGGCTTGTTTGAGTCCGTAAGTGGCATCGAAAGATGCAATTTGAGTGGTACCGCGGGAAAATGCATTATCCCGTCTCAAAGAATTTCTTTGAGACGGTTTTTTATTAAAAAGGAGACACCTAAAATGATGAACAAAGAGATTCGCGACGTTGCCTCACGAGTGAGAATGTTGCGTGAGATCGCAGGCATGAGCGAGGCTGATGCCGCCGCCAGCACCGAAGTTTCCATTGAGGAATACCGCGCCCTTGAAAGGGGCGAGCGCGATTTTGCCTTTACATTTATTTATAAAGCTGCCGCCACCTTCGGCGTTGAAATGAGAGACATACTCGAGGGAACGAGCCCCAATCTTTCACTCTATACTGTCACTCGTCACGGAGAGGGCGTTCCGATAGCGCGTAACACGGGTTTTACCTACAACAATCTTGCGCCTTCCTTTAAAAACAAGACTGCTGAACCGTTCCGCGTTCTCATTCCTTGCGGAGACGATGACGTTCCGTCCTACAATCGACACAAAGGTCAGGAAATAGACATCGTTATCAGCGGTACTCTTGAGATCCGCATAAACGACCGAATTGAGCTTCTTGGCCCCGGCGACACCATCTATTACAATAGCTCTGCCCCGCACGCACTTCGCGCTCTCGGCGGCGATTGTGAGATCTATGCGATAGTACTTAAGTCAACCGAGGACGAGGACGAGGCAGAATTCGTTCACGGCAATCCTCGCTCCGCGAGTGCCGCTCCCCGCAACGAGCGCACAGTCGCTGACGATTTTATCACCACTACTGTTGGCGATGACGGCGTTCTCTCATCAATTAGCTTTATGAATGAGGATAAATTCAATTTTGCTTACGACGTAGTAGACAAAATTGCTCAAAGAACGCCCGATAAGCGCGCTATGCTTTGGGTATCACGCGACAAGCGCGAACACACATTCACCTTTGGTGATATGGCTAAATACTCCAATATGACAGCAAATTACTTTGTTTCTCTCGGAATCAAGAAGGGGGATACGGTAATGCTCGTTCTCAAGCGCCACTATCAGTTCTGGTTCTGTATGCTTGCTCTTCACAAGATCGGTGCTGTCGCCATCCCTGCAACCAACCAGCTTGTTGAGCATGATTTTGCATACCGCTACAAAGCCGCAGGTGTTAAGGCAATCGTTTGCACATCCGACGGTGACACGCATCTTCATGCGGAACGCGCCGCTGCTGATTTCCCCGAAATCACCAAAATACTTGTCGGTGCAAAGCGCGACGGTTGGTACGACTATAACAGCGAGATGGCTCTTTGCTCCGATGAATATCCGAGAACAGAAGACACGCCCGCGGGTGACGACACCATGCTCATGCTCTTTACCTCGGGCACGACCGGATATCCCCGCGTAGCGGCACACTCCTACAAATATGCCCTCGGGCACTACATAACCGCGCGCTATTGGCATAACGTACGCCCGAACGGACTGCACTTTACCATCTCTGACACGGGTTGGGGCAAGGCTCTTTGGGGCAAGCTCTACGGTCAATGGCTCTGCGAGGCGGCTGTATTTACTTACGATTTCGACCGTTTCACGCCCGAAGACATCCTTCCGATGTTTGCTAAATACGGTATCACCACCTTCTGCGCGCCTCCTACGATGTATCGTTTCTTCATTCGCGAGGATCTTTCAAAATACGATCTCTCATCCATCGAATATGCCACTACCGCAGGCGAAGCACTCAACCCCGAGGTCTACAACCGCTTTTATGCAGAGACGGGACTCAAGATCATGGAAGGATTTGGTCAGACCGAGACTACTCTTAGCATAGGTAACCTTGTTGGAAGCGAGCCGAAGATAGGTTCCATGGGACGCCCCTCTCCCCTTTACAACGTCAAG
>JAZNOD010000049.1:0-2576 GCA_045580585.1 Eubacteriales bacterium
ACTCTCGTTCCCATCACGGGATTTGCCAATTCGGTAGCGTCTGCCGCCATCGACAGCAAGGATGAAGGCTTTGTGCTTGGGCTCGGAGCGAAGATATTCACCGTTGCGGGACCTGTGTTGCTTTACGGCACGCTTGCGGGAACAATTTACGGATTCGTTTTGTGGATATCGGGACTGCTTTGAAAAAACGCCGCGCGTCTGCGGCGTTTTTTCTTGAATGCTTGACTTTCGCTTTGTAATAAGTTATAATCCAAGCAAAGGAAGGTTCAAGCTATGAAAAGATTTTCAGTAGAAATAAACGAGCGCGGACTTTGCGTTTTTGCCGACGGGGTCCCCATAATAGACGTCTTGGCTATGCGGCTTTGCGTCGTGCGGCTTTCGGGGATCAAATATATTCCACATGAGCTTATCTGCGAGGGCGATAGTGTCAGGGTGCGTTTTTGCCGTGCCCAAAGCTCTCCGTATACCGAATCAAAGGATGCGGAGCTTGTTTTTACCGAAGCAGACGGAGTCCTTACCGTGTCCGCTTCGGTGTCGCTTGCGCGCTATATTTTCTCACCGTCGGGCGCGGTGAATATTGATTTTTCTACGGTCAATGCTGTGGGAGCTACCTCTCTCTATCAGCGTGACATGTGCTGGCTCTATCCCGATTTTGCCGCTGATACGGGCAAGTTGCACCCGAATACCGAGAGCCTTTCGGCAAAGATCGGAGATAAGCACGTTTGTCTGCTTCCCATCAGCAGCCATTCGGCGGCATCAAGGCTGGAGAGTGGCGCGTTTGCTTTGCACACGCGCGTTTTCGGAGCGCGCGAGGTGAGAACTGCGTTTGCCGTCATCTCCTGCGCGGATGATCCTTACACCGCTATGGACAGCGCTGTATGCGCGGCACTGCGAGAGAAAGGCACGAAGCGCCCAAAGCCTGCTTTTTCCGAGCGTCTCGGCGGTCTGGGCTGGTGTACTTGGGAGAGCTTCGGTCCGTCCGTGTCTGCCGAAAAAATACTTAAAAAGCTCGATGAATACACCGCGGCGGGCAGAGTGCCGAAGTGGGTACTGATAGACGACGGCTGGGCTACTTACCGTGAAAACAGACTCCTTGCCTTTAGTGCTGACAGAAAGAAATTTCCCGACGGTCTCGGCGCACTCGTGAAGCGCATACGCGAGAACTACGGAGTGGAGCACGTGGGTGTTTGGTGCGCTATGAACGGTCATTGGGGCGGACTTGACGAGGAGCATGAGTACGCTGAAAAATACCGCGAGGAGCTTTATACCGCCTACAACGGCGCACTTTTACTTGGTGATAACGCCGATGCCGTATACCGTTTTTGGGACGAGTGGTTCTCGTATCTGCGCGGCGAAGGCGTGGATTTTGTAAAGGTCGACAATCAGGGCAACGTGCCTCAGTATTATGACGGGAGCTTGCGCGGCTCGCTTGCGTGCGACGTTATCCACAAGGGGCTTGAAGCGGCGGCGAAAAAGCATTTTGACGGCGCGCTTATCAACTGCATGGGCGCGTCGCTTGAGCAGGCTATGGTGCGCGAAAACTCCGTTTTCGTGCGTTGCTCGGGTGATTATATGCCCGAAAAGCCCGACCATCTTGCGTACCACATAACGCAGAGCGTGTACTGCGCGGCAATGCTCTCGCGCTTTCACGTGTGCGACTATGATATGTTTTATTCGGACCACGGCTGGGCGCACGCGAACGCTATGACGTGTGCCGTCAGCGGCGGCCCCGTCTACACGAGCGACAGACTCGGCAGGACGAATGCGGACATTCTTTGCCGCCTTTCCTCGCCAAACGGTGACGTTGGGCGTTTTGATACAGCCGCCGTGCCGACGCTTGACTGCTTTTATACCGATTGCGCCTCGGCGGGCGTTCCGCTAAAGGTGTTTTCGTCGGCGGGGGAGAATTTTGCACTCGCCGCGTACGGCTTTTCAAAGGGAAAGACTGTTTTGGGCGTGTTTGAGCTGTCACAGCTCCCCTCGGGTGTTGCGACGGCTGAAAAATACCTCGTCCACGATTATTTTGCCGACAGATATTTTCTTTTTGGCGCGGGCGACTCGCTCCCGATATCGCTTGATTACGAGGCTTGTGCGCTATACTCATTTTATCCCGTGAAAAACGGCAAGGTTGCGGTGGGAGACCGCCATCGCTACGCAGAAGCGGCAGAATCCCCATGCTTTATGGGAGCTGTGGACGAGATAATAGGGTCAGAAATTACCAAAAAATGATAAAAAAGCGTACTTTTGTGCGCTTTTTTTATTGAATTATTATTTTATATGTGTTATACTATATAGAAAGACATAAAACGCAGAGGTACGAAAAATGCGTAAGACAAAAATAGTATGTACAATAGGACCTGCGAGCAGCAGCGAAGAGATGCTTCGCGGGCTTTGCCTTGCGGGAATGAACGTTGCAAGGCTCAATTTCTCACACGGAACTCACGAGGAACACGGAATCGTTATCAACCGTATCAAAAAGGTGCGCAAGGAGCTGTCATTGCCCATTGCGATAATGCTTGATACCAAAGGCCCCGAATACAGGATAGGTATGTTCGAGAACGGCAAGATAACTCTTG
>JAZNOD010000050.1:0-11513 GCA_045580585.1 Eubacteriales bacterium
CGCGCCTAAAAGTATTTTCTTCTTTTTCATAGCGTTTCTCCCTTTTTGAAGATATTGGGGTAGTTTTGCTGTCTTAATGAGAATGAATAAACTATAATTATTCATTTAAATTTTACCATACAAATTCAAAAAAATCAATAGTTTTTTATCAAAAAAACACAAAATCACTTCCTTATTAATTTCCCGCACATTTGCATAACACACAAATGCTCCGATATCGTGTAAATATTTTTTAATCGCATTTCGCTTTTTTCATCCCATTTAAGGTATCTTTGAAAATTCTCGAGCATTGAATTTAAAATTATTTTTTCATGCATTGGCTTCCTGCGTTTTTTATGATTTTATACCATTTTATATATGTAACAAGGCTGACGTCATACCGACGCCAGCCTTGTTATATTTTAAAATAGTTGATTCCGATCGGTCATGCGCTTAAATCTATCCATAAAGCGGGGCGGACGGCAGTGCTGTAGTTGCTGACCCCAGTACCGTATTCATCAGCAACGCCGATATCGTCTACACGTACGGCATAGTGTGGATCGCCGCCAGGGGAACGCAGCCACCAATAGCAGTTTCCGTTGGAGCTATTAAGCTTCACTCCGTTAAAAACTGCATAATTCGTAGGCATGCACTGTCTTGCACTATCGGAGCTGAAATATTTATTCGCTTCCGTGATGCTAAGCAAAAACACCTGATCCTGCGTTGCGTTTCCGGGATTTGTATTGTAATCAGGATTTTTATCCGCTGACACCGTAACGGTAGGAATCATAGCCTTTTCATCGGCTGAAAACGCCGCATTGATAAAATCATTTAAGTGCTTCAAACGCAGCTATTGCCTCAGAATAGTTAGCATCATTCATCATATTTACGGCTTTAATATACTTAATGTTTGGCAAAATAATATTGTAAAACACCAAAAGCAACAAAACAAAAATGATAGCTGAAAGAATTAAAGAAATTTTTATTATTTTAGCGCGCTTTTTTCTTTTTTCCTCCATAATGCGCTTTTTTTCGGATTGCGCCCATATTCTTTCCATTTCTTCAACACATTCTTTTATTATGGCATCTGAATTTCTCCAGCCTCTTATGTTAGACAGCATTTGCGCAGCCTCGGAAAAAAGCCCCTCTTCCTTTTTACGTGTGGCTAACGAAAGGATCTCGTCCTTCCTTGCTTCTTCATCTTTGACTTTGCATTCTTCGGCTTTTGTTTTGCACATTTCCAAAAGCTCTTTTGCGTTTTTGTGTTGTTTTATAGTAGAGAAAATAATACAAGCTTCTTTATACTCCTGCTCCGTGCAAGCGCTTTCCATCGCTGCCACGCCCTGTCTATAAACACTTTCTTGCCGTTCAAACTCGTTACGTTGTGTAATATATTTTGTGCAACCGGTGAGAAAGTTTTTAAGTTCATCGTTTCCGAATCTTAATGTTTTTTTATAATTTTTGTTGTTTTCGAAAGAAGTTTTTTCGTTTTTAAGATTTTCGGTTGAATGAACATGCAGATCTGCCATAAGCTTGCCAAGATACGCCTGTGCGTTTTCGGGGTCTTGATTGAGAACCTGTTCGCAGAAATCATCAGCTCTATCCCAGTCACCGTCCTCCAAAAACATAAAAGCACGCTTGAGTAATGGAGAAACGTTAACGATTGAATTTGAAGTAACTGTTTCTTTTACAATATTAGATGCTTTTGCCTCTTCCTTTTCAATGACCTTCTTGATTCCACGCACCACATCATTAATAAAGCCTATCTTCGCCATATCCTGTGCTTGTAAGTGCGCGAACTCCTCGGGAAGCTCGTATGCATCCATATCGCGATAGCAAGGGATAAGAAGCTTTGAACGGTCTTTCTTGATGATTTTCAAAAATCTTGACCACTCGTTCTTTACCCACACGGCGTTGAAATATTCGGGCTTCGTACCGATGGAGAGCATGACCTTTGCACTGTTGAGTGCGGCGAAGATAATGGGCTCGTATGCACTTCCGAGCTTGCCTTCAAGCGTTATTGCGGCATAGAATACCTTAAAGCCCTCTTGCGTGAGCTGATAATAGATATCGTTCGCAATTACGCTGTCCTGCGTTCTTTTTCCATCTGCATCTGTTTCTTTATAGCAGATGAAAACATCGTACGTTTCTTCCTTTTGCGCAAGCGCAAGGATCTCTTTTTGTATTCTGTCTATTTCCCTTGCCTGCTCCTCGTATATCGTGCGCTGAGCCGCATCGGCGTTTTCTATTGCCGATTTATAATCATCATCGGCGATTATAGAGTCATAGGAAGCCCTATGGCAAGTTGGGATCTTTTTGAAAGTTGCGGGATCATCGACGTACTCGATACCGTATTTACACAGAATGAGTCCCCAATAAGCCTCGGATTGTGTGGTATCTGCTTGAATTATTTTTTCATAAAGCCTTTCAGCCTTATCGAATTCGCTTTTGATGCGAAGAGTGTTAGCGCGGTTAAAAAGATTTTGCAGATTCTCATCCACATCTTTCGGTACAGTCTGCTTTGTACCGCAGTATTCACAGGTGGCAACCGTTTCATTGCCGTTGATTTCAAGTGCGCCGCCGCACATTTTACATTTGAAAATTGCCATTTGATTCTCCTGAAATATTTTAATAATATGTGATATGTGCAAAAAGGTTCAAGACTCATTTACAAGCTTGCCCGTGATATGCTCAATTTCAAGCTCATAGCAAAGCGTTGCCTTGGCGAAGCCCGAAATTTCTTTTTCAATATAATCGAGATCGTTCGTGAATTTCAAGCTCAGCTTACGGCAAATTTCGACCGTTTGTTCAAAATCTTCAACAATACTCATTTTGCCGAAAACGATGACGCTGCTGATATTAAGAGCCCACTCGCCATCTTTTTTGCAGCCGCTATCATAAACACAAAAGCTGACCTTGGGATTGCGGTTTATCGCGTCTACCTTGTGCCCCTTTTTGCCGCTGTGGAAATAAATCTTTCCGTTATCATACAGAAAATTCATGGGCATTCCGTAAGGGTATCCGTCATCTCCCAGAACAGACAGCACACCTCGAGGCTCGCTTTGTAAAATTGCGATACACTGTTCGAGGCTCAAAGCTTGTTTCTTTCTTGTTAGCTCTCTGAACATAGCGTTATTTTTCAAAAGTCTTCGCGGCATAGTTAAGTAATTTTCTAATCTCAATATGTTGCGGGCAGCTTGCCTCGCAAGCCGCGCAGTCTATACACTCCGATGCGGGCCTTGCTCCTGATTTTTCGATTACCCTTGTGTAGCTTCTGTTTTTCATGCGTCTTTTATCGTTGATAAATCCGAAAATTTCAGGAGTCGCGATGTTTTGCGGACACACCTCGGTGCAATATCGGCAAGCTGTACAAGGTATCAATTCTTGATTTTTAAGAATCTGTGTAACCTTCGAAACAGCTTCAAGCTCCGTATTTGAAAGAGGCTTAAAATCTTTCATATAGCTTACGTTATCGTTCATCATTTCCATGCTTCCCATACCCGAAAGCACCATGAAGATGCCTTCAAAGCCCGCGGCGTAGCGAATGGCGTAGCTTGCGGCAGAGCCGCCGTTAAGCTCGGCGAGAACTCGCGCGGCTTCCTCGGGAAGATCGGCAAGTGCGCCTCCGCGAACAGGCTCCATAACTATGATGGGTTTATTGTGCTTGTGGCACACCTCATAGCAAAGCCTTGACTGAACTTTGTTATCCTCAAAATCATAGTAATTAAACTGTATCTGCACAG
Source organism: Eubacteriales bacterium (assembly GCA_045580585.1). Classification (GTDB taxonomy): domain Bacteria; phylum Bacillota; class Clostridia; order Oscillospirales; family CAG-272; genus CAG-390. The sequence goes on from JAZNOD010000050.1 coordinate 3,723, forward strand.
CCTCGACCTCGGGGTATGTGCTTAGTATATCATCGAGAACGTCGGCTGTATCATGGAAGGAAATGGCGAGATGCTTTATTCTCCCCTCTTTACGAAGTTGAATAGCCGTTTCGTACGCACGGCACCTTTTGTATTTTGCAAAAAGGTCCCTGTTTTGTGTGTGCATAAGATAAAAATCAAAATAATCCACACCGCAGATCTTTAGCTGTTCCTCGAAAAGCGGAATTATCTCCTCCTCGGAATCAAAGAAATTCGGAGAGAGCTTGTTTGCAAGGACGTAAGCCTCTCGCGGATAGCGCGACGTCAGGCATTTTCGAACGGCTATCTCGCTTTTGCCGTCGATGTAGCCGTGGGCGGTATCAAAATAATTAAATCCCGCTTCAATAAATGCATCGACCATTTTCGACGTTTGATCGTAATCCACCTCACCGTTTTTCATTGGAAGCCTCATGCAACCAAAGCCAAAATTCTTTTTTACCTCTGCAAAAATCTTTTCTGACATATTTTCTCTCCTTAATCTTTAATCATTGAAAACTTCAAGTAAAAAGCTGACGGGTCTGAAGCCGTCATTACACGAGATCATTGCCGAGTGCGGATCTTTCATCCAACCGTCATAAAAGTTTCCGCCACCGTGCGCAAGTTCGGCTACAAAAGGAAGCATGCTTTCCCATGCGCTGTCGCAAAGTCCGTCAGGCTTTTTGGCGTCCGTTGATATAAAAACGTCGCCCAATTTCATTTCGCACGCGTGTTCTATTGGATTTTCGTATTTCAAAATGAGATCATCGTAGCGCGACATTTTCATTACGGTTATCTTAACTTTTATCATGTTGATCCCCAATTTCTTTTTTAAACTATAATATAAGTTAAATTATAACATATTTTTTTTAATATATCAAGCATTAAGGTTTGACTTTTGAAATTATTTGTGGTATCATATTTTTGTAAAGCTTACATAAGGGACGGTAATATAATGAGGATCAAGGTTCTTGCGGAAAACACCGCAAATGACGGCTTTCTTTGTGAGCATGGGCTTAGCCTGTATATTGAAACGGATAAAGGAAGAAAAATTCTTTTTGACATGGGCCAAAGCGCTTTGTTTGCTTCTAATGCCAAGGCACTTTCGCTCAAGCTCTCGTCAGTAGACACGGCTGTGCTTTCTCACGGACATTACGACCACGGCGGCGGCATTGCAGAGTTTTTACTCGTAAATAAAAAAGCACCCGTTTATATGAGCGCTTTAGCATTTGGAGAACATTATAACGCAAGTGATAAATATATCGGCCTTGATGACACGCTTTCGGATAATGAACGGATAGTTTTTGCCGACTCGGACCTTTCTCTCGGAGACGGTATTTTTCTGCTCCAAGGCAACACTCGCGCACCGCGCGAGCCGATTATCCCGTTTGGGCTGGCAATAAAAAGGGACGGCATTTTGCAAGACGAAGATTTTTTGCACGAGCAATATCTTTTGATCGAGGAAAACGGCAGAAAGATCCTTTTCAGCGGTTGCTCGCACAGAGGAATTTTCAATATTCTTGATTGGTTTGCTCCCGACATTTTTGTTGGCGGATTTCATTTTACAAAAATTGACCCAGCTACGCCGGATGGAGCCAAAACGCTTGAGGACTATGCCAACAGACTTTTGACTCTTCCCTGCACTTACTATACTTGCCATTGCACGGGAGCTTGCCAATACGACTTTTTGCGCGAAATTATGCAGGAAAAAATAAATTATATTTCCGCCGGTGCGGAACTGCAAATATAAGGAGGACACAATGAAAAACTTTTTAGAGGAATTTTACAACTTTGCCAAGGAAAACAACATCAACGTTTACCGTTGTGCGGCTGTAAAGGGCGACGGAGAACCTGAGATGATCAAGATCAACGGTGGAAATCCCTGCCAAAATTCATATTCCGCCGCAAAGGCGTTTATAGTCACTGCCATAGGTCTGCTTTGCGATGAGGGCGCGCTCAGCACCGATGAAAAGATATGCGATATTCTTGCAGAATACTGCCCCGAGAACATGTCGCCGCTTTGGAAAAAGATAACCGTAGATATGGCGCTCCGACATCACCTCGGACTCCCCGGCGGATTTCTTGATATAGACACGCACGATGCCAACACGTTTGGATATGACTATCTTGGATATGCGCTTTCATATCCCATCAAAGAGCCTGATGAGTTCGTTTATACGGATGCGGCCTTCTATATTCTCGGCAGAGTCGTATCCGCGAGATGTAAAAAGCCAATCATGGCGTATCTTTGGGAAAAGTTGTTCTTCCCGCTTGAATGCCGCGAGGTAGCATGGAGCACCTGTCCGCAGGGCTACGTTATGGGCGCAACGGGACTTTATATCCGTACCATAGATATGGTAAAGCTTGGCGCGGTTTACCTTAACAACGGTATGTATAAGGGCAAGAGGATCCTCTCTGAGGAATGGGTCAAGACAGTGCGTGAACGCCCCTATCTGCGCCCCATTAGTGAGAACAACACGGCTTACGGTCACGGCGGCATGAGAGGACAGAAGCTCATCATCATCCCCGAGTCCAATTGCGCTGTTGCTTGGCACGGTTGGCTGTCCGACGGACTTACCGATTTCGTTCTTGACTATTTCAAGAATCATTGACTTTTGGCTTGATTTGTGCTATAATAATCAAGCAAGTTAGCTGAACGGCCGCGCGGTATTGCGCCGAAAGGTATTATCGTGAGGAAAGTCCGGGCTTCACAGGGCAGGATAGCTGATAACGTCAGCCGCAGGCAACTGCCGGGAAAGTGCAACAGAAATAAACCGCCCCTTTTAGGGGTAAGGATGGAAAGGCGAGGTAAGAGCTCACCCGTTCCTATGGTAACATAGGTCCGCTGTAAACCCTATCCGAAGCAACACCGTATGGAGATCGTTTGCCCGACACATATCTCCGGGTGGCACGGGGCGAATGCCTCGGAGCGTTACGGCGACGTAGCGCAAAGACAGATGGTCGTTCTCGACAGAACCCGGCTTACAGGCAAACTTGCAAAAAAGGTGTTTCCGACGGAAACACCTTTTTGACAATTATAAAGTTTTTGATCATTCCGCATCGCGGCGCGTTTTTTCTTTTTTTACTTCAATTTCCTCGGGAGTTTCAGAAATGAGAATCTTTGTCAGATGATAGTTTTTCATGCCGAAGAAATATGATATCGTGCATATCAAAATAGCGGGCAGCGGAATAAGGAAATACACGAAAAAGTACGAATTCAGCGGCGCGCCGCCAAGGTCCATGGCAAGAATACCCGAATACATTCCTTGAATGAAAATGGAGACCGAGCTTGCTATGCCGCCTATCTTTGATATAACCCCTCCGTCTGCAAAAAGCAATCCGATGCTTACCAGAATAGCGAGAACAAAGTTTGGAATATTGGCAATGAGCCCCATATACAGCCCATTAAGATACTTTTTAGGGAGCCGTCCGCCGTCAACGGCTATCTTGTCCTTTGCACCGATCTCCCATAGTGCCGCATATAGCAAAAACAAATAAAAAATGATTGCACCTATGCTTGCTGCGTACATAAGAGTGTTGTTCTCTGCTTTTCCGCAGGCGAGAGCAAGCACTAATCCGAAGATGGATATTGCAAATTGATTTACAAAGAGTTTGATCGTTGAATAGGAATATCTTTTCCAAAAAGCTTTCATTTGTTCCCCCTTGGGCGTAAATAACAATTTCATTATAGCTTCTGCTTTCTTAAAATTCAAGGGAAAAACAAAAAGTTTACACTTTATCCACTAAAAATGTCAAAAATGTTGTATAATATTTTCGTATAAACAAGGGGAGGATCAACATGGGAAGTCAATATAATCCTGAAGATTATTCGCCCATATTGCGCGAATTTGCAGGATATAAACTCGTTATACAGTCATGCTCGCCTCGCACGGTAAGCGAGTATATGCTTGATCTTAAGGCTTTTTTTAAATACATAATTTCAAAAAAAAACAAAATTCCATACGGCACTCAGGCATACGAGGATATTTCCGTAAAGAACGTTGATCTCGCGCTCGCGGCATCCGTTACAACCTCGGATATTTACGATTTTCTTCTTTTTTGCGAAAAGGAGTTTGGCAACGCCTCTGCCGCAAGAGCGCGAAAGCTGTCCGCTATCAAGGGAATCTATAAATATCTCGTTACAAAACGGGGGCTTATTGAAAATAATCCTTCAATTAACATTGAAACACCCAAAAAACGCAAATCTTTGCCCAAATATCTTACTCTTGAGGAATCTCTGCTTTTGCTTAACACCGTTGGCAGAGATACCGAATGCAAACCTGAAATGAGATTGCGTAACTACACGATGATAACTCTTTTTCTCAACTGCGGAATGCGTCTTTCCGAGCTTGTAGGCATCAATATCGGTGACATTGATAAACAACTGCGCTCGGTTCGCGTCATCGGTAAAGGAGACAAAGAGCGTATTATTTATCTGAACGATGCTTGCCGCGCGGTGCTTGCGGAATATTTACCCGTGAGGACTGCTCCCGATAAAAAACATATAACGACCAAAGCTTTGTTTTTATCAACAAGAAGCACAAGAATAAGCAACAGAGCTGTTCAGTGGACCGTTGAAAAATATCTGAAAGCCGCAGGGCTTGAGTATCGCCATTTCTCTGTGCATAAATTAAGGCATACTGCCGCCACGCTGATGTACCAATCCGGCGGCGTCGACGTGCGCGTGCTAAAAGAAATACTCGGACACGAGCAGCTCAACACCACACAAATATACACCCACGTTGCTAACTCCGATATTGAAAAAGCTATGTCGCGCTCACCGCTTGCGAGCGTTTCTCCTGACGATATGCTAAAATCCACGCCGTTTGACTCCATTACCGGCGAGGATGCAAGCGTCGGCAGAGATGACGTTGAGGATATAGACAATGAGGATTGAACTTTCAAAAAATATGTGCTATAATACTTTTATAACGATTGAAAGGACTTGAAAAAATTGGATCTTACTAATTTTTCTTTGATATATCCCGATGCAAGTAAATATCAAGGAGCAACAGACAGCTTACATCGCCCCGACATATCTATGTTTGCGCTTGAGGAAATGGGATTTCTCGAAGTTCTTGACCTAAAAAACAGCGTGCTTTCGGATTATTTTACAAACGATACGGAAGTTCTTGCCTATCGAAACGAGGTTTTTGGTGACCTTCTTGAAAATCCTTCGCTTGTAAAGACCTTTAATTCCCTACTCCCTATTCTTTCCGATATTATGGAGCTTCGCCGTCTTGAGGCTGATAACGGAGATACGAACGACTATCTTTCAAGCATCACGGAAATAGAGCTTTATATTTCATGCATAGACACTCTTGATGACGGACTCTCCGCAGTTAAGGATAATATCAAGGGCAAAGCTTTCAAAATTCTCTGTGAGCGTATAAACGAGCTTGCCGACAGCGAATATTACAGCGAGCTTAACGAGCGTCTGTGTGAGCTCACGAGCCGCGTGCGAGATATCAAAAGTGTGACCGTTGGCGTAAATCTCGATGCACAGCTTCGCCCACAGAGCGCCGGCGTGCTTTCGATAAACCCAGAGGCATTCCGTTCGGGAGACGTACTGGAGAAGATTTTACGGCTTAATTTCAAGGATGATCAGTATACGTGTATTGCAAATCTCGTTCCGTTTGATAAAAAGCAGACCGAGACGCAAAAAACCGCACTTGCGCTTGCTTTCAACTCTGCGATAAACGACGTTTATAAATCCTCGCTTCGTTCGTGGAAAAAGATAGTCCAGCAATACGTTCTCGAGAACACCGATTTTCTTTTGAACCTCATGCCTGAAATCGAGTTTCTTGTAAAAGGAACCCGCTTGCTTTCGCGTCTTCGCGAACGCGGCTGCGCCCTTTGTGCGCCTACCGTTGCGCCGCATTCGGACAATGCGTTTTCCGCAAAGGGACTGTATAATCCCGTAGTTGCGCTCAAGGTTGATGGCGAGATAATAACAAACGATCTCGTTTTTGATGACAAAGCCAGAATTTACGTTCTTTCAGGACCTAACAGAGGCGGAAAATCAGTAATAACCTGCGCGCTCGGCATAGCACAAGTAATGTTCCAGCTTGGTCTTTTTATTCCGGCTGACGAGGTGAGTATATCAACTGTTGATGCTATATATACACATTTTCCGACCGGTGCTGACGATACCATCGACAAGGGTAGGCTTGGCGAGGAATGTGCCAGACTTAGTGAGATTTTTGAGTCTGTCAGCTCACACTCTCTCGTTCTGCTTGACGAATCTCTCTCATCCACAGGCTCGTATGAAGCGTCGTATATAGGCGCAGAGGTGCTTGCGGGCTTCTCGAGTGTTGGTTGCCGCGTGCTTTTCTCCACGCATCTGCACGAGTTGGCGGCTATGATAGACGATATAAACAAAAAGACAGCCGTAAGCGGTGGCGCGCCTATCGACACACTTGTTGCCGGCATGGAATCTGGCAAACGCTCCTTTAAGATATACCGCGCCAAGCCCGACGGAAAGAGCTATGCGCGTGATATAGCCGATAAATACGGTCTGTCTTACGATTCTATAATAAAGAAAATCAAAAAATAAGCTATGGATAAAAAAATTATAATTACAGGCGGCTCGCGCGGCATCGGCGCGGCGTGTGTACGCGCGTTTTGCGAGAACGGCGACAAGGTGTTCTTCGTTTACGGCTCAAACACCGCCGCCGCGCAAAGCGTATCGGACGAAACGGGGGCAATTCCCTATCAGGCAGACCTTGCCGACATCGCCAAGGCGCGAGAGGCTATAAAGATGGGAATTACCACCCTCGGCGGCGTTGACGTGCTTGTGAATTGCGCAGGAATTTCACAAATAGAGCTGTTCACCGAGCTTACCGATGACGATTGGCAAAGAATGATCGCGGTAAATCTTTCCGCCGTATTTGCAACCTCGCAGGAGGCTTTGCGCGAAATGGTAAAGCAGCATTCGGGAAGAATAATAAACGTTGGCTCTATCTGGGGCGCACGCGGCGCGGCGTGCGAGGCGCACTACTCCGCCACAAAGTCAGCTCTTCGCGGACTTACCTCGTCACTTGCAAAGGAATTTGGTCCTTCGGGAATTACGGTGAACCTCGTAGAGCCCGGCGTTATCGACACGGATATGAACGGCGAGCTTGACAAGGAAACCATTGATTATCTCATCGACCGCACTCCGCTTTGCCGCACCGGCAAGCCCTCTGAAATCGCAAACGCCGTTACGTTTTTGGCATCGGAAAAGGCTGATTTCATCACGGGCGCATTTTTACCCGTCGACGGCGGATTTCCTGCTTAAAACAAACTCTATGAATTAAAACGATCATCTCTTACACACAATTGGGCGTTAGTGGGTTTAACTCTTTCGCGGAATTTAATAAAGTTTCTTTCTCAAATTTGTTCTCATTCTATCAATTATTCAGATATATTGGGTATCTAACACCACATTTTTATATAAGGACCAAACAGCAACCTTTAAGTTTATTGGCGATAATGTAGCATTTTTTCCTGATGATGATCCAAAGGCAATTTGGTATCAAGGAGTTAATTATGAAGAAAAAAATATTTTTGTGTTTATTAGTTATATGTGCATTTTTATGTTTAACCAGCTGTGATACAAATGAGGAAACTTCTTATGTTTTATTAACAGCATTGCAAGAAGAAAAAATAGTAGATGCTGATTTAATATTGGTTGATAAAGTATCTAAAATCGGAACAACTTTGTTCTATTCACAAACTACTTATTATATTTATAAAGACTGCGACAACAAATTAATTGCTATAAATTATGATACA
>JAZNOD010000051.1:0-5896 GCA_045580585.1 Eubacteriales bacterium
TTTTCGGCAACGGCAAAGCAATATCTGCCGTAGACCGCCTCTGTCTCCTTTATCGCTCTTTCGTCTCTCGCGAAATAAAGCTCTATTATCTCTCGGTCGTTCATTTATCTGCCTCCTTTCGCCGATATAAAAGCGCTTTCATATATATAGACAGCAAAATTTGGGTTTTATATCATGATTTTTTAAAAAAACTGCCCTTAACGAGCAGTTTTTTGCTATTTGGTATATTTTTGCCACATATCAAGCTCAAACTCGCACTCGAATCTCCGTGTGATGACTGAAAGCACCGCGTCAACATAAAAAAGCGTAACTACTATAAGCGTTGGTATGTACACGCCGTCACCGAGAGCAAAATCGGTCGCGTAGCCGTACCACGTAAGGTAATGAGAATAGATAAAGTGCGGAAACATCGTAACACCGAGCGGCAAAAGCGCACAGGCAGGCACTAAAAAAAACTTTGGAAATACAAATCCGAGCCAAACCTTTGCGCGATTCGCGCCATTACTCCTCGGCGGAAGGGACAGCGCGCGAAGTGACGTTATCGCAAGATAAAAAGAAAGCGCAACGGAAAGGACGGCGAATATATAAAACACCGCCGCGGATACCTTTACGTCCTCAAGAAAGAGCCTGCTGACTCCGTCAAGCTGAACGCCCTCGTTTTTCTCTATCGCCCTCTCCATGTCGGAAAGAAGCTCGACGGAGCTTACCCTCTCCTTTGCCTTGCCGTCAACAATAAATTGCACCGTGGGCAAAAAGGCAAAAACAAGAGCCAAAATTGCGGAAACGGCGGGAAGCACGAGCTTAACGCCGACAGCCGTCTTTATAATCTTTTGCTTATTCATTTTCTATGTTTTCCTTATTGAATGCAAGCGGAAACAGCTCACCGAGTGTGTGCGCGGAAATCTCATTACCGCCTGAGAGAAGTATTCTGAAATCGGGGGTGCAAAACTCTGCCATCACCTGTCGGCAGATACCGCAAGGGGCGCATTCGGCAGATATTTTGCCGTTCTTTCCGCCCACTACAGCAATTGCGGCAAAATCTCGCTCACCCTCAAGCACAGCGCGCGAGAACGCCGCACGCTCGGCGCAGATCGTTGCACCGTACGAGGCGGACTCGATATTCGCACCGCAAAAAACCTTACCGTCGGCGCAAAGGAGCGCCGCACCGACGCGGAATTTTGAGTATGGAGCATAAGCATTTTCCATAGCCGCCGTTGCGGCTTCTATCAACATATCATCCGTCATCTTTCATTCTCCGAAATATCCGACAAGACCCCTTTGGCATCGGTTTTAAAATCAACTCCAAGAAACTCTGCCACAGTCGCGGCAATATGGTCAAAGCCATCTCTCGTACCGAGATCTATCTTTTTTATGCCCTTACCGATAATGAGCCACGGCACGCACTCGCGCGTGTGATCGGTAGTCTTTGTAAAGCCGGGATCACAGCCGTGATCAGCGGTTATCATCAATATGTCGTTATCCCGCAGCTTCGTAAGGAGCCTGCCAAGTTGACGGTCAAACTCACTCATGGCGGCGGCATAGCCATCAACGTCGTTGCGGTGTCCGTAGGTCATATCAAATTCAACGAGATTTACAAAACAAAGCCCGTTAAAATCCCTCTTCAAAAGCTCCTCGGTCTTTGTCATTCCGTCAGCATTTGACACGGTGGAGATGCTCTCGGTGATACCGCGCGCGGCAAAAATGTCGCTTATCTTACCGACAGCGATAGTGTCAAATCCTGAGTCCTTTATAGCGTCAAGAAGTGTCCTTTCCGTAGGTTCAAGTGAGAAATCGTGGCGGCGCACTGTGCGCTTGAACGCTCCCGCGCCGCCCTCAAACGGACGCGCGATAACACGTCCTACGGCATGATCACCAACGAGGATCTCACGCGCGATGCGGCAGTATTCGTAGAGCTTTTCGGGCGGCACGATGCTCTCGTGCGCGGCTATCTGAAAAACGCTGTCCGCCGAGGTATACACTATCAGCGCACCCGTTCGCAAATGCTCCTCGCCGTAATCATTTATGACCGCTGTGCCCGAATACGGCTTGTTACAAAGCACTCCCCTGCCCGTAGCGGCAGAGAATTTTTCGATTATTTCGCTCGGAAATCCGTCAGGATACGTGGGGAATGGCGCCTTGGATATAACTCCCATCATCTCCCAATGCCCCGTGGTGGTATCCTTGCCGCGAGAACGCTCGCACAAGCGGCAGACTGCACCGCCAAGTTCACCGCCGAGGTATTCGGCACCTTCAATACAACCGAGTCCCAGCTTTTTCAGATTCGGAATTTCAAAGTTTTTCGAGCGCGATATAGACAAAAAGGTATTAGCCCCCTCATCGCCGTACTCGGCGGCATCCGGCGCGTTTCCAATACCCGCGCTGTCAAGCACTATGAGAAAAACTCTGTCAGTAATTGCATTTTTATTCATTATATTTATCATTTAAGAAAAGCAAATAGCAACCTCAAGCGCAAGCTCCATCATATCCGTAAAGCTCGTTTGCCGTTCCTCGGCAGTAGTGGACTCGTGCGTAAGAAGGTGGTCGGACACGGTGCATATCGCAAGCGCGCGCTTCCCTGCCCTTGCGGCGTTCATATAAAGCGCCGCCGCTTCCATCTCCACGGCAAGAACTCCCATCTTTCGCCATGCGGGCGAGGCGTTGGCATTGTCGTGATAGAAGCAATCCGAGGAAACTATATTTCCGACGTGATAGCGAAGTCTGCGCTCCTCGGCAAGCTCCGCCGCGCGGCGAAGCAAGGAAAAGTCCGCAATGGGCGCAAAGCTGCCAGCCAGACCAAACTGGTTGGCATACGACGAATCGGTACAAGCTCCCGCGCCGAGAACTATATCGCGTACGCGGATATTTTCCTGCATACCGCCCGCCGAGCCTACTCGGATAATGTTCTCAACTCCGAAAATATTGTAAAGCTCGTAGCTGTAAATACCTATCGACGGCATTCCCATACCCGACGCCATTACGCTGACGCGCGCGCCCTTATAGTATCCCGTGTAGCCGTTGATACCGCGAACGCTGTTTACGAGCTTTGCATCTGTAAGAAAATTTTCGGCAATGAATTTCGCACGGAGAGGATCTCCCGGCATAAGCACCGTCTTCGCTAAATCGGACGGTGCGGCATTAATGTGTGGGGTTGGATATTCTAACATATTTCACCTCAAAAATATTTTTTCGCGTTTGTCAGTCCTCGGGACTGCCCTCCATAAAGTACGCCGCCTCCATATCGGCAACGTTAAGCGCAAAGGCAAGCGGGAACATCTCAAGCGCTCTGCCTATCTGATTTTTATCCTCGGGTCCCGAAAAGCCCATGTGGTATCTGATAGCAAACGCCTCGTCTCGCGTAAGGCGCATGTAGCCCGATACGATGTAAACGGATTTTTCACCGTGACCGTAGGGGAGATTGTCCTCAATAGTGTAGTACGGCACGGCTACCCATACGCCGTTCTTTTTTACGTTGCGGCTCTCTATTTTATAAAAATTGGTTTTGCACACGTCGTGGAGCAACGCGGCAATGGCGATGCTCTCATCGCTGTAATGAATGCCGTACTCGTCCTTCATGCGGCGGCGCGAGAGCTGATCGCAAAGGCAGTCGTAGACGTTGAGGCTGTGGCGGCAAAGTCCGCCGATCTCCGCGCCGTGGTAGCGCGTTGACGAGGGAGCTGTGAAGAAGTCGCACGACTCCGAGCAAAGATAATTAAGCAGCTCGCGCGAGCCCTCGCGCGTTATTTTTTCAGTATATATCGATATAAATCTTTCCTTATCCGTCATTATTCTATACCTCCGAAATTAAAATCCCATAGTTTTTGAAAGCGCGGCGGTATCGCCCTCGCCCTCTCTGAATTGCAGGCTGTAAAGCCTTGCGTAGATACCGTCATCAAGCTTCATAAGCTCCTCGTGGGTACCCTGCTCCGCAACCTTACCTGCGGCTATAACGGCTATCTCATCAGCGCTTCTTACCGTGGAAAGGCGGTGCGCCACGATAATGGTCGTTCTGCCACGGCAAAGCTCGTCAAGCGCGCGCTGGATAAGTATCTCCGTTGTGTTGTCAAGCGCCGAGGTCGCCTCATCAAGAATGAGTATCGCGGGGTCCTTCAAAAAGACGCGCGCTATGCTGAGACGCTGCTTTTGACCGCCCGACAGCTTAACGCCGCGCTCGCCTATCTCGGTATCGTAGCCATTCTCAAGCGTCATTACCCAATCGTGGATATTAGCGCGCTTTGCGGCGGTAATGACCTCATCCTCGGTGGCGTCGAGCTTGCCGTAAAGAATGTTTTCGCGGATAGTGCCGTTAAAGAGGAAAACGTCCTGCTGGACTATACCGATATGTCGGCGCAGTGACTCCGACGTTACGGAATTTATATCCGTACCGTCGATAAATATCTGATTGTCACCCGTTTTGTAAAAGCGCGGGATAAGGTGGCAAATGGTGGTCTTGCCGCCGCCCGAGGGGCCGACAAGCGCGAGCTTTTTGCCCTTTTCGACGGTGAGATTTACATTGTGAAGCACCTCGCCCGAGCTTTCGTAGGAAAATTCAAGCGAGCGAAGCTCTATCTTGCCCTCAACCGAGGTCAGCACCTTGCCGTTTTCGGGCTCGTGCTCGGGCTCGGCGTCAAGCACCTGCAAAAACCTTTCAAATCCGCTAATTCCGTTCTGATACGACTCCATAAATCCGATAAGGGTGTTTATCGGGGAGATGAAGAGGTTTATCGAAACGATGAACGCCGAATATTCGGCAAAGCTGATAGAATCGTTGTAAAGGAAGATACCGCCCGCGATAAGTATGATAACGTTGAATATATCGGTTATGAAGGACGAGCCCGCATGGAACTGCGCCATAGCGCGGTAAGCATCACGGCACGCCTCGACAAATGCAACGTTACCGACCTCAAACTTTTCCTTTTCCTTTTCGGAATTGGTATACGCCTTCGTTACGCGAATGCCCGAAATACTGCTCTCAAGCGAGGCGTTGATAACGGCGTTGCTCTTGCGGCGGTCAGAAAAAGCCTTGCGCATCTTGCGGCGAGAAATGGTCGCCACGACGACGAGGAAGGGAATGCACGCGAAAATAATGAGCGTAAGCCACACGTTGAGCGAGCAAAGATAGATGAACGAGCCGACGAGCATTACCGAGCTGATAAGCAGGTTTTCGGGGCCGTGGTGCGCAAGCTCGCTGACGTCAAAGAGGTCCGAGGTCATGCGCGTCATTATTTTACCCGTTTCGTGCTCGTCATAGAACGAAAACGGGAGCTTTTGCAGGTGGTTAAAAAGGTCACTGCGCATCTGTGCTTGCATCTTGACACCGACGATGTGACCATAATACTGCACGAAATAGCGAAGAAGCATACGCAAAACGTACAGCGCAAGCACGATAAGCCCCGCGATTATCACCGCGCGAAACTTGCGGTTCGGGATAAGGTCACCAAGCATTTCGTTCGTGACCATCGGGTAGACCATACCTATAAGGGAGATCAGCACGGACGCAAGCATATCAAGCGCCAGCATCCCGCGGTACGGGCGGTAGTAGGCAATAAATCGTTTTAACATTTCCTTGATCCTTTACGATATAAATATAATTACTCTATTATATTATAATTCCTTTTTTGTGGGTTGTCAACAAAAAAGTGGAAAAGGTTGACAAAGCGGAAAAAAGGGGGTATAATAAATATGCCAAACCAATCGAATATTGCAAAACAGGTATAATTTTCTTTACTGGGAAGTATGCCCTCTTTTCCGTATGGGAAAAAATGAATTTGATAAAATGCAAATTCCTCTTTGCCCATGCGGTTATACACGTTTTGCAAAGGATTGGTTTGGCGACTATCGGAGTTTGCGTTTTTGTGCGCCCGCTTCGGTAGGCGCACTTTTTTATTTTATCTTATTT
>JAZNOD010000052.1:0-10710 GCA_045580585.1 Eubacteriales bacterium
GCACGTAACGTACGTCTGGCTTGACGCGCTTACCAACTATATTACGGCTATCGGATATGATCCCGATAAATCATACGAAGAGCAAAGTGAGCATTTTCGCAAGAATTGGCCCGCGGACGTTCACGTTATCGGTAAGGATATTGTTCGCTTCCATTCTATCTATTGGCCCATCTTCCTTATGGCGCTTGATCTGCCCCTTCCCAAGAAAATCTTTTGTCATCCGTGGTTTAATTTCGGCGCAGATAAAATGTCCAAATCCAAGGGCAACGTTATCTATGCCGACAAGCTTTCAGAATATGTGGGTGTCGACGGTGTTCGCTATTACGCGCTTGCCGAAATGCCATATGCGTCCGATGGCTCTATAACTTGGGAAAGTGTCCTCGCAAGATACAATACCGACCTTGTAAATACTCTCGGGAACCTTGTAAAGCGTACTCTTGATATGCAAAATAAGTATTTCGACAAGTCGATACTCGCGCCTAACGCTCCCGATGCACTTGATGGCGATTTCAAGGCTGTTTGCGTAAAGGCGGCAGAGGATTATTTTGCAAACATGGATTCTTACCGCATTGCTGATGCGATAGATTCAGTGCTGAATCTCCTTCGCCGTGCAAACAAGTATATTGATGAGACTCAGCCGTGGGTACTTGCCCGCGACGAGGCACAGCGTGACCGCCTTGCAACCGTGCTTTATAATCTTCTTGAGGCGATCCGTTGGAGCGCGGTAATGCTTGCTCCCGTTATCCCTGCTACCGTAGAGGACATTTTTGCACAGATCAACACGACCGCTACCGATTTTGACAGTATCGGAAGTGCAGATAAATTCTGCGGAATGAAGGCAGGCGAGAGCGTTGCGGCATCGAAGGTGCTTTTTGCCAGAATAGACGAGGCAAAAACGCTTGAAGGCATTTACGCGGAGATCGAGGCAGCGCTTGCGGCTAAGGCTGCGGCTGAAAAGAAGCCGGAGAAGCCCGAAGGCTGCGCCATTATTGGCTTTGATGATTTTATGAAGGTCGAGCTTCGTACAGCAAAGATAATCGAGTGCGAGAGCGTTCCCAAGGCAAAGAAGCTGCTCAAACTCCGTGTGGATCTCGGATATGAGCAGAGACAGATAGTTTCGGGCATTGCTAAATTCTATAAGCCCGAAGACCTTATCGGAAAGAAAGTTATTGTCGTCGCAAACCTCGCTCCCGCAAAGCTTTGCGGAGTTGAGTCAGAGGGAATGCTTCTTGCCTCGGGTGAGGAAGAGGTAAGAGTCGTGTTCCTTGCCGAGGATACTCCTCTCGGTGAGCGTGTCAGATAATGAAGATATTCGATAGCCATTCACACTATACTGACAAAAGATTTTCGCAAGAGATAGCGGGCGGTGCGGACGTTCTGCTGGGAGAGTTGTTTTCCTCGGGCGTGGAGAAGATAATAAACGTATCCACCACAACCCAAAACTCCGTTGAAGTAATTGAGCAGTCGGCTCGCTACATCGGAATGTATGCCGCAGTCGGCGTTCATCCGTCTGATATAGACAAGGAATCATCACTTACCGACGCGATTGATAAGCTCACCGCAATGCTTGAACGCAAGATTGAACACAAAATAGTTGCTATCGGGGAAATAGGCCTTGATTACTATTGGGAGCCATACGACAAGGCGGCACAGGCGGCATTCTTTGAGGCACAGCTTATTCTCGCGCGGCAATATGACCTTCCCGTCATTATTCACGACAGAGAGGCACATGGTGACGTTTTTGAAACTATTTTGAAGTATCCTGACGTGCGCGGTGTTTTTCATAGCTATTCTGGAAGCGCCGAAATGGCACGAGAGCTTGTTCGCCGCGGCTGGTATATCTCTTTTTCGGGAGTTATTACCTTCAAAAATGCTGAACGTGTACGTTCTGTAGCTCAATCCGTTCCAATTGATAGATTACTCCTTGAAACCGATTGCCCCTACCTTGCGCCGGTTCCTCACAGAGGTAAGATCAATCGCTCGGATTATATTGCGTACAGCTCGGAATCCCTTGGAGCGTTACACGGTATGACCGCATTGCAAATGCAGGAGCAGACCTACAAAAACGCTATTGAATTATTCAAAATTTAACAAAAAAATCTCTTAAAAAAATAAATTTAAGGTAAAAACGACGAAAAAACTATTGCAATATATAAAATAATATTGTATAATTAATTTTGTGGTGTATTAAAACTCCATCGAAAACTGATAAAATTTTATGTATATAGCCCTGCAAGTTCAGCAGGGCGGGAAAGGAACTCCAATGGCAACAATCGATAGCAAATCCATTCGTAACATAGCTCTCCTTGGCCACGGCGGCTGCGGAAAGACCTCTCTTGCCGAAGCTATGCTCTACCTTACCGGCGGTACTGACCGTATGGGTAAAACTGCTGACGGTAACACCGTTTGCGACTATGATCCTGAAGAGATAAAGAGAGGCTTCTCTATCTCCGCTTCCATCGCACCCGTTATGTGGAAGAACACCAAGATCAATGTTTTTGACACCCCCGGCTATCTTGATTTTGTTGGTGAAGTTCTTCAGTCTCTCCGCGTTGCTGACAGCGCACTCATCTGCGTTGATGCCAAGAGCGGCGTAGAGGTTGGAACCGAGCTTGCTTGGGATCACGCTACCGCTGCCGGTCTGCCCAAGGCATTCTTCGTAAACAAGTGCGACGATAATGATGCTCACTTTGACAACGTTTTCAACCAGCTCCACGATACCTTTGGTTCTACCGTATGTCCTGTTTTCGTTCCTGTAAAGGACGGCAAGAACGTTACCATGATCGACCTCATCGAAATGAAGGCGTTTATTTACGATGCAAAGGGCAAGAGAACCGAGACCGCTATGACCGCAGAGCTTGAGGCAATAGCCGCAAATTATAAAGAAGCATTCAATGAGGCTGTTGCAGGTACCTCTGACGATCTTATGATGAAGTATTTCGACGGTGAGGAGATCACCAAGGAAGAAGCTTCCAATGCTCTCCATCAGGGAATTGTAGAGGGTACTATCACTCCCGTATACTGCGGTTCCGCAGTTAATATGTGGGGCGTTGTAGCTATTCTTGAGGCAATTGCCGACTCTTTCCCCACTCACGCCGCAAAGAAGGCAGAGAAGGATACCGAGGGCAAGGACGTTGCCATCGATGCCGCAGGTGCAGCTTCTATCTTCGTATTCAAGACCGTTGCTGACCCCTTCGTAGGAAAGATGTCCTTCTTTAAGGTTATGAACGGTACTGTTAAGCGCGATATGACGCTCAAGAATCTCTCCAACGGCACACCCGAGAAGATGGCACACATCTACACCGTCAAGGGTAAAGCGCAGACCGAGATTGACGCACTTTCCTGCGGCGATATCGGTATGATCGCCAAGCTCGCCGCTACCAACACCAACGACACTCTTTGCGAGAGCGGTGCGGCTGCTTATGCTACTATTTCTTATCCCACTCCCTATATGACTCAGGCTATGATCCCCGCAACCGCAAAGGATGAGGGCAAGATCTCGCAGAGTATGGCACGTATGGCGGAAGAGGATCTTACCATCAAGTACGAGACTGATCCCGAGACCAAGCAGATGGTTCTTTCGGGTATTGGAGATATGCACCTTACTGTTCTTTGCGCTAAGCTCAAGGCTCGTTACGGTGTTACCATCAATCTTGAAGCTCCTCGCCTTGCATATCGTGAGAAGATCACAAAGACTGTTGATATTCACGCAAGACATAAGAAGCAGAACGGCGGCTCCGGTCAGTTTGGTGACGTTTGGATCAAGTTCGGGCCCGGTGAAGATCCCGGACTTACCTTTACCGTATCTGTTGTTGGCGGTGTTGTTCCCAAGAACTTCAACCCCGCAGTTGAGAAGGGTATTCTCGAGGGTATGACCAAGGGTATCGCGGGCTTCCCGATGACGCACCTTGCCGCTGATCTCCACGACGGTTCTTATCACCCCGTTGACTCGGATGAAATGTCCTTCAAGACCGCTGCTATCATGGCTTACAAGCAGTGCCTTGAGCAGGCAGCTCCTGTGCTTCTTGAGCCTGTCGGAGACCTTGACATTACCGTTCCCGAGTCCCTCGTTGGTGACGTAATGGGCGACCTTAACAAGCGCCGCGGAAGTATTATGGGTATGGATCCCGCCGCTAAGAAGGGCTATACCGTTGTTCACGCAACCTGCCCCAAGGCAGAGCTTGTTGACTATCCCATCGCTCTCCGCGCAATGTCGCAGGGCAGAGGCTCGTTCGCTTTCAGCGTAAACGATTATGCAGTTGTTCCCGCAAATATCGCGCAGAAGATAGTAGAGAACTACAAGAAGTCTCAGGAATAATAAATTGAAGGGGAGACTTACTGTCTCCCCTTTCTTATAGTAAGATGAAAAGCACTTTATTTAAGTTTAACAAAACAACGCTGGCGCGCAACGTAATAATCTCTCTTATGTTGTCGGCATCTTTCATTATCTCGGTCATAAATCATGCTGCAGTTTACGTAATAAATACTGCGAATTTTTTTTCCTTTATCCTTACGCTGATTTATGTTCTCGCTTGGGGGATGTTTGAGGCACATGCTGAACTCAAGGGTAAAAGAGGATTTCTTCTTTGGTGCCGCACGTGGTTCGTTCTTGGAATGCTCTGTTGTATTTTCAATGCGATCGCCACTCTTTTCTCGCTAACTATTTCGGGGGCTTGGGCTTACGTGGCATCCTTTTTCGTAACCGTTTTTGCCGCACCGATGTACGGATTTCACGTTTTCGGGGACAGCACTGTAGGAGTTATGGTCGTTGGATTTGTCCTGTATTTCGCCCTTTGTTTTGTGCCTGAAGCTGCCAACGGTATTATGAAACGTAGAAATATTAAAAAAATACTAAAATAAGAGCTCAGCTTAGCCGCTGAGCTCTTCTCGCAAGTATTCAACTATCTTTTTTTCCTCACGTGATATTTTTACCTGCGTAAGTCCGAGGGCGTCAGCCGTTTTTTGCTGTGTGAGGTTTTTGAAATATCTCAAAACCACTATCTGCCTCCATAACGTTGGAAGCCTGCCTACTACCTGTGAAATGGCGATTCTGTCGCAGGCGCGTTCAATATCGAGCATTCCTGATTCATCGGCAATACGGTCAAAAAGCTCAAATCCGCTTTCGCTCTCCGCCCCCTCGGAAAGGGAAGCCACGGGCGTTATGGCATCGAGCGCACATGCTGCCTCCTCTACGCTGACACCGCACGCGGCGGCAAGCTCTGATATTTGCGGTTCTACACCCGTCTCGCTCACTATGCGTGTTTGTTCTCGCATAAGCTCCGCGCCGAGCCGTTTCACAGCTCGTCCAACCTTTATCGGTCCATCGTCGCGCAGATGCCTTCGTATCTCACCGAGAATGAGGGGGACTGCGTAAGTTGAGAAAGCGGTGCCGCGTTCAAGATCAAACGAGCGGATCGCCTTTATCATACCGATAGTTCCTATTTGTACAAGATCCTCAAACTCACATCCGCGCCCGCAAAATTTCAGCGCAATACTTCTTACAAGACCTGCGTTATCAAGTATCAGCCTTTCAGTGGCAGAATCCGCCTCTTTAGGAGAGCCGTGCTGCGCCACCTCGAGCAGCGCGCGGTTGCTGTCGGTAGAATATGGATTCATTGATTCCTCCAAAAATTATGTATGCGGTGTTGCCTTTGGCTTGGAGGAAAGTCGCTTTGTCATAATGACGGTTGTGCCGCGGCATGGCTTTGACCTTATCTTCACTTTATCACAAAAGCTTTCGATTACTGTAAATCCCATTCCGCTTCGCTCTTCGGCGGCTCCCGTGGTAAACAGAGGTTGGCGCGCCTCTTCTATATTTTCAATACCTGTGCCTCTGTCCTTGACCTCGATACACACGCTCCTGTCGGCACGCAGGTATACGTTTATCTTAACCTCACCTATGCAGTCCCGATAGGCATGTACTATACAATTGGTAACAGCTTCGGACAGTACGCATTTGATATCCGCAAGCTCGGTAGCCGTTGGGTCGAGCTGCGACACGAAAGCGGCAACGGCGGCGCGCGCAAATGATTCGTTGGCAGAAAGCGATGGAAAGGATAGCTTTATTTCGTTGGTTACAGCGGCAAGCGGCGGTCTGCCGCTTTTCTTTTTAGAATCTTTGACGTTCATTTTATTTCTCCGTTTTGTTATTTTTTAAAATTTTCACTCGTTTATCGAACCCCGTCAGCTTCAGAACGCGTTCTACGCACGGCGCGGGATCTCGGATAAGCGTTGAGCCGCCAAGCTCTCGCATAAGCGCAAAACGCCCCATTATGAAGCCTAACCCCGAGCTGTCCATGAAGCTGACCCCCGACATATCAAGGATCAGGCGCTCCGGCGCGCTGCTTCTTATTATCTCGTCGGCTCTCTCACGCAGATATACGGCGCCGTGGTGGTCTATTTCGCCTCCCACGGATATGATGAGACAATCGGATTTTTTCTCACATACAATATCGCAGGTGTTTTTTATCATATTACCGATATTCCTTTCTTTATTTATTCCTTTCAAAAAAATTCTACCACCCAAAATGCGTAAAATACGTCGAAATCGGGTGGTATACAAAAAATATATAAAAAAGGGCTGTTATTGGACAGCCCCATAGTTTTATAAGCGAAATAGCTTGAGCGATTTTATTGCAAGTCCGTCGGGATATTCACGCACCTCGCCGAGAGCGAAAAAATCTCCATCTGCGCCGCAGACGCGCATGCGCGTACCAACAGTAGGCGGTTTGATTTTTAGTTTTTTGAAATATATTTCGCAGCCGGAGCGAAACAGTTTTTCATAAAACTCTGGCAGAGATATGGCAGACAGCTCTAAAAACAGTGTTTGCGTAGGCAAAAGCAGAGCAAGTCTTTCTTCCAAGCTCATATTCTCAAGCTCGGCAAGTGTATGCGCATCAGCAATAGAATATCCGCAAGCCTCGGTTCTTTCGAGAGCAGCCATAGTGCCTCCGCAACCAAGCGCGGCGCCGATATCCGCGCAAAGCGTGCGTATATATGTGCCGGCGGAGCAGGTTACGTCAAGACTAAAGTCGACAGCTCCGATTCTTGCGGATTCGATGGCGAAAACGGTAATGGGTCGTGCCTCGCGCTCAACTGTTTTCCCTTCGCGTGCAAGATCGCAGAGCTTTTTTCCACCACGCTTCAGGGCACTGTACATCGGCGGAATCTGCATTATTTCACCGATAAACGCAGGGATAACTGCGTGGAATTCATCGTCGCTAACGTTTACATCGTGTGATTTTAATATCTCACCCGTGATGTCTTCGGTGTCCGTCTCAATTCCAAGCCGCAAATGCGCTGTATATCGCTTTTTTCCTGCCAAGGCGTATTCGCTTGCTTTGGCGGCTCTGCCGAGCAGAAGGACAAGAACTCCCGTTGCCATGGGATCAAGTGTGCCTGCGTGTCCGACAACTCGCGTGCCATAAAGCCGTCGTACACGGTTTACAACGTCGTGAGAGGTCATTCCCGATGGTTTGTTTATGACAAGAATGCCATCAGGCTCTTTTTTGACGGCGTTATTCATTTTCACCGTCCTTTTGGGGGAAGCGAACGTGCGCAGAGAATATATTCATTCCCATAGACGAAAAATGCTTTTCGTATTCCGTCATAAGGTTTTCTTTAGCTTTTTCACTTGCGTGCAGATCCCGAGTTACAAAAACAATTTCGAGTCCTTCCGCCTCAAATTGCTCAAGCGACCAGTCGAAAAGCGGTTGATTATCCGTTTTGAAATGAAGCTCACCGCCGCCGACCAGTAACGAGCGATAAACACGCAGGAAGGAAGGTGCGGTAAGTCTGCGCTTGTGGTAGCCTGTTTTTGGCCACGGGTCGCAGAAGTTTACGTAAATTCTTTCAAAAGAATTCGGAGCGAACCAATCTGAAAGATATTGCGCGTGTCCAATGATGAAGCGAAGATTATCGGGGCGCTCGTTCTCGCTTGCCGCCGCTTTTTCAAGCGCCGTCATAGCAACGTCGGGAACTCGTTCAATGGCGATAATATTATGCTCTGTAAATTTTGCGCTGAGCTGGCGGGCAAAATCACCTTTGCCACAGCCTATCTCAAGCAGAGCCGGGCGGCTAACGCCAAAAGGCGCACTTATGTTCTCAAAGCAGGAAAGGGGGTCTTTGATAAGAAAACGGGCGCAGGCTTCGATTCTTTCGCCCGAATGCTTTTTTTTTCTCATTCTCATCTTGCATTCTCTCTTTAAATCTGTTATAATATAGTATGAATTATATTGTTTTTGTAATTTTCCGCCATTTGGGGCGAAAAATTCAAGGAATATATATATTATAGCATAAATCGAAACGGTTTGCATAGTTTTTTTGAAAAAATATAATCGTAAGATTTAATTATTAAATCATTTTGGAGTCAGAATGGAAAAAAATGAATTTTTGAAACAGCTTGAGGAACAGCTGGGCGCGTGTGGGCTTGACACGGATTCTGTCAAGGCTCAAGTTGAGCGCGTTTCTAACTACATTAACCAGACGGGAATGGACGACGTTGAGGCTGACCCCGCGGAAATGGCTGACGGTATCGTTAAGGCGTTGAAAGGAAATAATTACGCCGAGCCCCAAACAACGGAAAACGCGCAAGCGGATATTGCAGCCGAGGACTCTCCCTCTGCCGAAGAAGAAATCAATGAGTCTATTAGACGTTTTGAGGAGAATCCGACCGAAGATATATCCGATGCTTCGAATGCGCCTGAAGAAAGCGCAGATACGGATGTACCGGGGGCAAACACAACGGACGACGAAGGGCTTGAGCCTCGATTCGTCAGAATAATGGCACCCGAGGATGTACAAAACGACGCCCCCGATGACAATATCGATGATGTCCGTCCTTATCGCCCCGCCAGAAATGAGCGTGACAAAAAGCTCATGCACAAGCATAACCGTGATGAATATGCGGAGGAGAGAAGGGAACAGGCAGAGGAGCAGAAGCGTGAGCTTAGCGAGGAAGACATTCAGAAGCTTCGCAACAATAAGACGCTATTTATAATTCTTGCTTGTATTGCCGCACCGTTCGTTCTCGCCCTTGCGCTTGTCGTAGTGGCTCTTTACATTTTCTTCTGGGTTGCGTTGGCTCTGCTTTTGATTTTCTCTATTGCGGGACTTATCGTATTTGTTGCGGCGGGATGCTGTATATCATTGATAGGAATAGTCTACGGAGTCATTCAGTTAGTGGCAGGCGCTACACCGATTGGTCTCTTTGAGATAGGACTTGGAGTAATTGTCAGCGGCTCGGTTCTTTTGGTAGGAATTCTTGTTTATAATTTTGCTATGCGCCTCATTCCTTTTGCAATGAAACAGCTTGCAAGACTTTTGAAATTTGCTTTTAGCAAAGGACGTGATGCTTATATAATCGTGAAAGGAGTTTGCGAGAGATTATGAAACCATCATCAGTTATATTTCTTATAGTTTCGGTTCTCATCATATGCCTCGGAGTTTTGCTTTGCATTACGGGAAACAGTATGGCAACGGATATGGGCATTCCGATCTTTGCGCAAACAGGAGACGAGGAGAACAATTTTTCCGCAACCGAGGTTTTTGAGTCTGATGAACTCAAAAAAGTCGTCCTCAACTTCACCGACGTAAACATTAACATTTACGGCGGAGCAGAGGAAGAAAAGGTCGAGCTTGTAAACTTTACAGACGGAACTTATGTTTATTCCTTGAGCAAGTCTACGTTGCAGATATACGAAAACAGCGGAATAACCAGCTTTATTGATCTTGATAACTTTAAGATATATTTTAACGGCTTCCGTGATTATCTGCATTATTATAAATATCGCGACAAACAAAGGGTTGTAAATCTTTATCTTAAAAATGAGGCGGATATTATCAAATTTGATATCACAACTCAAAGCGGCAATATAACCGTTAAGGATCTTTCCCTGGGATGTGATTATAAAATCACCACTTCTACGGGAATTCTCTCACTCGAGAATATTACAACCGATTCCAATATCGCGCTTGAATCTACCAAGGAATCTACCATAGAGCTTAAGAATGTAAGCGCGAGAGCGTTTGAGATAAACGCTGTTACGGGATACGTTGCTTTGTCAGGATCCACGTTTACACACAAGCTTTTTGCGAATATTGCCAGCGGCTCGTTCGAGTATGATAGGTTAGAGGCAGATTTTGCGGGCTTCAACGTTGAGCTGTCTGCCCCCAACGGAGCACTCAGAGTCTGGGATACAGAATATAGCTCACATTTCTCCGAAATAAACGTTGTGGAGCTTCCCACTCCTATACTTCCGTCTGTACCGGAGGAAAGCGTAGGTGCTACCGAGGATAATAATAAGACCGAGGAGACTACGGGCGAGGAGACAAAGGAAGAAGAACCTGTTGAGGAGCTTAATTCCATTACTGTCACCGTCAACGAAGGAAATATTAAAATTTATTAAAAAAAGCCATTGCGTCAACCGAAATAATGTGCCCCCTGTCAAGTAGACAGACTAAAAAACAAAAGAATTTACAAATTGAATAGATTCATACATCTCCCCCTGCTGCGCAGCAGGGGGAGATTTTCGTCACGCGGCGGTGGCGAAATAATACTCGCACGGTGTCATACAGTTCAGACGTTTTTGGTAGCGACGAGTATTATAAAAGTGTATGTAATTTTCAATGGCGGAAACGAGTTCTTCTCGGCTCGTAAACTTTTTAAGATAGTACATTTCAGACTTCAAAATGCCCCACCAACCCTCCATC
>JAZNOD010000053.1:0-41291 GCA_045580585.1 Eubacteriales bacterium
ATTGCCGAGTCGGTAAAAAAAATAGCCTCTGCCATAGTCAGAGACGAGCATACAATACTCCCCGTTTCCACTCTTGCTGACGGGCACTACGGAATTGAAGGGGTATGCCTTGGACTTCCCTGCATTATCGGACGGCGCGGCATAGAGCAGGTTTTGGAAATTCCGCTAAACGAGGATGAGGAAAACAAACTGCGTGCATCTGCCAAAGCCTTAAAAGGCGTGATAGACGAGTTGGAAGTAAAAATATAAAAATTGCAAATACCCCGATGAATTAATACTTCATCGGGGTATTGTTGTCTATTATAACGGACGCTCCATATAACCGCAAGTAAATGGAAAGAAATCAAATTTTTGTGTTCCAATATGCTTAAAGTCAAAGGATTCATACCATTTTTTGAGTATTTGATTTTCTTCAACAATGCCTATGTTCATCTTTGAGCAACCCAAATTTTTTGCCGTTTCAAATGAATGAAATAGCAGCTTCTCGCCTATTTTTTGATGCCTGAATCGAGGTAATACGCATAAATTATTAAGTTCGCATTCACCGTTTTTTTGTAGCAACAATGAATAATATCCTACGATCATATTGTCAATAACAAAGGCATACATAGGTCTTTTTTCATCATTGAATTGCCATGATAAACGCTGTTCCGTTGTAGCAAAGGCAGTAAAGCGAGGCGCATTTTCCACAGTAAAGCCAAACTCGTTGGCTACAGTCAAAAAACTCTCCTTGATTACACGAACACATTCTTTAATGTCATTATCTTTCACAGCCTGTATCATATATTTATCATCTCCTTTTTACATAAGAGTTTTGACAAGAGAATCCTTGTCAACGCCCGTGGCTTCGAAAATGCTCTGACCCGCATTTGGGGTAACGAAAGCATTTTCAACTGCGCGGACAGCGATATCGTTAGCGCAACCGAGCGTGCGCAAGGAAGCCGAAAGATTCATTGCAAAGCCGCCCTGCAAGATCTCCTCCTCGGCGATAAGAACCTTCGCACCGCACGGAAGAATCTGCATAATTTCTGCGGCAAGCGCGGAATACGGTGCGATATACTCGCAAAGTATCACACCGCAGGAAAAGCCTTTTTCTGCTAAAGCATTTCTCGCATCAAGAGCAGTTGATGCCATTCTGCCGTGGACGATGATGATCCTGTCGGTATTTTCCTCAACAAAGGCTGTACGAACGCCTATACAAGTCTCCTCTCTGCCTTCATAAAACGCCTTGACCACACGCTCATCCTCGACTCCGTTAGGATAACGAATTGCTGCGGGCGCATCAAGCACGAGAGCTTCAGTCATAGCATGACGTAAAGCGCCGTAGGTGGCAGGCGTATAAATTTTAAGGTCAGGAATTCCCGACAAAAACGAAACGTCGAACGCGCCGTGGTGAGTAGCGCCGTCGCCGGAATTTAAACCCGCGCGATCAATGCAGAAAAGTACGGGCAAGCCTTGAAGAGCAACGTCATGCAAAACATTATCGTACGCGCGCTGTAAAAAAGTAGAATATATGGCGCAAATCGGGCGCATTCCGTCAGCCGCGAGACCTGCAGCAAAGGTGACGGCGTGCTCCTCGGCAATACCTACGTCAAAAAATCTATCGAAAAAAATTTTTTCAAACCTTGTAAGCCCCGTTCCTTGACTCATAGCGGCAGTTATTGCGCAGATCCTATCGTCTTTTGATGCAAAATCACAAATAAAATCTCCAAATGCACAAGAAAAGCCACCAGCAGGCTTACTTCCTTTTTGTGGAACGGAATGAAATCTGTCCGGGTCTGTCTCTGCGGGCGCGTATCCTTTTCCTTTTTTTGTTTTCAGATGAACTACCGCGCTTTCGCCGCATTTCTTTGCCTCGCGCAGAAGGTTCTCGACGTCCTCGAGATTGTTTCCGTCAACGGGACCGAGATAATAAAGTCCAAGATTTTCAAAATAATTAGAGCCGTACAGAAGATTTTTAAGCGATTTTTTGACTCCGACAGCAAGTGAAACGAGTGGCTTGCCTATGAGAGGTATCTTTTTCAAAAATCCGCGTGTTGCCGCTTTAGTTCGAAAATATCCCGGGCGCATACGAATCTTTGAGATACTTTTGGCAAAGCCGCCTATGTTTTTAGAGATAGACATCTCATTCTCATTGATAACTACGATAAGCCGAAGCCCACTATGCTCGTCGCAATTATTGAGCGCCTCGTGAATCATACCGCCCGTAAACGCTCCGTCGCCAACAACGGCGATAGCATAATTATCACCGTTTTTTATCCTTTGCGCTTCCGCGATACCGAGTGCGGCTGAAATCGAAGTAGAGCTATGCCCCGCCCCAAAGGGATCGTGCACGCTTTCAGTTCTCTTGGTAAACCCCGAAAGACCGCCCAACGTGCGTAAGGTGTCAAACTGTTCACGTCGGCCCGTAAGAATCTTATGAACGTAGCTTTGATGACCTACATCCCACACGATCTTATCGTTTGGACTGTCAAAAGTGCGATGAAGCGCAAGAGTTAATTCAACGACTCCGAGATTTGAGGCGAGATGTCCGCCCGTAACGCAAACCTTGTCTATAAGATATTCCCTTATCTCGCTCGCAAGCTGTTCCGCTTGCTTTGTAGTAAGCGCCTTAACATCGCTCGGAGAGTTTATTGTCTCCAAAATGGGATATTTTTTATCCTGCATTTTATACTCCAAAATATTTTCCCCAAACGAGGAAATTTATAATCACTCTGCGTCAAATCCGAGATCGTCAAGAAGCTCTGCGGTCTTTGCAACATCCGACTCTTTGACAGTTACGGTTTTCGCGCCAAGGTCTATATCTGCTGTAATGTTTTCTGCATCAAGTGCTTTTTTTATGCGGTTTACACAGTTGATGCAATGCATATCGGGTACTTTAAGTGTTTTCATTTTTAGTCTCCTTGAATTATAGTTTTATTCTTCCAAGCCGCAGGGCATTTCCTACTACAAAAAGTGAGCTAAGGCTCATAGCAAGACCGCCAAGCATTGGGGTAAGGGTGATGCCGAGAGGATAAAGGACACCTGCGGCAACAGGAATGGCAAGAATATTGTATATAAATGCCCAAAATAGATTTTGTCTGATATTGCGTATGGTTTTTTTACCAAGTATAATAGCACGGCAAACGTCCTCTGTATCACTGCGCATAAGCACTATGTCAGCGGAATCAATCGCTATATCGCTACCGTTTCCGATAGCAACGCCTATATCCGCCTCGGTAAGTGCGGGGGCATCGTTAATACCGTCGCCTATCATCATAACAGTCTCCCCGTCACGCTTATAGCGCGATACGACATCTGCTTTTTCGGTTGGAAGCACGTCGGAGATGACCTCATCAATGCCTGCCGCTTTTGCTATTGCATTAGCCGCGGCAGAGTTGTCACCAGTCAAAAGAACTGTTTTTACCCCCATATCGCGCAAACGCGCTACGGTTTGCGGCGCGTTATCCTTTATCGTATCCGCAACCGCGGCTATTCCAACGATAGCACCGTCAACAGAGATACAAATTACCGTTTTTCCCATTCCCTGAAGCGAGAAAATCATTTCACTTACGGCAGATATATCTATATTTTCGCTCGACATAAGCTTCGGGTTACCAGCCAGCAAGTATTTTTCATCTTCGGTCACGGCACTAACACCAAGCCCTGTGAGAACACGCATATTGTGTAATGATACATCCGCGCGAATGCCGTTCGTGTCTCCCCATTCGACAATGGCACGCGCTATCGGGTGGTCAGAAAGCCGTTCTACACTATAAAGCATAGTAGCAAGCTCGTTTTTGCTGACATTTCCAAGTGGAACAAGGTCTGTAAGTGACGGTTTTCCCTCTGTGATAGTTCCTGTCTTATCAAACACGGCAATCGTTGTGCGGTGGGTTATCTCAAGCGCCTCGCCGCTTCTGATAAGCACGCCGTGTTGTGCCCCAAGTCCCGTTGCTACCATTATGGCAGTGGGTGTCGCAAGCCCCATGGCGCACGGACAAGCGATAACAAGGACAGAGGTGAATATTTTGATAGCAAACGAAACGTCACCGTTAATAATAAGCCACACAAGTCCCGCAAGAGTTGAAATAGCAATAACTACGGGAACAAACACACCCGCAACACGGTCTGCGGTCTTTGAGATCGGAGCCTTCTTGCCTTGCGCATCCTCGACGAATTTAACTATCTTCGCAAGTGTTGTATCGCTTCCCGTATGAGTTACGCAAACGTATATAACTCCGTCAGAAAGCACACTTCCGCCTATCACACGCTCGCCTGCCGTTTTTTCTACAGGAAGGCTCTCGCCCGTGATCATAGCTTCATTGATGCTGCCCGCACCTTTTGTTATCTCTCCGTCAAGCGGAATATGCTCCCCCGCCCTAACAATAAAAATGTCACCAACGCGCACCTCACTAATGGGGAGCGTTTTTTCGGTATCACCCACTACTACGTTTGCGGTGTCAGGGGAAAGACTCATCAGCTTTGTAATAGCAGATTTCGTTTTTTCGCCGCTACGCGCCTCAAGATATTTTCCGACAGAAACAAGCGTTATAACGGTTGCCGCCGCCTCAAAATACAGTTGATGCACGAGGTGGGGATGGTCCGCAATAAGAAACGTCACAACAAGGCTATACGAAAACGATGCCGCAGAGCTGATCGCTACGAGCGTATTCATATTAGGACTTCCGTGCAGGAGCGAACCAATACCGCCAATAAAATAATCCTTTCCTATAACGAGTACGGGAATAGCGAGAATGAGTTGTAAAAGCGCAAAATTTTGGGGATGTGTTTCCGGGGCGAAGATGCTCGGAAGCGGAAAATTCGAAAACATCATATGCCCCATCGAAACGCACATGAGCAAAGACGCAAAGATTGCAGATGTTATAAGACCTATTCTCTTTTGTCTGAGCTTTTTTCCACTATCGTCATTTTCGACCGGTTTGCTTTGCTCCTTTTTTTCTTCAAGGTGGAGCTTGGCTGAAAAACCGGCCTTTCCGACCTTATTTATTATCATTTCTTGAGTGGTCTGCGACTCGTCATAAACTATAGTGAGCCGCGCAAGCGTAAGATTGACATCACTACGCTCAACTCCGGGTAGCTTGCGTGTTACTCGCTCCACAGCCGCAGAGCAAGCCGCGCAATGCATACCGCCTATATCGTATACTTCTTCTCTCATAACTTTACCTTCTTCAATGGAGTTAGTCAAGACTAATTATACATTCATTTTCCTAAAAAGTCAAGTCAATTTTTATGGTAAACCTCTGTGGCAAATTTGACGATTGCCATAGCATCAGGGGAGTATTTATCTGCTCCGATGCGTTTCGCATACTCCTCTGTCAACACCGCGCCGCCAACAACCACCTTGACCTCAGGCAAAGCCGCACGCAGTGCTTTTATACTTCTTTCCATAGCGGGAACGGTGGTTGTCATCAGCGCAGAAAGTCCAACAATGGCCGCACCCGTTTCTTTTGCGGCGGCAACGATTGCATCGGCAGGAACGTCTCTGCCAAGGTCGACAACCTCAAAGCCATAGCTTCGAAGCATTACGCAAACGATGTTTTTGCCTATATCGTGGACGTCGCCCTCTACGGTAGCCATAATGACTTTCCCCGCGTTTACACTCTCTCCGCCTTGGGCGAGAATTTGCTCGGAAACAATTCCGAGGGCGGCAACAGCCGCGTCGGCGCAAGACAAAAGTCCGGGGAGGAATATTCTTCCCGCTTCAAACTCCCGTCCCGCCTCCTCAAGCGCGGGAACTATTTTTGTATCTATTACGGCTTTGGGTGAGATATTATTGCATTCCTCTATCGCAAGCGCGACGGCACGGCTCTTCATACCTCCGTATATCGCACCGGTAAGGTCATCGCCCCGTGCCTTAACGACCGTAGCGGCGTTAAGGTGTGCTCCAAGTCTGTCAAGCGCACCGCCATCGTTGACGCTCTCCCCTCTCGCGACACTCATCATAGATGCGGAATTGGGGTTAAGAATCGCGGCAGAAAGCCCGGCGGCAATAGCGGCGGTAAGAAAATCGGTATTTACCTTATCTCTGTCGGGCAGCCCAAAGGAAATATTCGACACGCCAAGAGAGGTAGCAACACCAAGCTCCTCTTTTATAATTTTGACTGCGCCAAGTGTTTTTTGGGCGGCAAGAGGATCGGCTCCGAGTGTAAGTGTCAGAGGATCTATAAGTATATCCTCCTTGGGGATACCGTATTCTGCCGCTTTTTTGACAATGCGTTTTGCTATCTCAAATCTTCCGATAGCGCTATCGGGGATACCGCTTTCATCAAGCGTGAGCGCAACTATCATTCCGCCGTATTTGGCGGCAAGAGGCAAGATTGCGGACATAGATGCCTCACTTCCGTTAACGGAATTTATTAGCGCCTTTCCGTGATATCTGCGAAGCGCCGCTTCCATAGCTGTGGGAAGCGCGGTGTCGATCTGCAACGGAAGGTCGCATACCGCTTGAATGCGCTCAACGGTTTCGGTGAGCATAGCGCATTCGTCTATCTCGGGCAATCCAACGTTTACGTCAAGCACATCCGCACCTGCCGCCGCCTGCGTATGAGCCTCATTCACTGCGTAATCAACGTCGCCGCGTCGGAGCGCATCCTTGAATTTCGGTTTACCCGTGGGATTTATTCTTTCACCGATTATTGTAAGTCTATCTTCGCCAAGATCACAAACACGAGTGGCTGAAGTTATTATTGAGCGTTTTACAACCTCACGCCGCGCCACAGAAAGTCCGGATACTTTTTCGGCAAGGCGAGCAATATATTCAGGAGTAGTTCCGCAACAGCCCCCGAGGAGCGATGCTCCTGCCTTTGCCATCTCAATCATCGCATCTGCAAATTCATCGGCTGAAACGTCATATACGGTCTTTCCATCGTCATCTGTGCGAGGAAGTCCCGCATTGGGGTTTACCGCGATTGGCAACGATGTCACCGAGGCAATATTGGGAAGTATTTTTAACATTTCGCGAGGGCCGAGCGAGCAGTTCATACCTACGGCATCAGCGCCAAGCCCCGACAAAACCGTCGAAACCACAATTGCGTCAGAACCGGTAAAAAGTCTGCCATCCGCGCCGTAAACATTTGTTACGACAACAGGAAGATCGCAGTTCTCCTTTACAGCAAGAAGCGCAGCGCGCGTTTCTGCAATATCTCCAAAGGTCTCAAGAAGAACGAGATCTGCCCCGTCCTTGCCCGCATTTACGGTTCGCGCAAACGTGGAAACGGCATCCTCAAAATCTATCCTGTCCGCTCCGTCTCCGACAAGCTTGCCGAGAGGTCCTATATCAAGTGCGACAAACACCGATTTACTCGCTGTATCTGCCGCCTCGCGCGCGCACGAAACAGCCGCACCAACGATCTGCTCGACGCTGTATTTTCCGCCATCGGGGAAACGAAGCGCGTTTGCGCCAAAGCTATTGGTTTTTATTATATCAGCGCCTGCTGATATGTACTCCTTATGCAACGCGATAATATCGTCAGCACGGTCAACACACCACACCTCGGGTTTTTCGCCGGCTGCAAGTCCGCGGGATTGAAGCATTGTGCCTGCCGCACCATCGAATATCAATATACGCGTGCCTAATAATTGTTTAAAATTTGATTTCATTATAATTTACCCGAAAACAGCTCTGCGCCGAAATAATTTGAAAGGGACGTGCCTATTTCAATTGCGGTTTCGGGGCTGTTCATTGAATACAAATGTATGAATTTAAATCCGTGATTATAAAGGTCAGCAATCTGAAGTGTTGCAAAATCCAAACCAAAGCGGCGCATAGCAACAGGATCGTCTGCGTACTTTTCAGCACAGCACTTCATGGTGTCGGGGATTACCGAGCCCGAAAGGCTCTCGATCCTGCCAAACTGCTTAATGCTCGTTATTGGCATGATTCCCGCTGTAATAGGAACGTTGATCCCTTTGGCAAGCGTTTTTTCATAAAAACGGTAGAAAACGGAATTATCAAGAAAAAGTTGTGTCGTCAGAAAATCGCATCCCATATCGACCTTCATTTTTAGAAAATCAAGGTCACTATCCATCGTTTCTGCCTCGGGGTGTCCCTCAGGATAGCAAGCCCCTCCAATACAAAAATCGCTATACTTCTTTATGTAGGAAACAAGGTCGCTTGCGTGCTTAAAATGCCAATTTTCGGGCTTTTCGCCCTCCGGCATATCACCGCGCAGAGCCAGCACGTTCTCAATACCCGCAGCTTTCATAAGATCAAGACGTTCTTTTATATTCTCAACGCTAGATCCAACACAGGTAAGGTGGTGTACAACAGGAACGTTATACTTTTTTTCAATATTTTCAGCAATTGGCAGAGTAAATTTCGATCCCGTTCCGCCTGCACCATACGTAACGCTCATATAAGCGGGGGCGATGGCTGCAAGCTTTTCGGTAGCTACCCTTACCTTTTCAAACGAATCACTCGTTTTGGGTGGAAACACTTCTATCGAGAGTGTTTTTTTATTTCTTGCAAGAATTTCGCTTACTTTCATATCCATAAACTCCTTGTTAAAGGTTTATTATGCTAAGTGCAGCTTTTAATTTGAGGATTCGGTAAACGGATTCGTCTATCCTTTCCTCGGTTATCTCTGCATTGTTTACAGCATCTATTATTGCCTCAATCTGTTCGGGGTAAGAGGTACAGCAAAGCATATCGTTGCCCGCTGTAACAGCCATAACCGCGGCAGAATCCTCACCTACAAAGCGCGTGATTCCGCCCATATCGAGGGAATCTGTCATAATAACTCCATTAAATCCCAAATCCTCTCTGATGAGCCTATGTGCTGCGGGAGAGAGGGACTCCGGGGTAGTGGGGTCGATTCCTCTGACGATATTATGCGCAACCATGATTATTCCCGCCCCCGCTTCAATACCCGCGCGGAATGGGAAAATATCAGCCTTCATAAGATCTTCAAGACTTCTGTCATCATGGGCAACAAACTGATGCGTGTCAACGTTGTCACCGTACCCCGGAAAATGCTTTATAGAACAGCCGAGATGGCTTTCGTTCATCTGATTTACAACTGCCGCAACGTATTTACAGGTCGTTTCCACGTCCTGACCGAGAGTTCTGTGGTGAATATAATTTTCGTGGCTGTACGTCATATCGCACACGGGAGCAAAATTGAGATTAAAGCCGAGATCAAGCAAAAACGCCGCCTTTTCCTTAGTATCCGCAACGCATCTTTCAATACCGCCCTCGGCGTAAAGCGCGGACGGTGACTTGAAGGTCTCGTGACGAAACTGCGGATAGCGCGATATTCTGCAAACTCTGCCGCCTTCCTCATCAACAGCCATAAAAAGCGGTATTTTTGATTTTGCCTGCTGTGCTCTGACATCGGCACGAATGCTTTCGGGAGTTTCATTCTCAAAATTCTCCGCATACCAGGTAAAACCGCCAAGATGGTATTTTTCAACAGCCTCGCTTCTATTGTATCTGCCGTCGGTTGGGTATCTGACGATAAACATCTGACCGACCTTTTCGCGAAGCGTCATATTTGAAATAATACCTTTTATTTTTTCGTCCATATTGTCAATTCCTCCGAAACGCAAGCTTCATAGCAAACGACATCTTACCGTCAGCAACAACCGAGCCTTTGTATATTACCGCATCGCCCGTAAGCGCGCGCTCCATATTGAAATGCATTCCATCGGTAAGCTCCGAAGTGAACCACACATCAAGTCTGGCAAGCTCTCCAAGTCTTCCTCTCTCTGCATCCGTCATTGCGTCGTAAACATACTCACCGTAATGGGTATTATTTACGTGTCCCACTCCGTCTATCATGCTCGGGCGCACTTTGCGCTCCTCTACAAGTTCAAAGCTCTCCTTGCAAATAAATCTACGGTTTATCTCAAGTAAACACTCGCCACTGCCGATATCGGCAAGGGCGATCTTTGACCTATCCATGCAGAGCTTTCGGTCCGCGGTAAAAAAGAGGGCGGACAGCGTTGCTCCAACGCAGAGTTGGTTACCATTTTCGTCAAGTATTTCAAAATCTCGTCTGAAATACGGAGGGAGCGTTTGAGAATGCCAGGTGCGGGCGGTTAGCTTCATATTCGGACTTATATGGCGCTTTATCTCAAGTGCCATATAAAGCAGTATCCACGAGAGTCCATGCTTTTCCATAAAAGCCTTTTCCCCCATTTCAATACTGTCAAGATGCTCCTCGATCATATTTATCACCATTCGCTGATACGCACTCGGAACAAGCTCTCCCTCGGCGTTATACATTGAAATGTCGATATGAATATCGTGAAGCATTTCTCTTTCGTTAATTTCCATTATAATCCTTAAAACAAATCAAACATTGATATTTGGTCGGTCTCGGAGAGTCCGTCAAACGCGCCGTTGGCGCGAAGGATCTCCATTACCGATTTGTTGACCTTTGCTCTCTCCCGTACGTCCTCTACGGAGAAGAATGGCTCTTCATCTCTTGCCTGAGCTATGCTTATTGCGGCGTTAACGCCAAGCCCGGGAAGCGAACTGAGTGGCATTCGAATGTTTCCGCCTTCGGGCAAAAACTCCTTTGCATCGGAATATTTAAGGCTGACGGGCAAGAATCTGATACCGCGCATTATCGCCTCGTTAGCAAGCTGAAGCGCTGAGAAGGTCGCCTTATCCTTTTGCGTGGCGTCCTTTCCAAGCCCCTCGATTCTTTGCATTTCCGCAAGCATATATTCACGTCCTCTTGATACTATCTGACCGTCAAAGCCATCCGGCGCAACCGTAAGAATAGAGCAATAAAACGCAACAGGCTCATGTACCTTGTACCACGCAAGTCGGATCGCCGACATAACGTATGCGGCGGCGTGTGCCTTCGGGAACATATACTTAATCTTTTGCAGGGAATCTATATACCATTGCGGAACGCCGACGGCGTGCATAGCATCCTGCATTTCGTCGGGTATCCTGATACCCTTTTTATTTTTACGAACGAACTCCATTATCTTAAACGACAACAGCTTATCAACGCCGTAGCGAATAAGGTCAAGCATAATACCGTCGCGCGTTCCGACAACCTCGGAAATGGTGCAAACGCCGTCCTTGATAAGATCCTGCGCGTTGCCGAGCCAAACGTCCGTACCGTGCGTAAGTCCCGATATCTGCATAAGGTCGGCAAAGTTTTTGGGCTTTGCATCCATAAGAACCCCTTGAATAAAGTTAGTGCCAAACTCGGGAAGTCCGAGGGTCCCGACGGACAGACCGAGCATTTTTGTCTTGCGGTCTTCCCTGTCCATTTGCGGAATGCCGAGAGAGTCGGTTGACTCAAATATAGCGTAAACGCTCGGATCGTTCATCGCCACATCCATGACCGAAATACCGCTATACTTTTCAAGCATCTTATACTTCGTCGGAATATCGTGTCCAAGCTCATCAAGCTTGAGTATGGTGTCGTGAAGATACGAGAACGCAAAGTGCGTTGTTACGATATCAGACTTCGGGTCGTCCGCGGGGTGCTGAACGGGGGTGAAATCGTAGACCTCATACTCTCGCGGAACGACTATGATTCCGCCCGGATGCTGTCCCGTGGTGCGCTTAACGCCCATACAGCAAGTAATGATACGGTCTATCTCCGCACGGCAAAGGGAGCGTCCCTTGCTCTCGTAGTATTTCATTACGAAGCCAAAGGCGGTCTTGTCCGCGAGCGTTCCAAGCGTTCCCGCGCGGAAAACGTTCTCCGCACCGAAAAGCTCCTCAGTAAATTTATGCACCTTGCCCTGAACGTCGCCCGAGAAGTTAAGGTCTATATCAGGGGACTTATCTCCTTTAAATCCCAAGAATGTTTCAAAGGGAATGTCCTGACCGTCCTGCTCAAGCTTTTCGCCGCAAACGGGGCAATATGCCGTGGGCAGATCAAATCCGGAGCCTACTCGGTTGGGATTTGAAAAATCATTGTACTGACATTTTTTGCAGTAATAGTGCGGCGGAAGCGGATTTACCTCGGATATACCCGCCATTGTAGCAACGAAGGACGAGCCGACAGAGCCGCGCGAGCCAACGAGATATCCCTGACTTTCACTATATTTTACAAGTCTTTCCGCAATTATGTAAAGCACCGCAAAGCCGTGCTTGATAATAGATTCAAGCTCGGTCTCAAGTCGGTTTTTTACAAGCTCGGGCAGATCCTCGCCATACATGGCGCGAGCTCTCGCCCAGCACTTTTCACGCAGCTCATCATCAGAGCCTTCGATGTGCGGAGTGAACGTACCCGGCGGTATTGGGCGTATGCGCTCAATACTGTCAGCTATATCGTTTGAGTTTTTAACGACTATCTCGTAAGCCTTTTCAGAGCCGAGATATGAGAATTCCTCAAGCATCTGGTCAGTCGTTCGCCAGAATATCGGAGTAGGCTTGTCCGTGTCCTTGAACTTCATTCCCGCAAGAAGTATCCTGCGGTATATTTCATCCTCGGGATCAACGAAATGCGCATCAGATGTGGCAACAACAGGCTTGCCAAGCTTTTCGCCAAGAGCGCATATCTTTCTGTTTATATCGCGCAGATCCTCGTCGCTCTCAACGGTTCCTTCTGCTACAAGGTATCCGTCGTTTGCAATAGGCTGTACCTCAAGATAGTCGTAATACGATGCGATATCCTCAAGCTCCGTATCGGACTTACTGTCAAGTATCGCGGAATAGAGCTCGCCCGCGGAGCAAGCAGAGCCGATGATAAGTCCTTCGCGGTACTTATCAAGCTGTGTTTTTGGGATACGCGGATTTCTGTGATAATAGTTTAGATAACTCATGGAAATAAGGCGGTAAAGGTTCTTGAGTCCCGTCTTATTCTTAACGAGGATTATCAGATGATACGGTTTTAATTTAAGCGGATCTGCGTTAGCTTGGACTTCGCGCGTCATATCAGCGAAGGTATTAAGCTCGAACTTGCGCATCTTTTCTACCATGCAGAAATATATTTCCGCAAGTATTGCCGCGTCATCAACGGCACGGTGATGGTGGAAATCGGCAAGTCCAAAATACTTTGCTACAACGTCGAGCTTGTGGCTCTTAAGGTCGGTGTTTAAAAAGCGCGAAAGTCCTACCGTGTCAAGGTACGGATTTTTAAATTCATATCCGAGTCTTGCACATTCGGCGCGGATAAAGCTTGTATCAAAGTCCGCATTATGCGCAACAAGCAAACAACCATCAATAAAATCAAGAAATTTAGGCAGTATCTCCTCGATCTTCGGCGCACCCGCTACGTCCTCGTTTGTAATTGAGGTAAGGTTTGTTATCTCCTCGGAAATTGGCGTTTCAGGGTCAACAAAAGTTGAAAAGCGATCTATGACCTTGCCGTCCTTGACCTTGACAGCTCCTATTTCTATGATCTTGCATGTCTTTGCGGAAAGTCCCGTTGTTTCAAGGTCAAAAATAACAGTTTCTCTGTCAAAATCACCGTCATACTTACCGTAAAGGGGACTTGCCGTATCGTTTACAAAATACGCCTCCATACCGTAAAGCACTTTGAAGCGCTCTTCCTCGGGGATTTCACAATCTCTGCCATATATTTTTTCAAGCGTGAGCATAGCATCGGGAAATCCCTGAACGTTTCCGTGGTCGGTAATGGCTACCGCACGATGTCCCCATTTCATTGCCGTCTTTATCGCAACGTCGGGAGCTATCAGCGCATCCATAGCAGACATATTGGTGTGCAGATGGAGCTCCACTCGTTTTTCGGGAGCATTATCCTTGCGCGCAAATTTTTTTATAGCCGCAAAGGATTTGGGTTCAAGATACATGTCCCCCGATTTTACGTCCTTCTTTACGTCACCGTACGCCGCAAGACATTTACCGTTTGGGAACTGTCCCGCTATCTCTCCCGCTTCTTCCTCGGAACAGAAAGGAAAGCGCACAAGCATCGTAGCATTTGAGTCAAACAAGCCAAACGTTACGAGGAATTTGCCCTTGAATCTGTCCTCACTCTTACAATTGCAAACCGTGCCGAGAATAACGGCGTTACGTTTGCCCATGCGTATGGTAGAAATCGAATCGGGAGTTATCTTAAATTCCTCCCCGTAGAAGTATTCGGGGGTGGATATATCAAAGCTCGTTGAGCCTATCGTACAAACTCCGTCCTCAATTATCGCAATTGCGTTCTCGTCGTACGGT
This sequence comes from Eubacteriales bacterium, assembly GCA_045580585.1. Taxonomy (GTDB): domain Bacteria; phylum Bacillota; class Clostridia; order Oscillospirales; family CAG-272; genus CAG-390. The sequence goes on from JAZNOD010000053.1 coordinate 14,102, forward strand.
GACCACAGTCTTTCAAGGTCCGGCTTATCGTTTGCGACACTATCCTCGCCTGCGTCATCAGCACGTTGAGTTTCTCTTGTATCATAGCTTTCAAGAGCTTGCTTGCATTTTTTGTCAAGCTCCGCCTTGAAGCTTTTGGCGGCTTCACTTTCGAAATAAGAAAGTGCGTCGCCGCTCTCCTTTATCTCGACTTTTACGGAAAGTCCAAACTCACTCTTTATTATTTTGGAGATAAGAGACTCCGTTTTTCCCAGCATGAGAAAATCAACTCCGCCCTGTCCAAAGCGAATGGTTATGCTAATAGCATCACCGCACAGCGAATACTCACAGCCTGTGAAAAAACCGCGCGCGAGACCGCCGATCCTTTCCGTTTCGGCGATAAGCTCTTTTATATAATCGTAGCCGAAAAGCGACTGCGGATATTTTGGCATAAAGCGCACAAGGTACTGCCCCTCATATGCGTCTCTTATTCCCTCCTCGGTCTCGTAAATGACAGACTTTGGCACTATGGAGTCCATTGTAATATCTATCTCGAAAAACTCGCGTCTCTCATTTGAACGGCGGACGGTGTATTCACGAACCGAATCGAGAAAATCGCCGCATCTGTCAGCGGGGGAATATTTAGTAAAAAGCTCTCGTAAGGTTTTCATTATATTTCAAAACCAAACGCTTACTTGAGAAAATTCTCCTTTATATAGGAAATAAGCGTTGGAATTATCTCATCCTCATTAATTTTTTTAATCGTCTCACCGCGCGCAAAGAGTAAAGCCTCGCCCTTGCCGCCTGCTATACCTACATCCGCTTCTCTCGCCTCGCCGGGACCGTTCACAACGCATCCCATAAGCGCAACCTTTATCGGCAAGTGAGTAAGTCCCTGCGTCCTTGCGGCATCCTCAAATGCTGATACAAGCGGCACAAGGTCTATCTTCGTTCTTCCGCAGGTCGGACAGGACACCACGTCCATTCCCTCGTATCCCTCACATCCGAGAGAGCGAAGAATATCCTTGGCGGCTCTTACCTCCTCGGTGGGTTCCTCGGTAAGCGAGATGCGCACCGTATCACCAATGCCCGAGCTGATGAGTGAGCCCAACGCGGCGGCGTTTTTGATAATACCCATCCTGCTGCTTCCCGCCTCGGTAACTCCTATGTGGAGAGGATACTCGCAACGCTCCGCAACGTATCTGCAGGCGGCGATAGCAGAAGAAACGTCTGACGATTTGACCGAAATAACTATATCGTCAAAATCAAACTTGTTGAGCAGGCGTATATGTCCCGCCGCACTTTCAAAAAGTGCCTCTGGGGTTGGTGCGCCATATTTGGCAAGAAGATGCTTTTCAAGAGAGCCGCCGTTGACGCCTATCCTTATGGGGATATTTCTCTCACGGCACGCGGCGCACACGGCGCGCACTCTCTCCTCGTCACCGATGTTGCCCGGGTTTATGCGTATCTTATCAATGCCGTACTCGGCGCATTTAAGTGCTATTCTATAATCAAAATGAATATCCGCAACAAGTGGCATTTCGGGTACATGATTCTTTATATCCCTTACCGTTTCTGCTGCCTCTATATCCGGAACAGCTATGCGAACGATATCGCATCCCGCATTTTTAAGCGAGAGTATCTGCGCCACGGTAGCCTTGGCATCATGGGTGTCGGTATTGGTCATAGACTGCACGGAGATCTTTGCTCCGCCGCCTATTTTTACGTTGCCTACCATAACGCCCCTTGTACTTCTGCGAACCATTTCTTATCTCCTTTGATAAACTAAAATAGATTTATTATATCCTTTATTCCGACAAGGATTATCAATCCAAACAACAGCATTACGAAGATGGCGTTGATATACCCCTCAAGCTCTCGATTAAGGTGCTTTCCCGTTACGGCTTCGATAATAAGGAAGAATAACCTACCGCCGTCAAGTCCGGGTATGGGTAAAAAGTTCATTACTCCGAGATTAATCGAAAGCAGTGCCAACAGATATACGAGGCTCTGTATCGGGAACGCGCTTTTTGTTGCTTCTCCAACCACCTCGGCAACGCCTATCGGTCCGGAGATACTCTGCAAACCAAAGCGTCCCGTGAAAATCCCCTTGAGTGAATCCCACACCATTTTTACGGTTGAAACAGAACGCCAGAAGGAATGGTAGATAACGTTTCCAAAGCTCTTTTCAGCCGCTAAAACATAAAAATCATACTGACCGAATTTTGCTCCCGAATCCTCGAAGGTGGGAAAAGACACATCATCAAGGACAACAGTATTACCGTCCCTGATAACCGTTATATCAATGGGCTCGTATCCCTGGTTCATTATCTCGTAGGTAAGCTCGTTTCCCGTGTGAACTCTTGTTGAGCCGACCTTAATGACCTCGTCGCCTGCCATAAGCTTGACGTTGCTGACCGCGCCCTCCGCGGCGAAGCTGTGTATCTCGGTAGATGCAAGCTTTGCTCCCATAGAAACGAGAACGGTCATGCAAAGGAAACCGACAAGAAGGTTTACCGCAGGACCTGCAAAAACAGTGGATATCCTGCGCCAAACGTTTTTCTTTAAAAAGGAATTTGGATCTTCAGACTCGCTATCCTCACCCTCCATGCTTACGTATCCGCCGATGGGCAAGACGCGAATGGAATAGCGGATGCCGCTTTTCTTTGAAACGCGCGAGAATATCTTTGGGCCCATGCCTATCGCAAACTCGTTTACGGTAATACCGTTGAGCCTTGCTATAAGAAAATGTCCTCCCTCGTGCAGTGTCACAAGCACTCCAAAGAGAAGAAGCGTTAAAATCAAATAAACAATCGTCATCAATAAAATACCTTTCGGCGTTTATTTTGTGTCTATAAAATAGGCAGCTCTGCGCCTTGCCTCTCCATCGCACTCCATTATATCCTCAAAAGACGTACATTCGCGCGCATACGCCATGTCGCCGCACACACGGCAAAGCGTGTCAAATATACCGAGGAAAGAGAGCTTGCCCTCGATAAAGCGTTCTACCGCAACGTCATTTGCGGCGTGAAGAACGGCAGGCGATGCACCTCCTGCGGCAAAAGCCGCTTTCGCAAGCTTCAAAGGAATGAACGTGTCCTCGTCAGGAGTTGCAAAGGTGAGACTGCCAAGCTTTGTAAGGTCAAGTCTATCTATCACGGCTTGCCGTCTCACGGGGGCTTCCACACCGTACTGTACGCAAAGGCGCATATCGGGCACGGAGAGCTGTGCTATTACAGAATTATCGCAATATTCCACCATAGAGTGTATGACACTCTCACGGTGAACTATTACATCTATCTTAACTGCGGGAACATCAAAAAGATGCGCCGCTTCGATAAGCTCAAACCCTTTATTCATGAGCGTGGCACTGTCGATGGTTATCTTCGCCCCCATCTTCCACGTTGGATGCGCGAGCGCCTGTTCCACCGTTATGACAGCAAGCTCCTCGCGCTTTTTGCCAAAGAACGGCCCTCCCGATGCGGTAAGAATAAGTCTTTTAATTTCGTTTTTCTTTCCGCTTCTGAGGCATTGTGCTATTGCGCAATGCTCGCTATCAACAGGGGAAATAGTAAGCCCTTTAGCCGCCGCGCGTCGCATAACGATATCGCCTGCTATAACAAGAGACTCCTTGTTCGCAAGTGCAAGGCTCATTCCCGTATCGATAACGGCGAGCGTGGGCTCAAGTCCCGACATACCGAGAATTGAGTTCACCGCAACGTCAGCATTGGTTTCCGATATCATTTGGCAAATACCGTCGATGCCGGAATAGACTTTTATTTTGGTGTCAGCAAGCCTGAGTTTTAACTCTTCTGCCGCATTCTTATCCGACATAGCGGCGGCGCTAACACAAAATTCTCTTGCTTGCGCCTCAACAAGCGCAACATTGGTGTTTGCGCACACAGCCTTCACGTCATAGCCTTGCGCGCGCGCAACGTCTATTGCCTGAAGCCCTACCGAGCCCGTAGAGCCAAGTATAATAACTGATTTTTTGTTTTCCATATTCATCACAGCAAATCTACACAAGATTCGATAGCGAGAAGTATTACCGCCACCGCAAGCGCTGAATCAAATCTATCAAGCACACCGCCGTGCCCGGGGAATATCTTTCCATAGTCCTTGATTCCGCGGCTCCGTTTGATCGCAGAGAACATAAGGTCTCCGATTTGCGAAACTATTGCGGCAAGAAGTCCGCCGATAATAAGGGGGATATAATTGACGCTGACATCAGAACCGATAAGGTCAAGTATCACGCCGTATACAACGAAGGCAACCGCGCAAAACACCGTACCGCCAATTGCACCTTCGACAGTTTTTTTAGGGCTTATCTCGGGAATTAGCTTATGCTTTCCAAAAAGCATTCCCGTAAAATAAGCAAATATATCGGTTATCCACGCGCCGATGAAAATAAACATATAAACGTATTTTCCCGTATTTGCTATATCTCGCAAAAGCACGATAGCGGCAAACGCCACAGCAACGTAAACACATGCCGTTCCGGCGCCGCCGGCTTGCTCAAGAGTTATCTTACCCTTTGAGAAGGTGTAAGCCGCCAGCATCCACAAAAAGCAAACGCCTATTGCAACGAATGCATACTGCATAAACTGCCCATCTGTAATATATCTTGCGCCAAATGGCAATGCCAACGAAAGAATATATGCGGGAATGGATATAGCTATGTTTTTCTCAAGTCCGAGACAATGGAGCATTTCATACTCGCCCGCGAAAGCAAAAAGTGCTATCATTATCACAAAAAGCGGTGTATGCGAAAAAATCAGAGTGGGAATAAGAACAGCGGTCAGTGCTGCACCCGTTATTATCCTTGTTTTCATCGTTTAGACCTTTCCGAAACGTCTCTTTCTTTTGTAAAATTCCTCAACTGCGAGATCTACCTCATCAGGACCCATATCGGGCCAAAGTGTATCCGTAAAATAAAACTCGGAATACGCGGACTGCCACATCAAAAAGTTTGAAAGCCGCATCTCCCCCGCCGTTCTGACAATTAGATCAGGATCCGGCGCACCGGCAGTATACAATGCGCGGCTGATATCCGCCTCGCTTATCTGCGTATATCCCTCTTTTATCAGTTGGTTGCAAGCGTGAACTATCTCTGCTCTGCCGCCGTAATTCAAGGCAACGTCAAGAAGAAGCCCTTTGTCCTTTGTCATTTCCTCAACGTATGCTATTTTCCTTTTCATCGTATCATCAAAAGGCGTCATATCGCCCACAAAGCGTAAGCGCACATCATATTCATTCATATTTTCCGCGCATTCGTCGATGTATTTATCAAGAAGCTCGATTATCGAATCTATCTCACCTTGCGGTCTGCCCCAATTCTCCGTTGAAAAAGCGTATACGGTAACGTGCTTTATTCCTATCTTGCCGCAGTAATCGACCACCTTTCGAAACGCCTTCGCACCGTATTTGTGTCCGACGCTCCTTGGCATACCGCGTTTTTTAGCCCATCTTCCGTTGCCGTCCATAATAAAGGCAATGTGGCTGAGCCTTTCATCAACGGTTTTCACACTACTCTTACTGTTCATAACAAAGCACTCCCCCTTGGGAAATATTGTGTATCGGGGCAGGTGTGTGACCTGCCCCGATCAAAAAATATTAGCTACGGTCAGATGCTCATTATAGCCTTGGCCTTCTTGTCGGTGATGTCGTCCAAAAGTTTGATGTACTTATCTGTCATATCCTGAACAGACTTCTCGGATGCTTTCTGCTCATCCTCGGTCATCTCTCCATCCTTCTTAAGCTTCTTGCACTGCTCATTTGCATCGCGGCGAATGTTTCTGATAGCTACTTTAGCTTCCTCACCACTCTTTTGTATCTGCTTTACGATCTCCTTACGGCGTTCCTCAGTGGGCTGGGGGAATACAAGGCGGATAACTCTGCCATCGTTGGCGGGAGTAATGCCAATGTCCGAGGCAAGTATTGCCTTTTCAATAGCCTTGAGAGTAGAGGGATCAAAAGGAGTGATGGTAACGGTCTTGGCGTCTGTTGCCTTAACGTCTGCCATGGTGTTTACGGGAGTGGGGGCTCCGTAATACTCAAAATTGATCTTGTTTATAAGTGTGGGGTTTGCCTGACCTGCGCGGATGTTGGCAAGGTTAGCTTCGTAAGCGGCGATGGATTTTTGCATTTTTTCTTCGTAGGTCTTAACATCAAGTTTCATAACTGTATCCTCCGTAAAGTTGTATTTTAATTTAAATTTTATTTTGTGATCGCCGTGCCGCGGCTCTCGCCGCTGATAGCGCGCAGTATATCGTCGGTATCCTCAAGCTTAAAGGCAAAAGCATCAGGACCAAACTCGGCTCCCATTGCGGAAGCGGTAAGGTCTATTCCCTTGAGGTTCATTCGCATCATCTCGCTGTATGAAACACTTTCAAGGAAGTTAGCCGCACCAAGCCTCGGATCGCTGTCGTAAATACCATCGATGTTTTTAGCAAGCAGGAACACATCCGCCTTTATCTCAATAGCGCGAAGAATACCCGCTGTATCAGTCGAGAAATAGGGACTTCCCGTTCCGCCCGCGAAAATAACTATTTTACCGTCAGAAAGTGCTTCGTTTGCTCTGTCTGTGGTGTAATGCTCCGCATATGGCTCCATCACGGTAGAAGTCAGTACAAGAGCTTTTCCGCCCGCGCGGATTATCGCATCCTTGGCAGCGAGGGAGTTTATAACGGTAGCGAGCATTCCCATGCGGTCAGCGGTAACTCTGTCCATATCACCGCCGCTTCTTCCGCGCCAGATATTTCCCGCACCGAAGATAACAGCTACCTCGACACCTGATTCAACCGCCTCAATAAGAGTTTTGGCAATACGGTCAAGAAAATCAAAATCAATTATACCATTTTTGCCGGAAATCGCCTCACCCGAAAGCTTCAGCAAAATTCTTTTATATTTACTCTTTATCATAGTCCATTCCTTTCGTATTATATTACTCTATATATTTTATAATATTTTAAGCGATTTGTAAACACTAATTTTAAATTTTTGCCGATTTTTGTATAAAAAATCGCCGCCAAAGCAATTTTTTTGCTCCGGCGGCTATATTTTTATTATTTGCTGGTGAGTTTAGCAATCTCTTCTGCGAAATTGTCCTCTCTCTTTTCGATGCCTTCACCCTTTTCATAGAGAACGAAGTCAACAACCTTAACGGATGCGCCGAGTTCCTTGGATGCTACGTCGATGTACTTGCCAACGGAAAGATCGTCGTCAAGAATGTAGGACTGATCGAGCAGACATGCTGCCTCGTAGAACTTGCCCATTCTGCCGAGAACTATCTTCTCAAGAATGTTGTCAGGCTTGCCTGCATTCTTAGGATCGTTCTTAAGAGCTGCAACCTGAATGTTCTTCTCTTCCTCGAGAACTGCTGCGGGAACATCCTCACGGCTTACGTAGGTAGGAGGGCTTCCTGCTGCTATCTGAAGAGCGATGTTCTTGGAGAGCTTTGCGAAAGCATCAGATGTGGTATCAGCGTCGGTCTCAAAACGAACGATAACGCCTGCTACACCATTTCCGTGTACGTAGGTGCTGGTGATACCCTCTTTGATAACAAAGCGGCGGATGCTGATCTTTTCACCGATGGTGAAGATCATTTCCTTAAGCTTTGCATCAACGGTAACACCGCCGCAATCAGCGGCGAGAAGCTCGTCAATGTTAGAGGGCTTGCAGGCAACGATAACCTCGAGAAGAGTGTTAACGAATGCACGGAAGGTCTCGTTCTTTGCAACGAAGTCAGTCTCGGAGTTAACCTCGATCATAGCGGTAGTAGTACCGTTCTTAAGGATAGCAACAACGCCGTCAGCGGCAATTCTGCCTTCCTTCTTAGCGGCAACTGCGAGTCCTCTTTCGCGGAGGATCTTCAGAGCCTTATCCATATCGCCTTCAGCTTCAACAAGTGCCTTCTTGCACTCCATCATGCCGATACCGGTCTTTGCGCGAAGGGCAGCAACGTCTTTTGCGGTAATATTAGCCATTTTATTTCTCCTGTGAATTTATTTTAATTACTCTGCGTCAGCCTCAGCAGCCTCTACTTCTTCCTCTGCCTCGGGAGCGGTCTGCTCACCCTGGTTACCCTCGATAACAGCGTCAGCGAGAACGTGGGAGATGAGCTTGATAGCGCGAATAGCGTCATCGTTACCGGGAATGATGTAATCAGCATCATCGGGATCGCAGTTGGTATCAACGATAGCAACAACGGGGATACCGAGCTTTTTAGCTTCCTTAACGGCATTAGCTTCCTTCTTGGGGTCAACGATGAAAACAGCAGCGGGGAGTTCGGTCATGGTTCTGATACCGCCATAGTTCTTCTCAAGGTCGAGCATTTCCTTCTGGCGTGCAGCGGCTTCCTTCTTGGGAAGCATATCGAACGTGCCGTCCTCGCTCATCTTAGCAAGGCTGTTAAGACGGCTGATGGATCTCTTGATGGTCTTGAAGTTGGTCATCATTCCGCCGGGCCAACGTACGTTAACGTAGTACATGCCGCATCTCTCTGCCTCTTCCTTGATGGCATCGGCAGCCTGCTTCTTAGTACCTACAAAAAGAACGTTCTTGCCGGAAGCTGCTACGTCACGAATGAACATATAAGCCTCTTCAAACTTCTTAACGGTCTTCTGAAGGTCGATGATGTAGATACCGTTTCTCTCGGTGTAGATGTACTCCTGCATTTTAGGGTTCCATCTTCTGGTGTGGTGTCCGAAATGGACGCCTGCTTCAAGCAGCTGCTTGATGGTGATAACTGACATTTTAATGTCCTCCTTTTTGGTTTTTCCACCACGGTAAAAAAGGGACCGACCTGCCACTCGGCAGGCACCGTGACCCCTGCGGTCACCGTGTGTGTTTTTTATTGCGCCGTCCACCATTAAGTCCGACGCAAACATTGGGATTATACCACAATATTTACAATATTGCAAGACGTTTTTTGTGTGTTAATAAAAAATTTACATTTTAAAGAAGCCGTCATTGTCTCCCGCTCGCTTTTTTCCCTCGGAAATCGCGCAAAGCTCCCCCTCGGGCACTCTTACAAGCACAGCATCTTCACCGATGCATTCGATCCTACACCACGGGATAACGTATATGGAATCTTTGCCAAAGCTGAAAAGTCCGCGCTCCTTCCCAACAAGTAAGGCGCATATCTTCCCGTCGCAAGCATCAAATTCAATATCGCACACGCTGCCAAGCACAGTGCCTCCGCAAAGATTTATTACGTCCTTTTCCCTAAGGCACGCCGTGTTCATCCTCTTCACTCTATCACCTCCGTAAAAATTATATGGCGGTGATACGGATATTAGGATCGATCCTTGATAAAGCCCGAGCTTATCGCTCCGTTTATCAGCTTTTGGACAAATAGCAGGACTGCAGTAGTAAGGATCACACTCACAGGCACGCAAAGCATAACGAGCTTGTGCGCCGAAGCCAAGCCAAAAAACATCGACAGGGGTGCCGCTATCGCGGATGGAATTGCGAAATAAGCAATAGTATAAGGGAGAATGCACACAAGTGCGGTTACAACGGTATACGCTGCAAACGGAACACCAAAAATCTTGGCGTGAGATTTATAAAGAGAAACACCAAGAACAGAGAGCTGGACAAAGCAAACGGTCGGTAAAGCATAAGAAGCGTAGGATTGCGCACACAAGACTCCATTTGCGGCAAAAAGCATACCTATACCACTCGCCGCCGCACCGACAAAAATACCCGTGCAAACCGAGAGCAAACGTGATATCCTATCACTATTTTCATTCGTTTTAGGCGAGAAAAAATTCGGTGTCTGCGCATTTGTTGATTTGGCAAGAACACACACTGCGGCGATATCGCCAAACAGTCCTGTCAGCAAGATCAACGGGACACGAGGAACCGCTATCGGCGCCCCAGAGACTACGGGCATCAGGGCAAACACTGCCCTGAACGCGGCGCAAGTGATAAAATATTCTCCGCAAGCTTTTAGCCTTGCTTTGGCATTTCTTGCGGCATTTACAATGGCAAAAAACATTCCAAAGCCGCTTTTTTTATCATTGCGGTCTGCGGCTCTTATGGCGGCAGACGCGGAAAGCCGTGCTGAGTCAGGAGACTCGCCATCGATAGAGACTGCAGGAGTATTCGGCACAACGTCGCGCAGATCAAAGGAATCGAGCACGATTGCCGAAAGCTTTGCACCTTTTTCGGCAAGTATACGGGATATCTCCGCTGTGCCTTTTTTGCCAAATCCGACAAAAACCGAGCATGAAGCAACAAGCTGCTCCATATCCGCGCCATCGGGATAATAGCTCGCTATAGCAATACCGCCGTCGGAAAGCGAAGAATCTGATATTCCGCATGATTGGGCTGCAAAAACGCTTTCCTCGTTTTCCTCCGTCATAATGAAGACGGGGCGTATCCCTATACTTCTGAGCGATGTAACAGATGCTTTATTGTGCTCGGGAACAGCAATTCCTGTGGCAATGACGCCCTCAAGTACCATTCCCTCGGATGAGGATACTGTTGATGTGATAACGTAAGGGGACAAACCAAGACTGCGATACTCATTGAACGCCGCCACCGCCTTCAACGCTGTGGGCTGATCCATCGGCTTGATATCTCCCTTTGATGAACGGTATTTACGGCAATTGCGTATCAGTGCCGCGTTCTGCGCACAAGAAATTATTTCTTTGCTGACGGGCGCAGTCTTTTCATCGATAACTATAGCGGAAAAAGCACCTACTGAAGGAAAATCCAGACGAGGCGTAGAGCTTTTTCCCTCGCTGATATTCCATCTTCTGTTTATCCCCATGCTTTTTACATAAGCTGAAAAAGCATCTCCATCCGCAATTGGTGAATTTGCTCTTAAAAGTTCAGCGGCGGCAATCAATTTATCAAGCTTCTCGGCAAGCGGCTTCAACGAACCCGATGTCAAAGAACCTCTTTTGTCAGCGCCATTCCAAAAGATGCGGCGAATATATCTATCTGTATCGAGAACTGCAGATTCACATAGTATAAGTAACGTATCAGTATCTGCGAGCGCATCGGATTTTGAGGCGATAGCAATACGCGCCCCATCCTCTATCTCGGACAGGCTGCCCAAAACTATGCTTTCTGCAGCAGAAGCGGAGATCTCACTGAATGATGTAAGCGATAGCGCGACAGCAAGAAAAAACACACTGACTATGCCAAGTCCGTCCAGCGGCTGACAAACTGTGCCGATCATGGTAACCGGTAATACCGCTATAAGCATCGCGGTAGCAAAGGTGCGCCCACTTTTCGAAAAAGTAATAGCCGACGGCGGCATAGGCTCGGCCGACGTAAGTGATATTTCAGAATCGACCATGGCAACACGGGTATCCTTGCCAATAGCAACTACTAAAGCCTTGCATTTTCCCGAGACAACGGCAGAGCCTGCATATATCATATTATCATAGCTTTCGCGTTCATCAGCTTCGCTATATACGGCGTTGGCGTTTTTCTCTGCCACTCGTGCACGTCTTTTTGCCGTAGTCACATCGGTAAAATACTCCACGACCTTAAGGCGGGATGAACGAATGAGTCGGCAGTCCGCGGGAACAACGTCGCCACGCAAAAGAATGATAACATCGCCAACAGCAATATCACGGCAATCAGCATCCTTAACGTTGCCCTCTGATAACAAATTTACCGTTGGAAGCATTTTCTCTGCAAGATGAAATAGCTTTAGGCGAGATGAGAATTTTATGCGCCCCGCAATGATACATGCCGCAAAAAGCAATCCAAGCGCTACCGCGGACTCGCACAATTCCCCCACGAGCATAGAGACAACAGCGGTGATAAAAAATATCATCACCGCCGCATCGGTCATCGTTGACATAACGCATTCGCGAACATCCGCGCGCGGTAAAAGAAAGACTGACTCTCTGCGCTTGCGCGGCGGTTGTTTTTTCTCTGCGGTGCGTCCCAGCGAAATATCTGTATTCAGTTTTCGTGCCGCCTCCTCGGCGGTAAAACGCTGCCAAGACTCCATTTTGATTCCTTAAAATTTAATTACATTCTACTTTTATTGTTCCTTCGGAAACAGACACCTTAACATTGGTTATCCGCTTACCGTAACCCGAAACGATCTCGTTTGCGATCTTATCCTCGATCTCACGGCTGATAAATCGGCGCATATTGCGCGCTCCGTACTTGACTGAATAAGAGCTCTCCGCCACAAGCTCCGCAGCGGGGCGCGTGAATGTCATTTCTATGCCCTTATCTCTCAAAACACCGACAAGGTCCGAGAGCATGATGGCAGCGATCTCAGTAAAGTTTTCACGGGATAGCGCATTGAATGTTATGACCTCGTCAACGCGGTTTACAAATTCGGGGCGCAAAAATGAAAGCAACGCCTTTTCGGTCTTGTTCTTCTCCGCTTCCTTGGCAGACGCGGTAAAGCCAAGTGCGGCGGCGGAAGTTGTCGAACCGGCGTTTGTTGTCATAACTATAACGGTGTTTTCAAAGTTCACGGTTCGTCCCTGAGCATCAGTTATTCTGCCGTCGTCAAGTATCTGGAGCAGGATGTTCAGTACGTCGGGGTGGGCTTTTTCTATTTCATCGAACAAAACCACGGAATAAGGTCTGCGCCTGATCTTTTCGGTAAGCTGACCTGCCTCATCGTAGCCGACATATCCCGGGGGCGAGCCGATGAGCCTTGATACCGTATGCTTTTCCATAAACTCTGACATATCAAAGCGAATGAGCGTTTCGGGAGTGCTGAAAAGGTCAGCCGCAAGCACCTTTACAAGCTCGGTCTTACCTACACCCGTAGGTCCTGCAAAAATAAACGAAACAGGCTTTCTCTTATAGGAAATGCCGGCGCGACTGCGCTTGATGGCGCGGCTGACGGCGTCTACCGCCTCATCCTGTCCAACGATGCGCGCCTTTAGCCTTTCGTCAAGACGGTTTATTCTTTCAAACTCATTTTCTTTAATAGAAGTAGCGGGAATTCCCGTCCATATCTCTATAACGCCCGCGAGGTTTTCAAGAGTCATTACGACCTTGTTGCTATCGGATTCAAGCAAAGCAAGACGGTCGGAAAGCGAAAGCTCCTTTGAACGAAGTGTCGCTATTATCTCATATTTTTTATTTTCGTTATTATCGATCTCTGCCTCTGCTTCCTCGCGCTGTTTTTTCAGTTTGAGAAGCTCGGCGCGAATCTCATAGGATTCGTTAATAACAGCACTTGAAAGAGAAAGCTGTGAAGCGGCCTCGTCAAGCAGGTCTATCGCTTTGTCGGGAAGATATCTGTCGGTGATATAACGCTCGGAAAGCGTAACAGTACGGCGAAGCACGTCGTCGGGAACACTGATACGGTGATATTCCTCATAGTAATGCTTAATTCCGCGAAGCATGTCTACTGCTTCCTCAACGGACGGTTCATTTATCATAACAGGCTGGAAACGGCGTTCAAGTGCAGAATCCTTCTCAATATACTTTCGGTACTCCTTGAGTGTAGTTGCGCCAACCACTCTTATTTCTCCGCGAGAAAGCGCAGGTTTCAGAATATTGGCGGCGTTTATGCTGCCCTCGGCATCGCCCGCGCCTACGATATTATGCACCTCATCGATAACGAGAATAATATTACCTGCCGCTTTTACCTCGTTGATTAGAGTGAGCATTCTTTGTTCAAACTGACCTCTGAACTGAGTACCCGCAACAATGGCGGTAAGATCGACGAGATAAAGTTCCATTCCTTTGAGACGATAGGGAACGTCGCCTGCCGCTATTCTTTGTGCCAGAGCCTCAGCCACGGCGGTCTTACCGACACCGGGCTCGCCTATTAGGCAGGGGTTATTCTTCTGGCGGCGGCAAAGTATCTGGATAACTCGGGCAAGCTCGTTCTTTCTGCCCACGATGCGGTCAAGCCCGCCGCGACGGGCGATCTCCGTGAGGTTCTTGCAGTACTTATCAAGAAATTCCCTGCCCGTTTTGCCGTCCTTTTCCCTTTTGCTATTTTTCTTTTCCTTATCCTTTTTTTCAGGATCTTTTTTCTCCTCGAGCGAACCAAAGGCAGACGAAAACAGCTTTTGCATATCGATAGATGTGGCTCCGCCATCGTCACCGAGGACGGGAGCTTCATCATCAGAGAGCAGTCCCTCGATATTGTCCGAATACTCGGTAACGTTATCCTCCAGCTCCTCCATCTGCTCGGGAGTAAGCCCCATTTTTTTAAGGTGATCCCCCATCATATCCTCAATGGGAAGCCCCAACTCTCGGGCGCAGTGCATACAAAGACCTTCCGTCTTTTTTTCTCCGCCCTCCATTTTTGTCACGAAAATCATCGCAAGACGTTTCTTGCACCTTGAACATTTGATCATTACTTAAAACACTTTCCTTTCCCGCTTGGGATCAAATCATCATAGACCTATATGGATAAAATCAACCGGCGAAAACTTACAAAAGAAGTTAAACAAATGTGAATCTCTCACCATAAGAACAAGACTGTCGGTCGTCTGACCTGCAATTCTATATTCGATAAGCATACTAAGAACAAGACAAATTATCCATATGTAGATAAAACCGCTTGCCGCGCCAAAAACAGCTCCGAGGAATGAGTTGAGAGTCTTGACGACGGGAAGCTTTGCAAGCAGGTCAACGACCTTGCCAACTATATAAAGAGCTATCATCGAAACGAAAAATACAACAACAAATCCCAGAACGGTAGAAAGCGTATCTGCAATAGGCTTTGCGATAAATTCAGCCATCTCGCGAAGAGTATCCTGCGTTGCATTAGCAAGCTCACCGTATTTGTACTGCAGACTCTCCGCAGTGACGCCAAAGCGCGACAAAAGCTCGGTAAAGCCTGCGTTTCCTTCAAATGCCGCAGAAATATTGTATGAACCGTTTGTAAGACCAATTACCGGCTCAAGCGCTCCGTAGACGGTATTGGTAACGGTCTTGAGAACGAATATCTTATTAAAAAGCGCGCCCAATACGCTCCCGAACATTAAAGACAGTATAACGGATGCCGCGGCTCTCGCGAATCCCCAGACTGCTTTAACAAAACCGCGTTTTGTATCAAGAAAAACTATCAGAGCAAAAAAAACAACCAAAATAATGTCAAAAATCCAATTCATAGCAAACCTCTCCTTTATTCTATCTCTATAATTTTGGCACTTGACGCACCGCAATAGTAAAGTCTGTCAGGAGCATAGGCGATGATCTCGTCGCCTGACAAAGCTCCTTTTATTTCAGTAAAATTATATTTGTTTTCACCTAAAGTATATATACCCGTTTCCGTGAGAACATAACCGTTGCCACCGTAAAGAGTTGCTGATATAACAGTGCCTTCGGTTTTGCTCTCCGCGCGCTTTCCGCTTGAATCGATCACGAGCGCGGTGTTTTCTTTTTTCATAGCATCGCCTTTTATAATCGCAAGAACCGCGCCTTGGGATATTTCAAGCTTTGCAAGCTCCCCTTGCGGATAGCTATGCTCTGCGGCCTTTGTTGCGTTTTGGTCAAAAAACACAACACGGTCCTCACAAACAAGCATCAAACCGTTGTCAGTAAACACTGAACGCAGCGGAAGAGCTCCGGCATACTGCACTGTGGAGATCACATCTGTCTCTCCGATTGCCGAGATCGTTATCTCGGTAAGGAAGCCTCCCGAAGAATCTACCCCCAGCGTTGTGACGGCAACCCGTCCGTCATCTGAAATGTCGACTGACACAACAGGTGCATTTTTAAGATAACGGTTTATCATTTTAAAAGACGAATCATAAAGAGCCACCGCACCGATATATTCATCTGTACGAGTTATGATCGCGTAATATCCATCATCCGAAACACAAATTCCCTTTATCGGGTATTGAAGCGTTTCCGAATACACCTTTGAGAAGGTATTGTAGACGGAGTATTCGGTGCCGTTTTCCTCGTAAGCGATAACGTATTTATCGGAAACCGCAAGGCGCGCAGAGACATAGCCGTGACGTTCCGCACAAGTCTTTCGCCCCGTGGCGGAAAATATCTCCACCTCCGAGTCGGAGCAAACAACGATGCCCCCGCCAAACAGTGAAAATACAGCCTCATCATCGGGATTATAAAAGATCGATGACGTATAATCGGAATTTTCATCCAATGAGACGGCAAAATTTCTGATTATATAATCAAATTTCTCGTATGTTATATTACCGACGTTTGAGATCGCGGAATAAATTACGTAGAAAAGAAACACAGCCAAAAGCGCAAACTCCGCAACACGGTAAGCGGCGGAAACGGCGTCGTAAAATTTATTATATTCCCCCTCCTCGCCAAAAATGTTGCGTATGGCCTCTTTCTTTTCAGCTTCGGAGACGGTCTTTTTCTTTTTCCAACCGATAAGTGCCATAAAAACTCCTTAAAAATCAATATTTCACATCGTGAAGGTAAAGTCCGCATGCAGGTGCTGTACGACCTGCCGCGCGGCGATCCGCGGCGGCGGTGATCAGCGGTATATCCTCTGCATTGCGCGCTCCTTCCATGACCTCTACAAGCGTGCCACACATGATGCGCACCATGTTGTAGAGAAATCCATCGGCTGTGACGGTAAAGGTAATGATATCCCCACTCCTTGCCACAAATGCGCTTTTTACCTCTCGAACGGTATCCGCAACCTTGGATCCGGACGCCATATAGGACGAAAAATCGTGCTTACCGCAAAACATCCTCGCGGCTGCATCCGCCGCCGCAACAGCCTCGTCGGAAAAGCGTTTTGGAACATGCCACGCCCTATTACGCAAAAACGGATCTCTTGCGGGGGAATTGTGGATCTTATAAATATAAGTTTTTTCCTTTACACCGTATCTTGCATGAAAGCTGTCGTCAACCCACTCCGCAAAAAAAACGGCAATATCGTCAGGCAGTCTGACATTCATGGCAAGAGGAAGTTTTTCGACAGGGATAGAGGTAACAAGCCCCGATTCGCCTTTTTTTGAGACAGTCGCACAAAAGCATTCGGCGTGAACGCCGGCATCGGTGCGGCTGCAGCCGGTAACGTCACATTCATAGCCAAAAAGTGAGTGTGCGGCATCATTGAGCATTTTTTGAATTGTTGAACAATTTTTTTGCACCTGATAGCCGCCGTACGCGCTCCCGTCATACTTTAATTTCAAAAAAATCTTCATGCCATTTTATAAATAAAATCAACGTTGTTCAGCAACACGAGCCCGACGCTGAAAACTACCATAAGCCCGAGAGATACAAAATCCACCGCATGGAGATGGGGAACGGTCATTTTGGTTCTTCCCTCTCCTCCATGGTAACAACGGCATTCCATCGCTGTTGCAAGCTCATCGGCACGTCTGAAAGCTGAAACAAAAAGCGGAACAAGAACGGGAATTAGAGCCTTTGCGCGCTTAACAAGCGAGCCTGTTGTAAAATCAGCTCCCCTTGCCTTTTGCGCGGTCATTATCCTCTCGGTCTCATCAGAAAGCGTAGGGATAAATCTCAGCGCGATAGACATCATCATTGCAAAATCGTGAACGGGAACCTTTATTTTTTTCAGCGGGGACAAAAGCGATTCTATTGAATCTGTAAGCTGAATGGGAGTAGTCGTGTAAGATATAAAAAGGCTTGTTCCGAGTATGAGCGAGAGTATGCGCAACGCCATAAACGCCGCGTTCCAGATGCCCTCGGTATAAAGCGTGAATATCCATACCGAAAACAGTGGCTCACCGCTGCCTACTGTTAAAAATGCGTTCAAAATAAAGGTGATTATGAGGATATATACGATCGCCTTGACCGAGCGCATTATAACACCTATCGGTATCCTTGTTATCAAAACAAGAACAAGAGTTCCCGCAAAAAGAAATGCAAAAGAAGCAAGACTCTTGCAAAGAAACGAGGATACTATGTGTATAATAGCAAGGATCAGCTTTATCCTGCCGTCAAGCCTGTGGATAACGGAGCCTGTGGGATAATACTGTCCAAGTGATATATTTTTCATTTTCCATCACCTCCCGAAAGAGCATGACAGAGAACGTCCGCAGCGTCGGAAACGGTATATACGGTTTTGCCAAAATCAAATCCTCGCGCAGACAAAAGCATTGCAAGCCTTGTTATCTCGGGAACGTCAAGCCCGACGGATACGAGTTTGTCTGCGTTTGAAAAGACCTCGTCACGAGTGCCCTCGGCAACAACTTTACCGTCTGACATCACTATTACACGGTGGCAGCGTACAGCCATGTCCTCCATGCTGTGCGATACGACAATAACAGTCGCCCCCTCCACGGTGCGGTATTCCTCAATAGCGTCAAAGATGAGATTTCTGCCAACAGGATCAAGTCCTGCCGCAGGCTCATCAAGAACAAGCACCTCGGGATTCATTGCCATTATTCCCGCTATCGCGGCACGCCTTTTTTGTCCGCCCGAGAGCTCAAACGGAGATTTTTGAAGGTCGTCCTCGGAAAGTCCGACGAGTGCGGCGTATTTTTTAACCCTAGCCTCAACAGCGTCGTCATCAAGTCCCATATTTTTCGGACCGTACGCGATATCCGCGGCAACAGTCTCTTCAAAAAGCTGATACTCGGGATACTGCATCACAAGTCCGACACGAAAACGTATCTTTCCTATTTCCTTAGGCTTTTGCCAGATATCTTCGCCGTCAAGCAAAACACTGCCCGAAGCAGGTCTTTCAAGGCCGTTAAAAAGACGTACAAGCGTAGATTTTCCGGAACCGGTATGTCCGATTATTCCCGTAACCGAGCCTGCTTCTATATTCAGACTAACATTTTTCAGAGCCGTTATCTCAAACGGAGTTCTTTCGCCGTAAACGTAGGAAACGTCTCTGAGCTCGATTTTTTTGTTCATTCTTCTTCTCTTTTGTCAAGTTTTTTCATGAGTATGTCGGCGCATTCGTCGGGAGTTATACCCGCGCCATCAATTTGAAAGCCTCTTGTACGAAGCTCTCCGAGCAGTGCGGCGCATTGCGGAAGCTCAAGCCCTGCCTCAGTCACAAGGGCGGTGTTCGTAAAGATTTCCTTGGGTGTTCCCTCGCCGATAACCTTGCCCTCGTTTATAACGATAACACGGTCTGCGCGCGCCGCCTCGTTCATAAGGTGCGTTATATTTATAACGGTAATTCCCTTTTCCCTGACGAGCTTTTCCATTACGCCCACGACCTCTGCCCGTCCCGAGGGATCGAGCATTGCGGTGGACTCGTCAAAAATCATACATTCCGGCATCATAGCGATAATACCCGCTATGGCTACTCGCTGTTTTTGACCGCCCGAAAGTCTGTGAGGCTCGTGGTGCGCGTATTCGGTCATTCCCACAAGTTCAAGGGCGGCATCAACTCTCTCTCTGATCTCCTTGGAAGGGATTCCAAGATTTTCAGGACCGAAAGCAACGTCCTCCTCCACGATAGTGGCGACAAGCTGGTTATCCGGATTCTGAAAGACCATACCCACCCTGCGACGCAGATCAAGCAGTTCCTCGTCGCTCATATCCGCAGATACGCGTCTGCCGTCGATATAGACCTCGCCCGAGGTCGCCTCAAGCACAAGATTGAGCAGCTTTGCAAAGGTGGATTTTCCCGAGCCGTTGCGCCCGACTATGGCAACAAACTCTCCCTTGTCAATGGTAATATTTACTCCGCAGAGAGCATATTTGCCCTCGAGTCTGTTTTTTGAATCCTCGCTTTCCTCGTCATCATAGGAAAAGCAAAGATCCTTGGTTTCTATCAGGTGGCTCATTGCGGTTCACCTCCAACAGCGCACCATCGAGCTGACGAACCGCAGGGTAAAAGCCCACCCGATTCACTCACGGGAAGCACAAGCTCACCCGCAAGACAGCTTCCGCCGCGCACCGACGTGATGCGGGCATCAATAATGTACTTCATCGTAAGAGGGGAAAGCCCTGTTGTGTATGAGTTTATGAGGAAAAACAAGGGCTTGTCCGACAAAAGTCCCGCGGTGAGCGTTACGAGAGAATCAATAGAGTCCTCGATTTTCCAGACCTCGCCTGACGGTCCTCTTCCGTAAGACGGCGGGTCCATAATCACCGCATCATATTTATTTTCGCGGCGCAATTCTCGCTCAACAAATTTTTTACAGTCGTCGACAATGTATCTTATCGGCGCATCGGCAAGTCCCGACAGCGCAGCATTTTCCTTTGCCTGCGCCACCATACCCTTCGACGCGTCAACGTGGCATACAGATGCGCCCGCGGCGGCAGCGGCAATAGTTGCACCGCCCGTATACGCAAAGAGGTTGAGAACCTTTATAGGTCTTGCGCTTTCCTTAATGAGTCGGGAAAACCAATCCCAATTCGCAGCCTGCTCGGGAAAGAGTCCCGTGTGCTTAAATCCCATGGGGCGAATGACAAATCTCAAATCACGATAGGAGATATTCCATTCTTTTGGAAGCTTGTTAACACGCCACGAACCGCCGCCTGACGAGGATCTGCTGTAAACAGCGTCCGCGCTTCTCCAGCCCTTGTGCTTTTTATCGGTATGCCAAATCACCTGCGGATCGGGGCGAATAAGAACGTATTTGCCCCATCTTTCAAGTTTTTCACCATCCGCTGTATCTATAAGTTCGTAATCATTCCATTTATCTGCGATCCACATTTTTAAATCCGTCCGTTATAATATTTTGCTATGCGCGAGCCGCCCGTATGAGCGTGACATACGGCGATGGCAAGTGCATCGGCAGTGTCATCTGGCGTTGGTGGTTTTGGGAGCGACAAAAGCATAGTGACCATTGTAATGACCTGCTTTTTTTCTGCTCTGCCATATCCGACAACCGCCTGCTTTACTTGCAGCGGTGTATACTCGGCAAATTCCAGTCCGCATTTTTCAGCGCAAAGAAGTATGACTCCCCTTGCCTCAGCCACACGTATGCCCGTTGTAATATTGGTGTTGAAGAAAAGCTCCTCCACAGCCATGACCTCGGGCTGATATTTTTTTATTATAGCCTCAAGCTCCGAAAAAATTTGAGCAAGTCTTTTTTCTGTCGGAGTGCCCGCAGGGGTTATGATCGCTCCGTACGCAATCGGCTTATGTCTTGTACCGGTGGTATCTATAACACCCCAACCGATAGTTGCAAGTCCGGGGTCTATACCCAAAATCCTCATAATTGCCTCTTTCAAAAATAATAAACCAATTTATATTATAACACTAATCAATTATAAAGTCAAATATTTTCCTATATATTTTGCAATATTTTTATTTTTTACAATTTTTTTGTTTACTATTATGTTTATTTATGGTATAATATATTAAATTTATGTTTTCGATGAAAGGCTATTTATGAAAATCGTAAAATTTAACGTCGGTGACACGTTGATTTTTAAAAAAAATCACCCGTGCGGCGACAATCGCTTTAAGGTGCTTCGCACAGGAAGCGAGGTCCGTGTCATCTGCTCGGGCTGCGGCCGTGATATGACACTGGGACGTGAAAAGCTTGATGGGCTGATAAAAAAAGTCATTTCCGACAAAGAAAATAACATTTAAAAAGTTAAGGATGTTGATCATGAAAGAAAAAAACGCTATAAACAAAGAACAAACCTTTGAAATCGACGAGGCGGCTTTTTCCAAATCCGATGCAAACCGCCGTTTTAAAAACAAAATACCAAAAACGCGCTGGGAACGCTTCAAGGCGCGCTTTTTCCCGCGCGAATACTCTTATCTGATATACGCCTTCCTCATACCCGTTATCCTCAATTATCTCATATACGTCGCTATGGAGATACATCCGTTCGGAGACGGTTCGGTGCTTGTTCTTGACCTTAACGCTCAATACGTTTATTTTTACGAAGCACTGCGAAATGCTGTACTCGGAGATGAGTCTTTTCTGTATTCATTTTGCCGATCTCTCGGCGGAGAATTTGGCGGAATATACGCTTATTACGTCGCAAGCCCTCTGTCATATATAGTCTGTCTTTTCCCGCAGGAGAGGATACTTGAAGCGCTCCTTTTCATCTTTTTGCTTAAAACGGGACTTTGCGGACTTTCATTTGGATATTATCTGCACAAAATATCCTCAAAAGCCAAAAAGATACCGATTGTCACGTTCTCAATCCTCTACGCGCTCTGCGCCTATGCCGTGGTGCAGCAGCACAACTCGATGTGGATAGACGCACTCATCTGGCTTCCCCTGCTTACCCTTGGCATTGAGCAGCTTATCAAAAATTACAAGTATAAATTGCTTGTGGTATCGTTGGCAATGTCCCTATTATCCAATTTCTATATTGGATATATGGTGTGCATATACACCGCCCTTTATTTCTTTTATTATTACTTTGCTCACAATGAGGACGGTCGCAACAATCCCCACGGGGAAAAATCGCATTTCCGCCGTTCCTTTTTCCGTATATTCGGATCAGCCGCATTGGGTATTGGAATTTCCGCAATAATTGTTTTTTCCGCTTATTATTCTCTTCAGTTTGGAAAAAACACTTTTTCAAACCCCAATTTTGATCTTACCTTCCGCTTTGATATTTTCGACTTTTTCACAAAATTTTTCCCCGGCTCATACGATACCGTACGTCCCGAGGGACTACCGTTCGTTTATTGCGGTGTTCTTACACTTTTCTGTGTTCCGCTGTTTTTCTGCTCTAAAAAATTCAGCGTTTCTGAAAAAGTAGCATCTGTTGTTCTCATTTCCGTTTTTGTTCTTAGCTTTTTTGTTAACACGCTTGATATGATCTGGCATGGCTTCCAGAAACCGAACTGGCTGAACTATCGTTACAGTTTTATGCTTTGTTTCTTTTTGCTTGTGCTGGCTTACAAGGGGTTTGGCGAGATACGAAGGGCGTCGACACGCTTTATCGGTGCTATCGGAGCAGCTCTTGTCGGTTTTATCTCTATTGCTCAAAAATTTGAGTTCAGTTCATACGTTGAGCGTGAAAGCTCGGGCATCGTTGAGGGACAATATCTCAAGGAGCTTGAGAACGTATGGTTTTCTATAATTGCCATCATCGCAATAGGCGCCGCGCTTGCTGTTTGCACAAGGACCAAACGACGCGCGAACGCCTCATTGGTTCTTTGCATACTTGTTTGCCTTGAGGCGTTTGGAAGCGGTCTTGTTTGCTGTGTAGAGCTTGGCGATGACGTTATTTATTCATCTTATAGCTCTTACAACGATTATATCAGTGCATTCAGACCTCTCACAAACGAGATCCTTGAGACGGACACTTCATTCTATCGGTTTGAAAAAACTTCACACAGAAAAACGGGAGACAATATGGCTCTCCGTATAAGAGGACTTACCAACTCCACGTCGACTCTTAACAAAGATACGATAGACTTCCTCAACAGGATGGGATATTCCTCCGTTTCGCATTGGACTCAATATCAGGGCGGAAATCCCGTTTCGGATTCTTTGCTTGGACTGAAATACATCATAGGAAAGACAAGTGATGAATCCTTACTTTCCTATTACGGCGCCACGGATTTTCGCACCATATCTCAGGGCGGTGCAAATTATTCCGCATTTCTTAACCCTTACGCACTGTCAATCGCTTATGGCGTAGATGATATGGTACTTGATTACGATATGACCCCCGGCTCAGCTTCCACAAGTAAATCTCCGATGCTCCGACTCAATGAGCTTCTCGGCGCTATGCTCGGCGAGGAAGAGATAACCGTGTTTGATCCATTGCAGGTAACCAAAACCGAGGAAACCAACTGCAAAGGTCCATCGACAATTGCGGGACATTCAAAATATGAGCCTTCCGATTCAAGCCAAAGCGCAAGCGTCACCTACTATTTCACAGCACAGCGTTCGGGCGAGGCATTCTTCTATATGCCTTCGGATTATAATCGCCGAATATCTATCACCGCTAACGGAAAATCCTATGGAACAAACGAGTATTGCAGAATAATGTCCATAGGCTTTTATTCCGAGGGTGAAGAAATAAAGGTCAACGTCAAGCTTGAAAGCGACGTTCTCTACGTTAAAAACAATGTTGATATCGTCTATATGCTTGATAAGCCCGAGTTTGAGAATGCCATATCGCGTCTTGCACAGACTCAAGTAGATATACGCGGAGATTGGTCAAGCGACTATCTGCCCGGAACGGTAACTACAACGAAAAACGATCAGCTCATCCTCACCACTATCCCCTATGACAAAGGTTGGAAGATAACGGTCGACGGTGAGGAAGTTGAAACGCAGGAAACCTTGGATGCGCTCGTAGGCTTTGAAATAAAAGACGCGGGATATCATCAGATAGTAATGAACTATCGCCCGACGTCATTTGTGCTCGGACTAACGATTTCTATTTCATCTGTTATAATATTCGCGCTTATGATCGTTTTTGATCAAAAAATACGCCAACTCCTTGCGTCGATCGCAGCAAAGAATGACGAAATCGCAGCAGGGCTTCACGGCGGAAAAAAGCGTCTGAGCCTGATGCGTAACACTATCGATGAAACCAAAAAGAAACACTCTCAAAAAGAATCTCAAAAACACAAATAAACGCAAATATAGCGGAGGCAAAAATTAATGTTTTATTTTATCAGAGGCGAGCTTGTTCTCATAGAACAAAATTTTGCCGTTATTGATGCGGCGGGTGTTGGGTACAAGCTGACCGTAAGCGGCCACACCCACGCCGCACTCCCACGTGCCCCCGAAAAACAAAAAAACGTCACCCTTTACACCTATCTTTCGGTCAGGGAGGACGGCGTTGAGCTGTTTGGATTTGCCTCTCTTGAGGAACTGAATATCTACAAGCTCCTCATCTCCGTCTCAGGTATAGGTCCGAAAGCGGCTCTATCACTTCTGTCTTTTCTCTCGCCCGAAAAAATAGCTCTTGCGGTCTGTTCCGAGGACAAAAAGCTGATTGCCAAAGCCCCCGGTATCGGCCCCAAAACTGCGGCAAGGATAATACTTGAATTAAAGGACAAGCTACATGCCGATGCCGCATCGGACGAAGGAGAGAGCTTTGTTGCCTCTAATAATACCTCCTCTGCCAATCATTCTTCGGAGGCACTTGACGCGCTTATGGTGCTTGGTTTTAACCGTTCCGCTGCTCTTGATGCGCTCAAAGGCATTGATCCCGCGACTGAACTTGAGGATATTATCCGAGAGGCGCTAAAAAAGCTTATGAGATAGCTTGGAGTTTAAAATGAATAACGATTTTGATTTTGAAAACCGCATAATGAGCGCAAGCTATGATGCCGTAGCTGATGAACCCGATAATTCATTGCGTCCGCACAGACTTGAGGAATACATCGGTCAAGAAAAGGTTAAGGAAAACCTCAAGGTCTATATCGAAGCCGCCAAAATGCGCGGAGATACACTCGATCACGTGCTTCTCTACGGCCCCCCAGGTCTTGGAAAGACCACACTTGCCGCTATTATTGCCGCAGAAATGGGTGTAAACTTCCGAGTAACGTCGGGACCCGCGATAGAAAAGCAAGGAGATCTCGCCGCATTGCTCACCAACCTTCAAGCGGGAGATGTGCTCTTCATCGATGAGATTCACCGCATGCAGCGTTCTGTGGAGGAGATCCTCTATCCCGCAATGGAAGATCATGCGATCGATATAATTATCGGAAAAGGTCCCGCTGCACGCAGTATCCGAATCGATCTTGCGCCATTTACCCTCATCGGTGCGACCACTCGCGCAGGACAGCTATCTACTCCCTTGCGTGATCGTTTTGGCGTCATCTCTCGCCTGGAGCTTTATACGCCCGAGGAACTTGCCGGAATAGTTACAAGAAGCGCGGGAATACTCGGTCTGCCTATAAACGAGGATGGAGCGCTTGAGATCGCGTCACGCTCCCGCGGTACACCGCGTATTGCCAACAGACTTTTAAAACGTGTTCGCGATTTTGCGCAAGTCTCGGGAAAAGATACTATCGACGACGAGGTTGCCGCCTATGCTCTTGGCAAGCTCGAGATCGATGAGCTTGGTCTCGATAACACCGACAGACGAATGCTTGAGGCTATAATCGATTTCTACGGCGGGGGTCCTGTTGGACTCGATACTCTCGCCGCGACTGTTGGTGAAGAATCGATAACGCTTGAGGATGTTTATGAACCCTATCTTATCCAGATAGGCTTTCTCGCTCGCACACCGCGCGGCAGAGTAGCTACAAAGCTCGCCTACGAGCATCTGGACAGGAAATATCCCGAGATAATTTCACCCGCAGAACAACTTAACATTGACTGTATTGACACGTCAAACCAATAACCTTCCCACGGAGGAAACATAATGTCCCGTTCTTACGATAAAAGTGTGATACGCGCTTTTATTCTTCTTGCCATTGCAACCCTTTGCGTGATTCTTTGCACATTTGTGTTCGCACCGCTTGAAATCTCAACTGTGACAAATATTTTATATAAGGATTCGCCGTTGCCCGCGCTTTTCTATTATTTGAGAAAAATACTTGAGACGATATATTTGTTTTTACTTTTTTCTCTCGTTTCCTTTTCTGAATATTTTTGGCACAACAACAAGCCATGCCGCAATGCTTTTCTCGCCCTTGCGGGAGGTGTTGCTTGCTTTAGATGGATACTTAATTTTATTGCATCTGCCCTCTTTTCGGGAGTCGTCAATTTCCTAAAGGAGCTTGGCGTTACCATTGCATACGCACTGCTTGATATTGCACTTATTTGTGTTGTCTGTTTCGTTGCAGCCGTATTGTGCAGAAAGCATTATGAGCGTGCGGAAAAACTCAAACGAGCTAAACGCCGTCTTTCGGGCATCGAATATGACGAGCGCGCAGAGGTCTACCCCTTTAACAGCTTTTTATCCTCGACTAATCCCGTGCTTTTCCCATTGCTCATCGGAAGCGCGATTTACACAGCCTTCCTTGTTATTTCAAGAATATACTACGATTTTTCTTTCGGCGCACCCGATGGTATAGCAGAAGTCTTCTCCATCATCTTTGGATATACGGGTGATATTCTGACCGGCGCGCTTTGCTACGTACTTTGTTATTTTACCGTGATATTTTTATTTTCCGAAAATGATAGGTCAATGGATAATGAATAACAAAAAAGCCGGCGTCACTAATGTGCCCCCTGTCAAGTAGACAGACTAAAAAACAAAAGAATTTACAAATTGAATAGATTCATACATCTCCCCCTGCTGCGCACCAGGGGGCGATTTTCGTCACGCCGCGGTGCGGAAATAATACTCCCACGGTCTGATACAGTTCAGACGTTTTTGGTAGCGACGAGTATTATAAAAGTGTATGTAATTTTCAATGGCGGAAACGAGTTCTTCTCGGCTCGTAAACTTTTTAAGATAGTACATTTCAGACTTCAAAATGCCCCACCAACCCTCCATC
>JAZNOD010000054.1:0-5805 GCA_045580585.1 Eubacteriales bacterium
AGCATTTCGTCAAAGCTTTCTTCAATAATAGCCTTGTCTTTGATTTCGCTCATTTTGTTGTATACCTCCTCTATTATGTCGTCGGGCGTTGATGCACCGGCAACAATTCCCACTTTTTCGTGGGTGCTCGGAAAATCATCATCAAGCTCGTTTGCGTCGTTGATACGCACGGTGTTTTTACAAACGCCCTTGCATATCGTGTACAGCTTCGCCGTGTTGGAGCTGGTGTTTCCGCCGATAACAACAACCGCATCACATTCTGATGCCAGACGCGCCGCTTCAAGCTGACGAGTTTCCGTAACATTACATATTGTATCAAAAATAATTGGATTTGTATATAGTTTTTTGATAATTTCCAAAGATTTTTTCCATTCCGAGAGATTTTGTGTGGTTTGAGCCGCCAAAATCGGCACAATTTCTTCCCCTAATGGAATTTTTTTACTTTTCGCGGCTTCCTCAAGCTCCCTTGCGCTCGAAAAAACGAAGCCGCGCCCCTCGAAGTAGCTCATAATGCTGATGACCTCGGGGTGATCTGCCGAGCCGATAAGGATAAATATCCTCTCTTTTTTATCATCGGGCGACGACGAATTTTCCGCCGCTATCCTATGTATTTTTTTTACGTAAGGACAGGCACAGTCGACGTATGAAAATCCCTGATATTTTTCGGCACATTCGGCAAGCAGCTGCTCTGTCTGCTTGGTAATACCGTGCGCTCTGGCAAAGACTACCGCCCTTCCCTCGTCTTTGGTGGACGCGGCAACGGACAAAATATCGTCGGAGTCTATTGCCACGACGCCCGCGGCATCCAAGCGAGCATTATATGTATCGTTGTGAATAAGCCTACCGAGAGTATATATCCTCTCGCCGTCGGCTTTTTTGAGTCTTTCCTCAATAAGCTCGGTGGCACGGCGCACTCCAAAACAAAAGCCTGCGTGCGAGGCAACGCGCACAGTTCTCATTTTTGGACATCCTTTCCCAACGCACACACGCGCTCAAAGATATAATTTGAAATATAAGTGTAGTCATTTGCCTTCTCTGCGCACGCCGTATATTCCTCGTACTTTATCGGCTCGCCCACAATAACACGGACGGGGCGCAAAAATTTAACACGGTGTCCCTTGGATTTAATGAAAACAGGAAGAACGGTTACCTTCGCGTTTGCCGCAATAAGTCCCGCCCCGCCCCTGACGACGGTGGTTGAGGGGTCAACACCCTGCCGGCGCGTCCCTTGGGGAAACATTCCTACGCAGTATCCGTCCTCAAGCATACGAATGCTCTTTTTAAGCACACCCGCATCAGCGCCGCCGCGCTCGACGGGGAATGCGCCGAGGTTTTTGAGAAGCCATGCAAGCACAGGATTTTTAAAAAGCTCCGCCTTTGCCATGAATCGTGGCTGTTGGTGGCGCAATACCGCGCAAATGTATACCGGATCAAGGAATGAAATGTGGTTTGCGCAAACGAGGTATGGACCTTCCGTGAGCTTCGGCTCATTCTTTTTGTTTTTAGAAAAGACCAAAAGCACCACTCTTGCAAGCCAAGCTACAAGAAAATGCGCAACCGCATAAAACCTACTATTCATCGTTGCCTCCGAGAGTCAGCTTTTCATCAATGATTTGCAAAGCTGCCGCGACCGATTCCTCGACGTTGAGGTTAGAGTTATCAAGCAGAACGGCATCATCCGCGGGCTTTAGGGGTGCTACGTCGCGGCTGCTGTCGCGTGCATCTCTTTCCTCAATATCGAAAAGTATCTTTTCAAAATCAGCACTCTGACCTCTTTCAAGCAATTCCTTATATCTTCTATTGGCTCTGTCGCGCGGCGAAGCAACAAGAAAAATTTTAACGTCCGCATCGGGCAGTATTACCGTTCCGATATCGCGTCCGTCCATTACAACGCTGTTTTTTGCGGCGATGGAACGCTGCATATCAAAGAGGAACTCGCGCACCTCGGGTATTGCCGAAACGGCAGAAGCATAGTGAGATATCTCATGCTCACGAATACGCTCACCGAGATTTTCACCGTCAAGATACATATACTGCATACCGCCCTCAAAGCGTGCCTCAACGCTGATCTGTGGGAGAAGCGCACAAACGGCGGCGCGGTCTGTGGGCTCGATGCCCTCCCTTCGCGCGGCGTAGCCGACGGTGCGATATATCGCACCCGTATCAACGTAGGATATATTCATTTTTTTTGCTATCGCCTTAGCGAGCGTGGATTTGCCCGCTCCGCTTGGTCCGTCAATAGCGATATTTAAAATTTTATTGCTCATAACAACTCCTTAATATTCAGCAATATTCAGCCGCGGCAATGCCTGCGGCGCGGGCGGTGGACCAGGCTATTTGCAGATTATAGCCGCCCGTATATCCGTCCACATCTATTATTTCCCCCGCAAAATAAAGTCCTTTGCATATTTTTGACTCCATAGTTTTGGGAGATATCTCCTTTATCGAAACGCCCCCGCGCGTGATAACAGCCTCGTCAATCGAGCGCAGTCCCGACACGGGGACCTTGAAGCATTTAAGGCAGGAGACTATCGCGCGTCTTTGCTCCTTCGTAATAGAGTTGACCTTCGTACGCGGTAGTATGCCCGTCATTTCAACGAACGGCTCTATCATTTTTTGCGGAAGAAGCTCCGAAAGAGAGTTTATAAGGTCGCGGTTTTTATATTTTTCAAAATCAGAGAGAAGGCGCGCGTCAAGCATCTTTTCGTCAAGCGCCGGTTTGAGGTCTATATGCGCCTCATACCTGCCCGAGGAAATATCCGAAAGATGCGCCGAGGCAGAGAGTGCCATAGGACCTGTAAGTCCGAAATGTGTAAACATTATCTCCCCAAAATCCTGCCACACTGCTTTTCCCGAAGCGGTATCAAGAACGGTAAGGGCTACGTTTTTAAGGGAAAGTCCCTGCATTGATGGGCAAAGTCTGCCATTGCAGACGAGAGGAACGAGCGAGGGAGAAAGCTCCGTTACCGTGTGCCCAAGCTCACGGGCGAAGCGATAACCGTCACCTTCCGAGCCTGTACGCGGATAAGACATACCGCCCGTACAGATTATGACCTTATCAAAGCTCGTCTCCCTATCAGAAACAACAGTAAATAGAGACTCATCGGTCTTTTTTATAGCTCGCACGCGTTCGCCAACGACGTGGCACCCCGATGACGCAACCTCACGCGCCAGAGCATTTACTATATCCGCCGCCTTGTCTGAAACAGGGAAAACACGCCTGCCCCGTTCGACCTTCAGCTCTACGCCGAGCGACTCAAAATAAGCCATAACGTCGCGCGGTTCAAATGCCGCGAATGAAGCAAACATAAATCTTGGATTGCGCGGGACGTTTTCAAGAAACTCATCACGGGTAGCATCATTTGTAAGATTGCATCTTCCCTTACCCGTTATACCGAGCTTTCTGCCCATTCTGTTTTTTCCGTTTCTCTCGAAAACGGTAACATCCGCACCGTTTCTCGCGGCGGTCGCCGCGGCGAGCATACCCGCCGCACCTCCGCCTATTACGGCAATACGTACTCCTGCCATATCAGTTAGAGGCTGTGTCGTAGACCTCGTATTCCTCCCATATCTGCTCAAGCTTCTGGAGCTTTTCGCGGACGGTGGCGGGGTCCTTACGCGCTACGGACACTATCATAGCGTTTATTATCGAAAGAGGCGCAACGAGCGAGTCCACAAAGGACACCATATCGCTACGCGCAATGAGGAGCTGGTCAGCAAGAGGTGCAATGGGAGAACGGTCGCTGTCGGTGATGGATATCACCTGCGCGCCGACCTCCTTGGCATATTCCACGGCCTTGATTATCCTCTTGGAATATCTCGGAAAACTGATGGCAACAAGCACGTCGCCCTCTCCGATGTGGTGTATCTGCTCAAACATCTCACTGCCGGACGTAGTCTGAACAAGCTTAACGTCGTCAAATATCATTCGAAGGTTGAAATTAAGGAATCTCGCAAGAACAGAGGACGAGCGAACACCCATAATGTAGATGTGCTTTGCGCCGATAAGAGCATCCGTTGCGGCGTCAAACGCCTTACGGTCAACGCACTCAAGTGTGTATCTGAGCTTTTCGATATCAGAGGTAAGCACCTTGTCAAGCACGTCACCGTCACCGATAAGCAGGTCGGTAACGTCCATCCTCTGCACTGAAGTGAGACGCATTCTGATAAGCTCCTGCAGGGAGCGTTGCATATCGGGATACCCCTCAAATCCAAGCTCTATGGCAAAGCGAACAACGGTGGACTCGGAAACTCCGACGATTCCGCCGAGCTTTGAGGCGGTCATATACGCCACCTTGTCGTAATTTTCAAGCAAATACGTTGCAATTGCCCTTTGCCCCTTGGAAAAGGCGGGCATTTTCTCCTCTATCATGGAAAGGAGACTGTTGTTCATTAAAACCTCCCGTGCGGTCGCGCCGCACCGTGCCTTACAAATTATAATATATTATATATCTTATGTTTTATTTTGTCAAGTAGCCGTGGGTTTAAACACGCCGTCGGACATGACCCAATATTCCTCAAATCCAACATCGCGCAAAAGTGTGCGCGCCTCGTCAAAGGCGTAGCATAGCGTATCTGTGCTGTGGCTGTCAGAGGATAGAGTTACGCGCCCCCCCGCGCTTCTTATGATACGCAAAAGCCGCGCATCGGGATAGGGCGTTTTGCGGTATCCGCGTGCCATGGCGCCCGTGTTTACCTCAAAAATACAGCCCGCGCTGAGTGCAACGTTTACGTATTTTTCCACGATTTTTTGATATTCCGGCGAGGTAAGAAAGCTTGATACCCCTATCTCCTCGTACTTTGTTATAAGGTCAAAATGCCCTATGATATCGGGTCGTCTTTTCACTATATAATCGCAAAAACTGCTGTAATATTCCTCAGCAAGCGCCGACGCATCGCCGTCCCACGCCTCAAGGCACCTTGCAAAATGCTCGGGACTTGAATCAAGCGAATAATATATCCCATCCTTCAGGGAATAATGGGAGGAGCCTATGATATAATCAAGCGGAGCTCGGTCCACGGGAGAGCGTGCATCCTCCTCCATGCCAATATATATTTTTATTTTTTCGCCGTATTTTTCACGCAGACGGCATATCTCGCCGATATATGCGTCAGTATCCTTTACGCAATAACTAAGGTCAAAGCCCGTATATCCATGTCCTGAAAATCCAATCGACTCAAGCCCCTCGGATATTGCGGCAAGCACCATTTCCTCGGCGGTATTTGCACCGTCACAAATATTCGTATGTGTATGAAGATTAGTAAGCATTTATTTTTCCTCCAATTCACAAACTGTATTATACCACAATAAAGATTCAAAAGCAAGGTTACAATTATAAATATGAAGAAAACAAAAATATTTTTATCAAATAAAATACTCTGATTTGTGACAAACCTATTTACAATTCGACTTATTTATGTTATGATTAGTTAGCAATAATTTGCGAAAAAATTAAATTTGGAGGATCTTTTTATGAAGCTCGTCTACAACGTAAACGACAGACCTACCGCAGGTAAGCTCGTCGTTTTTGCAATCCAGCAGCTCCTCGCCATCATGGCGGCAACGCTCGTCGTTCCCGTTATCGTTGGCAATGGAATGAGCTCCGCCGCTGCCCTTTTCGGCGCCGGTGTCGGTACTCTCGTTTACATTCTTTTCACCAAGAGAAAGAGCCCTGTTTTTCTCGGTTCTTCCTTCGCCTTTATCGGCTCGATGGGTGCAGCCTTCGCAGGCGCTGCCAGCACCGCGCTCGGTTATCTCGGTCTTATCATCGGTGCAGCTTGCGCGGCTCTCGTGTACGTGATAAT
>JAZNOD010000055.1:0-6698 GCA_045580585.1 Eubacteriales bacterium
CGCGAAAAAGGCGAGTATTTTCTCGAAAATGAGAGAATACTCGCCTTAAAAACTCGAATATTTGTTTTGAATTATTGAATAATCATCGAAAAAGTGGTATAATCAATTATGTATAAGTATTTTCATGTACCGAAGTACATAATCGACGCAGGAGGAACTTATGGCTACAAAACAAGTCAAATCCAAACAGCGCGTAGCAGACCACGGCGAGGTTTTTACCGCCGAGCGTGAGGTAAAAGCCATGTGCGATTTGGTTGGAAATATGTGCGAAGATTACAGCAAGCGATTTTTAGAGCCGGCTTGCGGTGACGGTAACTTCCTTGCAGAGATTCTTTCGCGAAAGCTTGCAAGCATCAAAAAGAAATATAAGCGTAGCGCGTATGACTTTGAACGCTTTTCCGTGTTCGCCGTATCCAGTATTTACGGCGTGGATATTATGCAAGATAACGTAGCCGAATGCCGCAAAAGACTTTATGAAATATGGGAAAAGGAATACAAATCCATATGCAAAAAGGAATGTAATGACGAGACACGCGCGGCGGTCAGATATATTCTTGACAAAAACATTCTCTGCGGAAATGCACTAACGCTGATGTGTGTGGATGCCGAACAGCAGGACACCGACGAGCCCATTATATTTCCCGAATGGAGCGTAACAGGCGGCACAAGTCTGAAACGGCGCGATTTTCGCCTTGACGTACTGCTCAAGGTGGGCGAAAAGCCACAGGAAACACAACGCAACGTATTTGACGATGAAGACGATGTCAGCAAATATCTGAGAATCAATCCCGTAACGGGTGAGTATGACGCCCTGCCCATCAGAGAATACCCACAATTGCCATACAGGAGGATACACGAAAATGACTGAAAGCTTCTTTGACCGAATTACAAAAAATAAAACGGCGCACACACCGGACGTATTGTCCTGCTTGGCAAATCTCTCCAACGACGAGGTTTTCACTCCTCCGGAGGTCGTGAATAAAATGTTGGACATGCTACCGCAGGAGCTGTTTGAAAGCCCCGACACGACCTTCCTTGATCCTGCGTGTAAAACGGGTGTATTCCTGCGCGAGATTGCCAAAAGGTTGCTTGTCGGATTAGAGGATAAGATCCCCGATTTACAGGAACGAATCGACCATATTTTCCATAAACAGCTTTACGGCATTGCCATTACCGAGCTGACCGCCCTGCTGTCGCGTAGAAGCGTTTATTGTTCCAAATATCCGAATGGCAGATATTCAGTATCACATTTTGATGATTCCGAGGGAAACATCCGATTTAAAAAAGTACAACATACGTGGGTAAAAGGCAGATGTCAGTATTGTGGCGCGTCTCAATCCGAATATGACCGTGCATCAGAATTAGAGACACATGCATACGAATTTATACACGTAGATAATTTGGAGAAGTTATTTAATATGAAATTTGACGTAATTATAGGAAATCCGCCATATCAGTTAAGTGATGGGGGAGCTGGGGCAAGCGCTTCTCCAATCTATCACTACTTTATAAATCAGAGTAAAAAACTCAACCCTCGATATCTTACTATGATAGTCCCCTCGCGTTGGTTCGCAGGTGGAAAGGGGTTAGACGAATTTCGCGACAATATGATAAACGATAATAGAATAAGAGTTTTAACAGATTACTTAGATGCTTCCGATTGTTTTCCGGGGGTGGAAGTTAAAGGTGGCATATGTTATTTTTTGTGGGATAGAGATAATGCAGGTGATTGTAAGGTAACAACAATTAAAGATAACAATGTTTTTTCGGTGGCAACTCGCCCCATGAAAGAAAAAAATAGCGATGTCTTTATACGTTTTAACGAAGCAGTATCTGTTTTGAGAAAAGTACAAATATTCGATGAGCCCTCGTTTGATTCATATGTTTCCGCAAGACAACCATTTGGTATAACCACTACATTTAAGGGAAACAAAGAAAAAAGAGCGAATGATATAAAGATATATGAACGTGGGGGTATATGTTATTCTTCCAAAGCAAAAATTGTTAGAAATGTAGAATGGATAACCAAACACAAGGTGCTGATTTCAAAAGCATATAATGCAGGAGATGGTTTTCCTCATCAAGTTATCAACAAACCATTTTACATTGAACCCAACACGGCCTGCACAGAAACCTATTTGGTAATTGGACCATTCGAGAGTAAAAATGAATGTGAAAATGTTATTTCTTACATTAGCACAAAACTATTCAGATTTCTTGTATTGCTAAAAAAGAGCTCGCAGAACGCCGCTAAAGGTGTATACGGATTTGTCCCATTGCAAGACTTCTCAAAGCCTTGGACAGACGCTGAGCTCTACGAAAAATACGGTTTAACACAAGCTGAAATCGATTTTATCGAATCTATGATTAGACCGATGGAACTTGACGGAGGTGACGAATAATGGCAGGCATCAGTCTATCCGAAATCTTACACAATCGTCCTGCTGTTGTTCCTACCATTTACGGATATACGCTGCCCGACCTTGCCGATCACAGAGGATATATCAAGGTTGGCTTTACCGACCGCGAGGACACCGAGCAGCGCATCCGTGAACAGCTCCACACGGCGGGCATCACTAATTTCAAAATCGTACTGAAAGCATCCGCAATGCGTCCCGACGGTACTTGCTTTACCGATAAGGACGTACATCGCATCCTGCGCCGACGTCGTTTCAGACAACTGAACGAGGGTGAAGATCGCAACGAATGGTTTGAGTGCACCATAGCTGACATCGAGGCTGCCATAAACGAGCTTTGCACAGGCATACGTCTTGAGGGCGCGCGAACCTGGACATTTGGCATGAGAGATGAGCAAGCCTATGCCGTCAAGATGACTGCCGATTATTTTACACAGGCGGCAATCGATGACCCGTCAAGACCGCCCAAATTCTTATGGAACGCTAAAATGCGCTTTGGTAAGACCTTTGCCACCTATCAGCTTGCCAAAAAGATGGGGTTCAAGAAAATCTTGATTCTTACCTTCAAGCCTGCGGTGGAATCGGCATGGCAGGAGGATTTGTCCCATCACGTGGATTTTGAAGGTTGGCAGTTCGTTTCCAATAAAGAGGCTCGTTTCGATGCACAGCAGCTTGATGAGCAATATGCCGCTTGCGATCCAACCCGTCCTATCGTCGTATTTGGATCTTTCCAAGATATGCTCGGCACGAATGCCGCAGGAGGTATCAAAGCCAAAAACGAATTTATTCACGGCACAAACTGGGATATAGTTGTTTTTGATGAATATCACTTTGGTGCATGGCGCGAAAACGCCCGTAATCTGTTTGAGAAATTTGATGAGGAAGATAATGATTTCGACCTTGAAAAATATCAGACTGAAGAAGCGGGCAACGCCATCAACGAAACCTTCCTTCCGATTACATCGGGACATTATCTGTACCTTTCCGGTACGCCTTTCCGCGCACTGAACAGTGGCGAATTTTTAGAGGATCAGGTATTTAACTGGACGTATTCGGACGAACAGGCGGCTAAGGAGAATTGGAGTGGTAGCGGAGAAAATCCGTATGCAGCACTTCCGAAGATGATCATGCTGACCTACAAAGTCCCGGACGAGATCGTACATAACGCTGTAAACGAAGGCTTTGATGAATTTGACATAAATGAGTTTTTCAAAGCAGAGCTTGCCGAAAAAAACAAGCCCGAAACGGCACGATTCGTATATGAGAGCGACGTGCAAAAATGGCTGGAGCTCATTCGTGGGCGTTTCACCTCTACTGATGATCTGAAGCTACGTAACGAGAAGCCCCCGATGCCGTTTTCGGATACTACTCTTTTGCAGGTGCTTACGCACACTCTGTGGTACCTTCCCAACGTGGCATCCTGCTTTGCTATGGCAAACCTGCTCTCGCAAAAACAGAACATTGTAACGTTTGGTGATTATAAAGTGATCGTCTGCGCAGGTGCTAAAGCGGGTATCGGTCTTGATGCGCTCTATCCCGTACAAAACGCTATGGGAGATCCGCTTAAAACGAAAACTATAACGCTTACTTGTGGTAAGCTGACAACCGGTGTTACCGTTCGTCCGTGGACAGGTATTTTTATGCTTCGAAATCTGAAATCACCTGAATCTTATTTCCAAGCAGCCTTCCGCGTACAGTCTCCGTGGGAAACGATTGATGAACACGGCAACCGAGTGATCATCAAAAAGGAATGTTACATATTCGACTTTGCGCTTGAGAGAGCGCTCCATCAGATTTCGGATTATTCTTGTCGTTTGAACGTGGATGATTCCATCCCCGAACAGAAGGTCAGTGAATTTATCAGCTTTCTGCCTGTTCTTGCGTTTGACGGTGCGTCCATGAATCGCATTGACGCACAAGATATTTTGGATATTACGTACGCAGGAACCTCGGCAACCTTGCTTGCAAAGCGTTGGCAGACCGCACTTCTCGTTCACGTTGATAATGATACGCTTAAAAAGTTGCGTGACAATCCCGAAGCAATGTCAGCACTTATGAATATCGAGGGATTCCGCGCGTTAAACGCGGAGATCGATACCATCATCAACCGTTCCGAAAAGGTTAAAAAGCTCAAGAAAGAAAAAGGCGATGATCTGACACCCAAGGAAAAGAAGCAGATGACCGAGGATGAAAAGGAGGCAAAATCCCTGCGCAAGCAAGTACAAGAAAAGCTATTGAAGCTTGCCGCGCGTATACCTGCCTTTATGTATTTGACGGATTATCGAGAATATACGATAAGGGACGTGATTACGCAGATCGAGCCTGAGCTTTTCAAAAAGGTAACGGGTCTTAGCGTCAAGGATTTTGAGATTCTCAACGAGATCAGTCTGTTCGATCCGGAAAAGATGAATCAGGGCATTTTTGGCTTCCGTAAGTATGAGAATTCCAGTCTCTCATACACAGGCGTCGATATGCACGCAGGTGAAGATATTGGTGGTTGGGATACCGTATTACGACGAGAGGAATATGAGGCACTCTATGCGCGTCAGCAGGCTTCTATGATAGTTCCCGATTTTGCGGATATTATCGTGCCGAAGGAAGAACCTGCTCCTGTTGCGGTCAAGCCGAAAGCAACACCTCCCGTAGCAACGACTGCTCCGAAACCCGAATCCAAACAACAAGGACCCGATTGGGCTACTATTCTTGCCCCTGTTTGTGTGGGATGCAAGGTCAAACATAGTGTATTTGGGGACGGTATTGTGTCTTGGATGGATGCGGCCAAAAAGTATATCCGTGTGAAATTTACCATTGGTGGTAAAAGTGTTGAAAAACAGTTTGTATTCCCAGATGCATTTGTCGGCGGATTCTTAAAAGTTAATGACCGCTAATATGTTACTTCTTTGATAATAAATCCGCTTTCGCTGGACTTTTGCCATCTTCTGTGGTATTGTGTTGTGCTACAGGAGGTGCAACTTATGAAAAATATGATAAAAGAGCTGTGGCGAGGGAACGTTATGCCGCCCGAGGATGGCAGACAGAACACGCCCGAGATGAAGCAACTGTTAGAGTACATAGGCAGACACAACGACGACCTGCAAAAAACGATGACGGATGAGCAAAAGGCGATATTTGAAAAATTCAACGATTGCTGGAGCGAGTACGTAAGTCTCTCGGACGAGGTACTGTTCGAATACGCCTTCCGCCTCGGAGCACGGTTAATGCTCGAATCCCTTGCGGATTAATGATAATCTGCGGTGAAAGCTATATTGTTGATAACAACTAATAAAGTAAGCTGATGATGGTACAAAAACCTTCATCAGCTTTTTCTTTACTCCAATGTAGCATATAGTAAGGCAACTAAATAAATCGACATTTTGCGTAGCACTTTACGGACATAGACTTGAACAACGCAAGCGGTGAGCAGATTTTTCTGTTCACCGCTTGCGTGTCTTTTATATATTCTTCTTCCTCAAAAAATTATCAAACGTCTGTGCTGCCAGTCTGTCGGTGCTTTCGAGGGCGTGGACGTAGATATTCGTCGTTGTAATATCGGCGTGCCCGAGCCTTGCTGAAACCGTTTTAATGTCGCAGCCGTTTGCAAGAAGCATGGTCGCGCTCGTGTGGCGAAGCCCGTGAAATTTCAAATGGCGGATGCCGTGGCGCTTCAAGAAGTGGTCAAATTGTTTCGTTGGTGTTTGCGGGTTCATCACGTATCCGTCCTCCTCGGTGAATACGTAGTCGAGATTTCTCCAACCGTCGCCGAGGTATGCTATATGCCGATTTTGCTGTAGACGGTACTCGGTCAGCGTTTTGCATAGTCGTTCAGGGATGGAGATAGTGCGGATACTGCACTTGGACTTCGGCTCTTTCTCGCGTGCCTTGCCGTCGCTGAGCTTATAAATACTGCGTCTTATCGATATGCGTTGGTTCTCAAAATCAATGTCCGACCACTTTAGCCCCACTATCTCGCCGCGACGACAGCCTGTGAACAGCGCAACCTCGATCACCGCCCGAATGTGCCACGGCTCGCTTTCCAAGGCTCTGAGGATTTCTGCAACCTCCTCGAGCGTGAATGCTTCAACCTCCTTGGTTTCTTCCTTGGGGAATTCAATGCGCCGAGAGCGACCGATATCGTCCTCGATGTATTCGAGCTTATACGCCGTGGTGACGATAGAACGAAGAACGGTGGTGTACCGCTTGACCGTGCTTGCCGCAATACCGCCCTCGCGCCCGTCAAGGCGTTTTTTCTCGGTGGCGAGGTACTGCACGAATTGCTGAATG
>JAZNOD010000056.1:0-5322 GCA_045580585.1 Eubacteriales bacterium
CCCCCAGAACCCTCTCGAACTGGAAGCCCCTCCCCGAATCCTTCGAGATCGCAAAGAAGGCTTGGGAAGAGAGAAAGTACATGGGTCTTGGTTGGACAAAGGCAGACGCCGAGCTTTCCAACATCAAGATGTAATAATAAAAAGGTTGAAGCCTCGGCTTCAACCTTTTTCATTACTTTATTTTTCGCAGCACTCTCGCTCTGAGGAAAACGAAATACAAAAGCAGAGCCGCTATGATGACGGATGATACGGTTATAAGCAGCGGTACCGTGATACCGTCCGCAGGCGCGGCGGTGTCTGCCGCGGTGGGCGCGCCCGTTTCGGGCGCGCTTGTTTCGTCAACGCGCGGAAAGGTCACCTCACCCATCGGGAGTGCCGTCTCCGCCGTTGTCGTTTCAACCGTTGCCGTCTCCGCCGTTGTCGTTTCAACCGTTGCCGTCTCCGCCGTTGTCGTTTCAACCGTTGCCGTCTCCGCCGTTGTCGTTTCAGCCGTTGCCGTCTCCGCCGTTGTCGTTTCAGCCGTTGCCGTCTCCGCCGTTGTCGTTTCAGCCGTTGTCGTTTCAGCCGTTGCCGTCTCCGCCGTTGTCGTCTCCGCCGTTGTCGTTTCAGCCGTTGCCGTCTCCGCCGTTGTCGTTTCAGCCGTTGTCGTTTCAGCCGTTGCCGTCTCCGCCGTTGTCGTTTCAGCCGTTGTCGTTTCAGCCGCAGTTGTCTCGGTGCTCTCGGTTGCCGAAGCTGCGGGCAAAAACGCCAAAAGCGTAAGCAGTATAGATAAGATAAAAATACAAATTCTCTTCATAACCATCACAAGCAAAATAATTTATTAAGTAAACTACAAAAGAAGTATATCACAGTTTTCAAAAAAACACAAGAGTGATATTACACATCGCAAAAAAATTTTCTAAAGTTCAGCAAAAAATCATAAAATATTTGTAATTATCATTTTTTCTTAAGATATTGCTTTTTTTTCAAAGATGTGATATTATATAATCGTGTATTTATGTAATAATCAAAATCGCATTTAATTGGTGAATAATAGTGAAAGTAAAGGTGTTTTTTCATAAATTATTTCCCGAACACTCAAAAGTCCCGCTGATAACGGTAATATTGTTGCATTTTGTTTTTTACTGCATTCCCCATTTCATTGTGCGCAATGCGCACCACTGCGATTTTTCCATGCCTATTGATGATAAGATACCGTTTTTATCATTCTTCATCATCTTCTACGCGGGCGCATATCTTCAATGGGGCGCAACGTATATTTTTCATTTTGCAAAAAGCCGCGGCATGTGCGTCCGCCTTGCCGCCGCCGACATAGTTTCCAAATTCATTGCGGCGCTTTTCTTTGTGCTGCTGCCTACAACGATGGTACAGCCCGCGCTCGGTAATGGCTTTTTTGACTTTTGTGTGGGAATAATTTATTTTTTTGACGAGCCCGTCAACCTTTTTCCGTCTCTGCACTGCGTTGTTAGCTGGCTATGCTTCAGAAGTGCTTTCGCAATGAGACGAGACCTCGGGCGCGCATACGTTTGGGGACAGCTCGCTTTTTCCCTTCTCGTTTTCGCATCCACCGTTTTCATAAAACAGCACGTTTTCATCGACATACTCGGCGGCTTGGTCCTCGCTGAGGGTGCGTGGCTGCTTGCGGCACACCTGCCCGCCGAATCCGTTTTTTCGTCCCTTGAGGCGTTTTTGCGTAGAAAAAATAATTAGGAGATACCAAATGAACAAAACCGAACCGAATAAGCACGGAAACAATGGGGGTAAAAAGAGCAAAAACGCCTTGTGGCTTGCCGTTTTTATCCTTATCGCCGTAATCAGCATATTTGCTGTGGCGGCACAAAGCAGAAGCTTTTCCGCGGCTGATTTCTTCTCATATATATCCACCGCCTCACCCGTGTGGATACTGTCCGCCGTCGCATCGACACTTCTTTTCATTTTCTTTGAGGGCCTGGCGCTGATGGTGACCTGCCGCACTCTCGGACAGAGGATAGGATTTGGACAGGGTTATATATACTCGGCATCGGATATATATTTTTCCGCGATAACACCTTCCGCTACGGGCGGACAACCCGCAAGCGCATATTTTATGATGAAGGACGGTATGTCGGGAATGACGGCAACCGCCGCACTCCTGTCAAACCTCAGCATGTACTCCCTTTCCATAATACTCGTCGGTGTGCTTTGCTTTACCATAAGGCCTGATATCTTTATGGCGTACAATACCGCGTCGAAGATCATCATCTGCTGCGGTTCAGCCGTGCTTGTCGCGCTGACGCTGTTTATCGTCCTGCTCCTTTTCAACGACAAGCTCCTGCACAGCATGTGCCGCGGCGGTATCCGAGCGCTTTGCGCGCTCCGTATCCTGCGCAATAAGGAAAAACGCCTTGCAAAGCTCGATGAAAACATTATGACCTACCGTCAGAGCGCGGCAATGATAGCAAACCACAAAAAAAGCTTGTGGGTGGCATTTCTCTTTAATTTCCTGCAAAGGATAGCGCAGATCTCCGTTAGCATGTTCGTCTTTATCGGCACTACGGGAGCTTCGTTTTCCAAAGCTATTGACATTTTGTTTTTCCACGGCTACACGGTGCTCGGCTCAAACTGTATCCCCATTCCGGGTGCTATCGGTGTCAGCGATTATCTGATGCTTGACGGGTTTGGCACTATAATGAGTGAGGCGGAGGCGGTAAATCTTGAGCTTCTCTCACGCTCGCTTTCGTTCTACCTTTGCGTTTTCATTTGCGGAATATCGGTATTGATCAGATATTTCACCATAAAAAAAAGAGGTAAAAAGATATGATAGGATTTTATAACTACACGGTTATTTTAACATATCTGTCGCTGCTGTCGGCGGGAACCGGAATTTTGGTTTCTCTTGCGGGCGACGGTCATCCTTATTGGGGAATATTCTTCCTGCTCCTTTGCGGTCTGTTTGACGCATTTGACGGCAAGGTCGCACGCACAAAATCCGATCGCTCCGACCTTGAAATGAATTACGGCATACAGATAGACTCGCTGTCCGACCTCGTTGCCTTCGGCGTGCTTCCCGCCTGCATCGGCGTCGCACTCATCAACACATCGGAATTTTTTGAAAAATTCTTCGGAAACGACAGCATCAAGCTGATCGTCCTCATCAAATATGCTATTTTCGCGGTTCTCGTTCTTTACATCCTTGCCGCGCTGATAAGACTTGCATACTTCAACGTGACCGAGGAAGAACGCCAGCGAACCGAGGGCGGTACGCGCCGCGCCTACACGGGACTCCCCGTAACGTCCGCCGCGCTCATCTTCCCCACGGTAATGCTGTTCAGATACGTTCTACCCTTTGATATTTCGGTGGTCTACATTCCCGTAACCATTGCCACGGGATTTGCCTTCCTCGGAAAATTCAGTATTCCCAAGCCGCGCCTTCGCGGAATACTCATTATGGTCGCTATCGGTCTGGCAGAGGCTATCGCCCTTTTGCTTTTCTGGTATCTGCGTACACGTTAAGCTATGGCAGAATCAAGAATGCTCAGATTTCTCTATCATACGAGAACGGGCAGGATAGTGCTAAAACCTCTCACATCGCGCGGAGTGTCGCGCGCGGCGGGCTGGTTTCTCAGCACGAGACTCTCAAAACCTATGATAAAGAAATTCGTTCGGAAAAACGGTATCGACCTTGCCGATTTTGAATCGGAAGGCTTTCGCTGCTTTAACGATTGCTTTTGCCGAAAAATAAAGGAAGACCGCCGCCCCATAAATAAAGACAAAAACGTGCTGATATCCCCCTGCGACGGATTGCTCAGCGCATACCGCATAAGCGGCGACACGGTACTGCCGATAAAGCAGAGCTGCTATACCGTAAGCTCCCTGCTTGGCGGCAGCAAGCTTGCCGAACTCTACCGCGGCGGCATCTGCCTTGTTTTCAGGCTTTGCGTCAATCACTATCACCGCTATTGCTACCCTGCCGACGGCGAAAAGGGCGAAAATACCTTTATTTGCGGCAGACTGCACACGGTACGCCCCATTGCGCTTGAATCGCGCCCCGTGTTTTCCGAAAACTGCCGTGAATACACCGTGATAAATACACCCGAATTCGGCTCTATCGCGCAGATAGAGGTCGGAGCGATGCTCGTCGGTAAAATCGCAAATCTCCACGGCGCGCGGCGCGTCACGCGCGGCGAGGAAAAGGGAATGTTCCTCTATGGCGGAAGCACTATCGTGCTTTTGCTCCAGAAGGACAAGCTCGATATT
This sequence comes from Eubacteriales bacterium, assembly GCA_045580585.1. GTDB lineage: Bacteria > Bacillota > Clostridia > Oscillospirales > CAG-272 > CAG-390. Next base: position 4,237 of record JAZNOD010000056.1, read on the forward strand.
AACGAGGATTTCTTCCGCGCGACGGAGCGCGGCGAGGAAACGCCCGTCGTTATGGGAGAGAAGATCGGAGTGGCGAGACTTGGCAGTTAGATCCATTCTTTGCACAGCGGGTGAAATAACGGCTGCACCGTTTTAAGTGCAAAGTTCAATAAAAAAGCGGAAGAACAAATTTCTTCCGCTTTTTTATTGAACTCTTTGCTGTATCGCAGATAAACAGAAATTATTAGGTGATTTTTTCAATCAAATGGAAATTTCCGAGCAAAGAGGGGAAATTCTTCGAAGCTTTGCACTTGGTTTTACAAATCCATCGCGTGACAATCAAGCAGAAATTTTTCAATTCCTACATAAAGCACTCCATTATCATCGTGCCAAGGAATGATATTATCCTTTACCACAACGATCTTCTTGAAGGAGTCCGCGATCCTCGCATACGGACGCACCTCCTGTAGTCTCTTATCCTCATCGCTTACCATAAGTGCGGATTGAATATAATACTTGCGGCTGCCGTCGGTAATAACAAAATCCACCTCAAGGTTAGTCTTTTTACTTTTACCTTCGGAATCCTTGTAATTATACTCAACAACGCCAACGTCAACGGTAAAGCCGCGTATTATCAGCTCGTTATATATTATATTTTCCATAATATGATTTTCCTCGGTTTGCCGAAAATTCAACCTTGCATTACGAAGTCCGATATCGGAAAAATAATATTTTAGAGGCGAGCCAATATATCTTCTCCCCTTAATATCAAATCGCTGTGCTTTACAGAGCATAAACGCATCAATGAAATAATCAAGATATTGTGAAACGGTATCGGGGCTTATTTTGATGCGCTCCGCGCTTGCAAAGGTATCCGCTATTTTGCGGGGATTGGTCAGCGAGCCGACGGAAGATGAGATAAAATTCAAAAGCTCATCAAGCATTCCTTTATCGCGAATTTTATGGCGCTCAAGTATGTCCGATAAATAGATATTATCAAAAAGACCGCTTAAATATTGCGCCTTCGCCCTATGGTCGGCAAGAGTGCACACATACGGCATACCGCCGTAGGTATAATATTCTATCCAAGCATCACGCTTGTCTCCC
>JAZNOD010000057.1:0-1982 GCA_045580585.1 Eubacteriales bacterium
AGCTGTTTCAAGTGATCGAAAAAAGCATTTTGACCTTCGGCGTAAAGGCGGAATGTAGTGTCGCAAGTCAGAGTTTACACCTTCAACGGTGTAAGTCTGGCTTTTATTTTTTAGCGAAGTGTGAGCGCCTTCATAGCACACTTCTGCGTATGCCGAATAAGCGTCAGAGTAGTACTGCCGCGCCTTCACGGAGCCATCAACTAAGCGCTGAATTCGCTCTCGACTTTTATCGAAAGCTATGTCAAAACCTACGATTTCCCGTGTATCTCTACTGACCAGCGTTATCGCGTAAAATCTGTTTTTTCTCTCGACGAAGCTGTACAGCTCGTCCATTTCAATGACGTTAACCCGTGCATTTGGAGTCTCTTTGGGCTCAATATTTTTCGCATATTTCCCGATTCCCAGAATTCGGCCCACTGCTCGGCCACTATTTCCCTCCAAATATAATTTTATCGCCTAATTCTTGGTTTCTTCGATATGGCCTCTCTTTTTGCTTTCCAGGGTGTAATATTCTCCGCATATTTTGCATTTGTACTTTTGGGTTCCCGCCTTTGTTTTTCCGGCTTTTATTTTATTTGATTTGTTTCGTCATTACATGCTTTACATTTCATAAATCTAGTATATCTCAAATGCTTCTACAGGGCACTTCCAAATTGACGTAGAGGAATTTTCTTTAGAAGCATTAACAAATTTAGCTGTTCAAACTTGTTGTAAATTTATCGTTTTGAGCCACGAGGCAAAATTTTATAAAAATATTGAAGTCGCGCATGGATTAATATATAATATTCGCAAGGCCATTTTAAACGCTCATTTGCTGGGAATAATGGTAACAAACTTTGCGAATTTTCTATATTTTGTATTATTTGTGGGAGGAACTAGAATGGATAAGAAGATAACCGTCGCGCAGTACGGCTGCGGCAAAATGTCGAAGTATATCATGAGATACGTGCGCGAGAAAGGCGCTGAGGTCGTTGCAGCCTTTGACATTGACCCGAATGTTATCGGCAAGGATATCGGCGAAATTACCGGCGAGAAGCCTTATGGAGTCGTCGTTAAAGACGCGAAAAATGCTGAGAAAATCTTAGCGGCTCTCAAGCCTGATGTGTGTATCATTACTACGCTCAGCCTCATGAAGGATGTCGAGGAGGCCTTCACCATTTGCGCAAAGAGTGGCGTGAATGCCATTAGCACTTGCGAGGAGGCCTTCTATCCGTGGAACTCCTCGCCGCAAATCACAACTCAGCTCGACAAGCTCGCCAAGGAGAATAATTGCACGCTCTGTGGCTCCGGTTACCAGGATGTCTTTTGGGGCAACCTCATCACGACGATCGCCGGCTCGACGCACAAAATTACGAAAATTAAGGGCTCCTCAAGCTATAACGTCGAGGATTATGGCATCGCGCTTGCGAAGGTGCATGGCGCTGGCCTTGACCTCGAGGCCTTTAACAAGGAGATCGCCTCTGCTGATAACATTTCCGCTGAGGAGCGCGATGAGCTTATCAAAAATGGTGAGTTCTTGCCGTCCTACATGTGGAACGTGAACGGCTGGCTTTGCGACAGGCTTGGCCTCACCGTCAAGAGCCAAATTCAAAAGTGCGTTCCGTGCACGCATAAGGCGGATATTTACTCAGATACCTTGAAGATGAACATTCCCGCCGGCAACGCAACCGGTATGTCTGCGATCGTTGTGACTGAGACCGAGGAGGGCGTCACCATCGAGAGCGAATGCATCGGCAAGGTCTACGCCAAGGATGAGTTCGACAAGAATGACTGGACTGTCTTTGGTGAGCCCGACACGCAAGTAACTATCAATCGCCCTTGCACCGTTGAGCTCACTTGCGCTGCCGTTGTGAATCGCTTACCTGAAGTCATTAAGGCGCCCGCTGGCTACGTTACGACCGACAAGATGATTACCAACAAGTACAAGGTTAATGCGCTTAATGAGTATGTCTGAGGTAGCATTTTAGGTTAGTGCTTGCCCG
>JAZNOD010000058.1:0-3066 GCA_045580585.1 Eubacteriales bacterium
CTTAGGAAGACAACTGGGGCTACCACCTCCTTGGCTCACAGAACGACATGGCTACGATCCGACTTAATAAACGGGCTTGAGTCCCTTGTAGATGTAGCCTTTTTTGAACATTTCTCCAAAGACCTTGACCTCGCGTGCCTCAAACTCGGGAAGTCGGAGGCCAAGCGGTCTTAGGAAGACAACTGGGGCTATCAACTCCTTGGCTCACAGAACGACATGGCTACGATCCGACTTAGCGCGGTCTCGTCGTGGGGGCACCAATAAACGGGCTTGAGTCCCTTGTAGATGTAGCCTTTTTTGAACATTTCTCCAAAGACCTTTACCTCGCGCGCCTCAAACTCGGGAGCCATGGTGATGTAGGGGTTTTTCCAATCGCCCACAACTCCAAGGCGTTGGAACTGCTCGCTCTGCTTGTCCACAAAGTCCTGCGCGAAGGCGTGGCACGCACTTCTGAACTCGGAGATGGACATATTCTTGCGGTTGAGCTTGTTTTTCTTGATGATGGCGCTCTCAATGGGCATACCGTGGTTGTCCCAGCCCGGAACGTAGGGAACGCGATAGCCTTCCATTATCTTGGACTTGTTGATGATGTCCTTGAGCGTTTTGTTGAGGGCGTGGCCCATGTGGATATTACCGTTGGAGAAGGGGGGGCCGTCGTGTAGAACGAACTGCTCCTTGCCCTCTGCATTCTTGAGAAGGGCGTCGTAAAGGTCGATGCTGTCCCAATACTTTATCATTTCGGGCTCGCGCTGGGGGAGATTTGCACGCATCGCAAAATCGGTCTGCGGCAGATTAAGTGTGCTTGTATAGTCCTTAGGCATTTTTTGACTCCTAAAATAAATTATTTCTTCTTTTCGCGGCGGCGGCGGATGGCATCAAGTGAGCTGCGCATTCCGCTGACCTTGCCTGACTCGGCTGTGGGAGCATCGGACTGCTCCTGCTCGTTTTTTTCTTCCTCAGCAGGTGAGGCTCCTTCGGCGGGTGATGAGTAAAGAGCCGCCAACATGCGCGAGACGCTGTCGTCGGAAATGGGCTCGGCGGGCTCTATTTCCTCTGCCTTTTCCTCAAGCCCTGCCGCTTTTATTATTTCCTCGCGCGAGGGTTCTGCGTTTTCCTCGGGAGCTTCATCGGCTGCGATCTCTTTTTCAAGTTCGGGAGCTTCCTCGATTACAATTTCTTCCTCGGCTTCGGGTGTTTCCTCGGCTGCGATCTCTTCCTCAATTACGAGTTCTTCGCTGAGCGCGATCTCATCTTGGGTATTGCTTTCTTCCTCTATACTGTCAGGCTGGCTAAAATCAAGCGTTGGCTCAACATCCACGGTGCGGATAGCGGCAGAAACAGCCTCGGGGGAGTGGCAGTCGTTATCTTCCTCGGCGTATTCGATAGCCTCGGCATCGGCAAGCGTTTCTTCCTCCGATGAGAGCGCGTCTCCTGCGGAAGTGTATACTACCGCGCCCGAAAGCGCCTCGGCGATAGCGGAGAGCTTATCGCCAAGCACCCCTGCGTTTGCGCCTATCTTGGACTCAAGTGCATCAAGTCGGCGTGTTATTTCATCAAGCTTTATCGCGGTCATGGGTGCCGCCGTCTCGGGTGCGGGGGCGGACCTTGCTTCGTTTAGCTGTGCGGCGAGCTTTTGACGCTCCGCCTTTACTTCTTCGAGCTGACGGCGCAGCTCTGCGTTATCGGCATAGAGTCTGGCGGATGCGGAAAAAAGGTCGGAAAGTGCAAGGTCCACGTTCCGTTTTTCGTACTCATCCCCTGTAAGAGAGTATTTTTCTTTAAAGCTTTGCGGAATTGCCATTTCAGGAAAACCTTCCTTAATATTTTATATTGGTATGCTTAACAGGCACGTCTGAATTATCGACAGGAACACGGTGGAAAAAAAGAACGCGGCGTCAAGCGGCATCCCCTCAAACCAACCGAATTTTGCAAAAAGCGCGCGGAACGGCAAAATGAACGGTTCCGTTATCGAGTACAGAAAAAGGGAGAATTTATTTTCCTCTCCCATGAAGAGAAAGCTCATCAGTGCCCGTGCGAGCATTGCTAAAAGTATGACGGTTAAAAACGCATCACACAGATTAATTACGAGATAAAGAAAAAACTCCAAGTTTTTTACCTTTCTTGTTAAGAATTGCGGGGGGTGAGTCAAATGTCAAAATGCATTTGGTACTCACCCCGTCGTTTTCGCTTTGCGGCTGAGATCCGCAATTTTTACCCGTTTTACAGGCAAAAACGCAAAGCACGCACCTCAAAAAGCCTGCGCTTGGCTTTTTTTGGAGCGGCTGCGCTAATGGCGCAGCCCATATCCGCCAAAGCGGCGGCAAAATCAATAGTTGTATCCGTAAGCGTCAAGTCCGTCGTCAGCGGGAGCCGCGCTTGTGCCTTCCTCTGCGATCTCCATGTTGTTGGGAGTGAGCATGTACGTGTCTCCCGAAACGGGCTTCATGTGTCCGTTGATAGCGTAGATAACTCCGCTTAAGAAGTATATAAGGTTGGAGGCCGTTTCCTTATTGGTGTTTTCAAGATTCATAACTACTGCGCAATTGTTCATAAGCTGGTCAGCAATGGAGGTGCCCTCCTGATAGCTTGTGGGCTTCATCAGCTTCATGGTAACGGCTGCGGTGCTTGTGGACATAAAGCCCGTGCGCTTGGGAGCAGCCGCGGGGGCGGAAACGGGGCGCTCTACGCTCTCTTCGGTTTTGGGAGCAGTAAACAATGCGTCGTCCTGAATATCGGCGGTATCCTCGCCGTAGTAGGTGGTGTCAAAATCGTCCTTGGGGGCGGTGTTCTTAAAGGGGTTGGTAAAACGTGCCATGTTGTTCCTCCGTGCTTTCTATAATTCATTTATTTTTATTTAAGCGGTGTGGTCCTGCCGAAAATGGCAGAGCCTACTCGTACGCAATCCGCGCCCGCCTCGATTGCGGGAATGACGCTTGCGCTCATACCCATCGACAAGACAGGCTTATATATATTATGAAGTTTTTCTTGCCAAATGTCAAGAACAAGTTGTGAAGTTTCTTGAAAATAATTAAAATATTCTTCTTTTTTTTCACATTTTGGCGCCAT
>JAZNOD010000059.1:0-25258 GCA_045580585.1 Eubacteriales bacterium
CGGACTTATGGAAGCTACATCCGTTCCGCAGACCGAGGTGTTTAAGGCGGCAGTGCAGTTTGCGCGCGTTGAAGGAATCCTCCCCGCGCCCGAGTCCTCCCACGCTATCAAGGTGGCTATCGACGAGGCACTCAAATGCAAGGAAACGGGCGAGAAAAAGACCATTCTCTTCGGACTTACGGGAACGCGATATTTCGATATGATGTCCTATCAGAAGCACAATGACGGCGTGCTCACCGACTACGTCCCCTCCGACGAGGAGATACAGAAGGCACTTTCTCTCCTGCCGAAAATGTAATAAAAAAGCGGCGTTCGCGCCGCTTTTTTAAGTGCAAAGTGATAAGTGCAAAGTGCAAAGTTTCGGATAATTTCCTCGCTTTGCTCGGAAATTTTCATTTAATTGAAAAATGATCGAATAGCCTCTGCTTTAAAGCGTTTGCAAGAAAAAATTTAATAAAACTAAAATCGGAAGAAACGCGCGCGTTTCTTCCGATTTTTTCCTTAACTTTGCACTTTGCACTTATCACTTTGCACTTAAAACGCCAACGGCGTTTTACTTTTAAATGTCTCCGTCCGTGCAGTGTACGGTGTATTTGCCGGTGTAGTAGTTCCAAAAGCTTCTCTTGCTGATAGACTCCCACTGCGCGGTAGTTCCGCCGAAGGTTATGCTCGTGAGCGAGGTGCAACCCGAGAACGCATAAGAGGCAATGCTCGTAACGCTGTCGGGTATGGTTATGCTCGTGAGCGAGGTGCAACCCGAGAACGCACTATCGCCAATGCTCGTAACGCTTCCATCAGCGGGAATAACGCTTGCTACACAGCCGACAACGAGAGTCTTGGTAGCTGTTTCAATAATGCAGTTGCCTGCGCTGTGGTAAACGCTATTGTTTTCATCCACGATAATACTTGCGAGCGAGGTGCAATAGGAGAACGCAGAAGAGCCAATGCTCGTAACGCTGTCGGGGATAGTTATGCTCGTGAGCGAGGTGCAACCGGAGAACGCCCGCTCGCCAATGCTCGTAACGCTGTCGGGGATGGCAACGCTCGTGAGCGAGGTGCAATCTTCGAACGCATAATCGCCAATGCTCGTAACGCTGTCGGGGATGGTTACGCTCGTGAGCGATGAACAACCGATGAACGCAGCCACACCAATGCTGGTAACGCTGCCGGGGATGCTTACACTCGTGAGCGAGGTGCAATCTTCGAACGCCCCCTCGCCAATGCTCGTAACGCTGTCGGGGATGGTTATGCTTGTGATCAAGTCACAACCCCAGAACACATAAGAGCCAATGCTCGTAACAGGCTTGCCCTCGTAGGTCGAAGGAATAATAATGTCAACGTCTTGGTACGTGCCTATTCCGTTAACAATATATCCCGCGCCTTTTGCGTCGAGCTTAAATGAAAGGCCCTCGCTTATTTTTTCTATTCCGCAGGAAGAGCAAATACCGTTTTCAAAACTATGCCCTTTAGCCGATATTTCGGTCTGTTCTACAATAACAGTGCCGCAGACGGAGCATTTCTTGCCGTCCGTGAGTCCATTTTCGGTGCAGGTTGCGGCTTTTCCGCTAACCTTTACCTCGGTGTGTCCTTTTGCAAGTATTGTTCTGGTTTCGTAGTCGCCGCAGGAGCAGGTGCGTATTTCCAAACCGTCAACGGTGCAGGCCGCGGCTTTAGCCTGTGACCACGCGCCGTAGCTGTGGACGTGGGGCGCGGTGGTCTCGGGAGCCTTTGTTGTTTCGGGGGCTTTTGTAGTTTCAGGAGCCTTTGTAGTTTCAGGCTTCTTTGTGGTCTCGGGAGCTTTCGTAGTTTCGGGAGCTTTCGTGGTCTCGGGAGCTTTTGTAGTTTCGGGAGCCTTTGTAGTTTCAGGCTTCTTTGTGGTCTCGGGAGCTTTCGTAGTTTCAGGAGCCTTTGTTGTCTCGGGAGCCTTTGTAGTTTCGGGAGCCTTTGTAGTCTCGGGAGCAGCCGTTGTTTCTTCGGGAGCAGCCGTAGTTTCGTCGGGTGCTACAGTTGTTTCATCGGGTGAAACAGTAGTTCCATCGGACGGTAACGTGGTATCCGTCGCGGTTGTGTCTGCTGCCGTTGTGTCAGCCGCAGTAGTGTTTGCCGCCGTGGTGTTTGCCGCCGTGGTGTTTGCTTCTGTAGTATTAGCCGCTGTTGTGACAGCCGCCGTTGTGTCAGGTGCGCTCGTGACGGGTGCGGTGGTCGTCTCGCCCTCGCCGTCATCGCACGCCACAAAGCATGACGCACACATGATGAGCGCGAGAATGAGCGCTAAAATTTTAGTCGTTGCTTTCATTTTTTCCTCCTAAAATATTATACGTGTATAATTATACGCCCCAAAAACATAAATGTCAACCATTTCGGCAAAAAACACAAAATCGCAAGAAACGCGCGCGTTTCTTACGATTTTGTGTTTATTTAATGCTTTTTGCCACGCAAAAAGCTACCGAAACTTTGCACTTTGCACTTATCACTTTGCACTTGCAAACGCCTTACGGCGTTTGCATCAACTCCTCAAAACACGGGTACTCCGCTATCACCCGCGCACCCTCGATGCGGATAAAGCGCGCGCGCGCAAAGGTGTAGCTCGACAGCGGGCGGTCAAGCGCATCATTGGTGTGCGCGCTGACAAATATCTCGTCGGGATTTATGTCCGTGATGATGAGGGTGTGGTAAAAATCCCCGCTGTCGTCGGCAAGCTGTACCACGTCGCCAAGCTCTGCCTGACGGCGAAGCACCTCTCTGCCAAACGGCCCCTCGCCGCCGTTTGCATCGGCAAACGCGGGCGCGCCCGTTATAAAATCGTAAAAAAACTCCACCGAGCTCCACGCGGGCGCACGGTCCGTGGGAGACACGTAGTACCAGCCGTACTCGGGCGTCATGTTCATGACGCAGACTCCCGCGTACACCGCCTGCGACACGAAATTGGTGCAATCGCCGCCGATGCCCGTGTAATCCTCAAACCGCGCGTTGCGCGTGAGGGCATATCGCCGCGCGTACGCCACGGCGTTTTCTCGATTGTAGGGTATTACCGTAAACAGCTCCATTTATTTACCTCGTTTCTATGATTCACTATATCTTATGTGAATTTTTGCTGAATTGTTAATATTTTTCTTGTACAGCAAGACTCCTTATGATATAATATAAAATGAAAAAATTTATCAAAAAGGAACGGTCAAAGCCATGGAAAACACAAAAACCGCCGCACCCCTTTACAACGAAAAGATACTCTCCGTAATAAACGAGATCGAAAAGGTCATTCTCGGCAAGCGCTCTGAAATAGTCCTGCTCCTTACCGCGATGCTCTCCGGCTCTCACGTTCTCATCGAGGACGTCCCCGGCACGGGTAAGACAACGCTTGCCGCAACTATCGCAAAGGTGACGGGGCTTGATTTCAAGCGCGCGCAGTTCACCCCCGGCGTTATGGCTTCCGACATCACGGGCTTGAATATCTACAACCGCAGTAAGGAAGAATTCGAGTTCCGCCGCGGTCTTGTTATCTGCAATCTCCTTTTGGCTGACGAGATAAACCGCGCCTCGCCCAAAACGCAATCCGCGCTCCTTGAGGCGATGGAGGAGGGCAAGGTCACCGTTGACGGCGTAAGCTACGACATCCCGGATCCTTTTACCGTAATCGCAACGCAGAACCCCTCGGGATACGTTGGAACGTATCCGCTGCCCGAGGCGCAGCTTGACCGTTTTGCGCTGAAATTGAGCGTCGGATATCCTACCGCCGAGGAAGAGGTGGCAATTCTTGCCGCGCACCGCGGTGAAAATCCCATAAGCTCGGTAAATCCCATCATAAATGTCGAGGAGCTTCGCCGCATACGCGGCGAGGTCTGCGAGGTAAAGATGGACGAGGAGCTTTACCGTTACATCGTAACGCTGGTATCCGCAACGAGAAAGCACAGTGCAATATCCCTCGGCGCAAGCCCACGCGCATCTGTCGCGCTGATGCACCTTTGCCGCGCCTACGCATACATAAGAGGCAGAAATTACGTCCTTCCCGACGACGTAGCCGCCCTGTTCCGCCCCGCTATCGCCCACCGCTTGATGCTCCGCCAGGAAGCAAAGCTCAAGGGCGTTACCGCCGAGGCTGTGCTTGGTGAGATACTTCGCGCAACACCCGTTCCGTTCAAGGGTAAAAACTGAATATATATAAAATGAAGGTTAAAAAAACACCACCGCGGCGTTCTGCCGTGCCAAGGCGCTCTCGCTTTGCCCTGACACTTACGCGCGGCTTTCGGCTGTGGGTAATTTTGTGGGCAGCGTCTCTCATATTTACGCAGGCTCTCCTTTCGTCGGCATCAAATATTCTTTTTGCCTTCGTTTCTCTGCTCCCCATAGCATCGCTCGTATACCTGCTGATATCAAAGGCGGCGCTAAAACTGCTCGTTCATGAAAACAAAACGGAGATAGAGAAAAATCAGCCGCTTGAATACGAGATGCAGTTTATAAACGAGAGCTTTTTGCCATACCCCTTTGTGGACGTCATCATGCGCCTTCCCACCGCGCACAGCGTGCGCACGGTTGACAAATGCGTGCATATCTCATTGCCGCCAAATACCGTGTATAACGTAAAGAACAACGCAAAGTTCAAATTCCGCGGGAGCTACACCATCGGCGTAGACTGCCTTTACGTTTACGACCTGTTTCGCATGTTCAGATTGCGTATAGACGTAGGCTCCTTTGGGATCGTGTCGGTAATACCGCGCAAGCTCCCCCTTTCCGACCCGCAGACTGATGCGTCCGCCGATTCGTCAAGGCGCACCAAGCGCTCACCCACGAGCCCCGAAAGGCTTGAGGTGGCTGATATCCGTGAGTACCGCGACGGCGACACGCTCAAAAGCGTGCATTGGAAGCTGTCGTCCAAGAGCGGCGAGCTGATAGTGCGAGATTATAACGCGGGAGTTTCCGACTTCACGCTAATTATGTGCGATATGTCGGCGCATTTCCCAAACACCGCCCCCGTTGGCGAGTTTGTCAGCCCCTACGCGGCGGAGGAGGCACAGCTTGAAATCGAAAAAAAGCATTCACGCCTGCTCGAAAAAGCCGCCGTTACCAAAAACCCAATAAAGGCGGCTGATTTAAAGCGTCGAGCCGAGGCGATTACGGCGCAAATGCCCACTGCCCCGGAGCCCGACGTCAACGCCCTTGCGCGCGATGAGTATTATGCGGACATGAATGAATTCTGCGCTGACGGCGTGGTGGAAATGACTGTCGCACTGACTCTCCGTGAGCTTCGCCGCGGCAGGACAGTTTCCCTTATGTGGTTTGACGAGCGCGCCGAAATAGGCGTTTACTCGTTCCTTTTACACTCCGAGATGGATTTTAATATGATATTCCGCCTTTTCGCATCTGCCCCCATCACCTCTCCCGAAAATTCACTTGACCGTCTGGCGGCAATGCTTGGCGACAGCGAGATATCAAAGCTGATTTTTGTGATCCCCGCCATAAACAACGCTATGGTCAGCACTATTTGCGCCGCGGCATCAATAAGCTCCGCCTGCGACGGAGAGGGCGCGGAGGCTGTGCTGTTCTCCGCAGAGGAGCGCTATGCCAACAGCGAGCAAAGGCGCGCTTACATCTCCGCTTGCGCCGCGCGCCTTAACGAAGCGGGCGTGAGCCTGACCGAGGGAAAAACACTCTTTTTGAATGAAATGGGAGGTGAGACTGATGCGTGAGAAAAATGACACCGTTCTTACCCCCGCACAAAGACGCAAGGAAGCCAAAACGCAAGCGCGCGAAGCACGCAGGCGCAAAAAAGAGGTCGCACGCCTACGGCGTGAGCATAAAAAACGCTTGCGCGTAGTGCCCGCCGAGGACCGCGCCCTGCTGTGTACACCCGATAACGCCGAAATGAGCAATCTTACGATAGGCTTGGGTATTGCGCTGCGCGGACTTGTTGGAGCTATTGCCGCCTTTGCCCTTACGCTTTTCGTTTGCGACGCGCTCGCCTTTTCCGGCGATGGCGGCATTGGCATCAGCACATCGTCGCTTGCATTCTTTATTTTACTGATATGCGCCTCGCTCACCGCTATGTTTATGGGAAATCTCCCCATAAAGCTCGGCGCGGCGGCGGTTTTTGCCGCCACACTTGTGATAACCTTCCTTGTCCCAAGCCCCAAAAAGGTCTATCACGCCATAATAGCCGCCTTTAACGCCGCGATCGACCGTCTTGTAGACGCAACCTTTTTGGGTATGGGCGAATACCGCTTGCCCATGCCTGCTACGGATATAGCAAACGAGGAGCTCATCCTCACCGCGGCTCTCCTTTTTGCTACGGTCTGCTCCCTTGTTTACGTTCCCTCTCTCATCCGCAGGATCAGAGTCCTTCCCCCGCTTATCTTAACGGCGGGAACGTTGATACCCACGTTTATATACAACCTTTCGCGCGGAAATTGGGGCATCTCGCTCGTTATTGCCTCGGTTGCGGCAATGATAGTAATGCTTGCGTGCGACAAGCTATACTTAAAACCGCCAAAAAAGGACGTATACGACGAAACGATAACGCTTAGCGCACCGCAGGATGAGCCGCCCATGCCCGAAGCGCTCGCGCGCAAAATGCTGTCCGCAAAAGAACGCAAGGAAGCGCGCCGCGCAGAAAAGGAACGGCGCCGCAAGGAAAAGCAGAGCGCGACAGTATCTCTTGACGACGAGCTTTCCGACTATTTCGGTTCTTCTCCGCGCCGCGCAAAAAAGAAAAAAACCGCACGCCCCCCTATATCCGCCGACGAGAAAAAACGCCAAAAGGACGAGATAAACTCCTACGTTGGATACAAAAAACGCAAGCGCGGCTCAAAAAGTGCCACAGGCGGCTTTGCGGGAATATGTGCGCTCTTTATTTGTGTGGTCATACTGCTCCTTCCCATAGCTTCGGTAAGCGGCCGCTTTGTAGCCATCAGATCCATAGACAACACTCTGCAATACTACCGCGATTACGTTACCGCCCTGCTCGTCGGTAACAGCCCCGCGCTCGACTCGCTGGCGTATGACAGTGAGTACCCTATGTTTGAACCGCAGGACACCGAGGCAATTCCGATACAGTACGCGCGTATCCCCATTATGCGGCTTTACACTAACCTGGGCTACAACACCTATTTGCGTTCATGGATAGGCGTAAATTATATCGACGGCAAGTGGCACACGGTGGACAGCTCGGCCCCCCTGCTCGTGGAATACCGCAACCTGTTCGGGACGGACTACGACCCTGCCGAGACGGTAAAAAGCAATTTCTACACCTTTTTTTACCCGGATATTCTGGATTTTGATCTTAATAGCTCCTCGATCAACGCAAATTTGGGCGTGGGCATCACCAAAATAGGCATCGAACGCTACAATCTTTCCACGATGAACCTCTTTCTGCCTGCGTATAGCCTGCGGCGATTCAATCCCACGGTGCAGGTAAACGGCAAGAGCCACTCGTCGCTCATGCCCCTTGTGGGCGCACAGGCAAGCACCACTACGTATGCAAACTATTTTGACGGAATTTATACCTCGTACGCAATGCGTGAAACAAACGAGTCGTTTTCCACCGTAGCAATGCTGACCAATATGCGCTCGCCCTACTACGGCGAGACCGTATCGGAGCTGATCGCGCGAATGAACGCCTTCCGCCATGTTATACAAAAAGGCTCGGTAACCGTCTCCAACGCCAAATACCCAATGCTCTTAAAGCTTGCCGACGGCACGAGTATAGAATACCGCACCTACACCGAGGACGGTATAAAATACGTTGAGGTGAAGGACACCTTTGAGGCGCATTCGTACTACCGCGGCGAAGACGGCAGCATAATCGCCTCTCCCTCTGCGCCCGAGATCGCGCCCGAGCTTGCGTATCTTGAGCTTATGACCTACGGCGAGCGTTCTCGCTACGACCTTATGTTTGCAGAGCTTGACAAATACACAAAGTTTGTCACAAGCGCGTACACAACGCCCGCGCAAAGCGAGATTTTTGCCGAAATTCTCTCAAAAATAGCCGCCAAAGCGGATATAGACCTCTCGCTTGCCGCAAAAGCAAATACCTATGGCGGCAACAGCGTCAGCACCGTGACCGACAGCTCGGTGTATCTTGAACGCCACAAGCTGACCATGGCGATAGTGGACTACCTCTCCAAAAACTATACGTGCACCAAGACCCCTACCGTGACCGAGAGCAAAACGCACGGCATTGAAAAATTCCTGACCGAAACAAAAGAGGGATATTGCATTCAATTTGCTTCCGCGCTTACGCTCCTCTTGCGCGAGGCGGGCATTCCCGCAAGATATACCTCGGGATATGTCGCCGCAAAGTTTGCGCGCACAAGCTCTCCCGACGGCGCGTATTACTCCGACGTGCTTGACGAAAACGCCCACGCTTGGACGGAGGTTTGGTTTGACGGTATAGGTTGGGTACAGTATGAGGCAACGCCCGAATACTACGACAGCGCGTATAAGCCCGGATTTGATCCCTCGGACAAAGGCTCGCAGGGAACGGAAAACGATGCGCCCAAGCCTATCGAGCCACCCAAGGATAGCGAGGATGAGCCGACACCGCCGCCTCAGATAACCGAAGATGAGGAAAATGAACAGCGCAAACGCTTTATTGCCAAGATAATAACCGTAACGGTAATCTCCCTTGCCGTGACTGCGGCTTTCTTCCTACTTATATTTATAGTAATACGCAAAGCAAGGCACGCGGAGAAAGAACGCCGCCGCTTGCTTGACAAATTGGCAAATGCCGCAAGCGGCAATGCCCAAGTTCCCGAGCGCACCGAGGTCCGCGCGGTGATAGACATGCTCTTTACACTGCTTGAGGAATGCGCCCTCTCCCCAACGGCGGGACAGTTTGGCGGCGACCTTGCGCTGACACTTTCCGAAAACCTTGACGGCATTTTGTCAAAGGCTGTGAGTGATGAGGGCTTGAGCGAATTCCAAGCCGAGCGCGCGCACCTCGGAGAACGTGAGCTAAAGCGGGTATTTTCCGCTATTGCCGCCGAGGAATTCGGCTACGGCGCACCCGTGGAGGATATGCACCTGATCGTTCGGCTCTACCGCCGGCTTTACACACACCTCTACCGCAAAAAGGTCCCCGCCTTCCGCCGCGCGTGGCTGTATTTTATCAAAAGGAAAATATAAAGCCTTTGTTTTCACAAATTAATGGGCAGATACCCGTGCTTTGGCATGGGTATCTGCCCCTTTTTTTCTATCTGAAATCTCCCCAAAATCTATCCCGTACTTTATCATCAGCAACGCACCGCGCAACGGCAAAGCCGACGAGGATAAAAAATGCCGCGCTTGTGCCTCGGCAACTCGGAGCGCAGTATGAAAAGGACGGCAAAAAACAAAAGGAAATAATCGTAAATAATACAAAATTCGACTCTTTTGCTTGACGAAACATTCTTTTTATGATAATATTAATTGGAGTATTATTTATTTTGGAACTGAAAAATGAAAACTGATCGTCAAAGAAAAATAGCCGCCGCAGTCCTTCTTTGCGCCGTAATAGCGGTGCTTACCGCCGCGGGATTTGTCGTCGGACGCCCCCTTATGCGCTACGTTTCCGAGCCCGAACGCTTTCGTGTTTGGGTAGATGAGCACGGCGCGGCAGGGAGACTTGTATATATAGCGACCGTAATATTTCAGGTTATTGTAGCACTGATGCCGGGTGAGCCGTTTGAAATACTCGGCGGATACGCCTTTGGCGCGGTAGAGGGAACCTTGCTCTGCCTTGGTGCGGCAAGCATCGGCAGTATCTGCGTTTTTATGCTCGTGCGCCGCTTTGGTATGGGACTTGCACGGATATTTTTTTCGCCCGAAAAGCTCGAGAGCGCACGCTTTTTGCGCTCCTCTCCGCGGCGCGACCTGTTTTTCCTCATAATTTTTATGCTCCCGGGCACGCCCAAGGATCTGCTTTCCTACTTTGCGGGACTGACGGATATCCGATTTGGCACTTGGCTCGTAATATGCTCCGTCGGAAGAATTCCGTCCATCGTATCCTCCACCGTCGGCGGTAATGCCCTCGGTGAGAAAAACTATCTTGCCGCCATAATCGTGTTCGCACTCTCCTTGTCTGTAAGCCTTGCAGGTATGCTCGTTTACAGCCGCCTTTCAAAAAAGAGTGAGAATAAAAAACAATCAAATTTAAAATAAATACCGTATCGGAGAAATAATGAATACCACCGCTATCACAGAGGAAAATATATCCATGAAAAAACGGCGTGTGCCCGCAAGCAAACGTTTTTTCAACATCTTTTTTTCGGAAATATTTTTTGTTCTTTCGTTTGCTTATATAGAAATCGTTTTCCACGTGTCCGTTTTCAAAAATTTAATGCTTACATACCCAATCATTTTTGCCGTACCCGCGGGTATACTCTGCGGCGCGATATGCGACCTTTTCCCCAAAAAGGCGGCGAAAATACTGCGCTATATTCCATGCGCGGCAGTATGGATATTTGCATCGGTGCAAAGGGTATATCACTTTACCTTCCAATCGTTTATGTCCATATCCCAGCTCGGAATGGCTGACGACGTAGCCGGCAACTTCCTTTCCGAAACGCTCTACTCCATTATGTGCTGTACGCCGATCATCATTCTTATGGCACTTCCGCTTGCGGCTTTGCCGTTCATATACAAATTCTTAAAGCCCGAGCATGAGCGCAATTACGTAAACGCTTTGCTCACCCTTTTGTGCTTTGCGGTACTGCAGTTCGGCGCGGTTTACGGCTGTCTGCCCCTCGGCGGAACGGATGCGCACACCCCCTACGAAAACTACCACACCAACTGGGTGCCCGACCTCGGTATGGAAAAGCTCGGACTTATCACCAACACACGCATAGATATACAAAAATTCCTTTTCCCCAATATCACGAGCGACCCCGACAGCGATTTGCCATCTGCCACTCCCGACCAGACGGTTTGGGTGCCTGATGAAACAACGAAGGACCCCAATATAGCGACCGTTATCGGTGCTGACGGCAAGGAGTATGAGGTGCAAAAATCCGCACTCCCCACGTCGTATAAGCTCGTTCCCCTGCTTGAGGAAAGCTGTGCCGTTTCGATAACGTACGCGGGCGGCGCGGCGGCAATGATACCCGTAACAGCCGCCGAGGACGGCAGCTTCTCCATAACCGCCACCGACGTGTCGGGTACTACCGTAACGCTCCCCCTTGACGCAGAGCTTATAAACGCCTGTATTACAAACGCCGCACCCGCGGATATCGACCTTTCCGAGAAGACGGCGTCGCTCCTTCCCGTGGCGGCGGCTCCCGTTTCATACAGTATAGACGACGAAAACATGCTCCTTACCGCCGTTTACGAAAACGGTACGTCGGTCATCTACCCGATGCCCATCGACGAGGCGGACGAGCGCACGGTAGAAACCATTTCTCCGCTTGGCGAAAAGGTCGTCCTTGGCGTTGCCGTCACCGAAAAGGTGGACGAAAACGGCGGCAAATACCTTCTTATCGAGGTTGACGGCTGGGTGGCAAGCGAAGGGTATCTGCCCGACGACGGCAGAGACGACTCACCCTACAATATAATCGAGGGGCTTGATTTCTCCGCTATCGCAAACGCAAACGACGACGAAAACATAAAGCAGATAGCAAACTATCTCGCCACCGTCGCGCCTACCAAGAAGAACGAATACACGGGCATGTTCGAGGGATATAACCTCATTATGCTGTGCGCCGAGTCCTTCTCGCCCATAGCGGTAAGCCCCGAGCTTACGCCCACGCTCTACAAGCTCATCAACAGCGGTTTCGTTTTCTCCAACTACTGGACGACGTGGCCCTCAAACACCACCAACGCCGAATACTCGTTCCTGACGGGACTCGTGCCCGACATGAGCAAGCCGAAGGATAACGGCACGTTCCTCTACGCTTACGAAAACAAAATCACGATGAATTTGACGCTTGCGCCCTATTTCAACGGCGCGGGCATCACCTCGCGCGCGTACCACAACCACACCGACCAGTACTACGGAAGAAGTGATACGCACCCCTATCTCGGCTTTACCTTCAAGGGTAAGGAACAGATAGGCGGACTTAAGGGCTGGCCGGAGAGCGACCTTGTTATGATGCAGAACACGCTCCGCGAATATATAAACGATGAGCAGTTCTTTGCGTACTATATGACCGTCAGCGGTCACCACCCCTACACGTTCGGCGGAAGCTATGTGGCAAATAAAAACCGCCACCTTGTTGAGCATCTTGATTACAGCGAGAAGTGCAAAGCCTATATCGCGTGCAATATCGAGCTTGACCGCGCGCTTGAATACCTCATTACCGAGCTTGAAAAGGCAGGAAAACTTGACAATACCGTTATCTGTCTGTCCACCGACCACTACCCCTACGGTCTTTCCGACGATGAACGCGAAGAGCTTCTCGGCAGAAGATTCTATTACGACGACCTTGGTACTTACGAGTCCGCGCTCATCCTTTGGAACTCCAAAATGGAGACGGTAAAGGTGGACAAGCCCTGTTGCACGCTCGACGTGCTTCCCACGCTTCTCAATCTTTTCGGCTTTGATTATGACTCAAGGCTCTATTCGGGCAGAGATATTTTCTCGGATTGCGAGGGAATAGCAATGACCTCAAACCAAAGCTTTGCCCTTGCGGATAAGGTATACAACAGCCGCTACGGCTTGCTCTACAAGTACTATGTGTACAACGGCGGCAAAAAGCCAAAAGCGGGTGAGATCGACTACTACATAACCGAGGTCAAAAACCGCTTTGCCATGGCGTCCGCCATACTCAACCACAATTTCTACTCCTGCCTCGACCAAGAGCTTATAACCAAGGCTCAATCGTGGGAACAGAGGAAAACGCAATAGCGTTTTAAGTGCAAAGTGCAAAGTGCAAAGTGCAAAGTTAAGGAAAAAAACGGTCAAAGCCGAGGCTTTGACCGTTTTTGTTTTTTATAAAATATTTTTAACTTTGAAAACGCCTAAAAATAAAGGTATTTCATCATGTTTATTTTCAATTAAATGAAAATTTCCGAGCAAAGCGAGGAAATTATCCGAAACTTTGCACTTTGCACTTTGCACTTTGCACTTAATTAAAGTCCGCCAGCGGGCAGCGCGCGTTGCGGCTTACGTCCTCGCCGCGTGCCTTTCTCTCGTCGTAGGAGCGAGATGAGCAGGGGCTGAAATCGTAAACGTCCGTCGTCAGCGTGGGAGCTGCCCAACGAACAGCGTTCTTGATAACTCTCTGCACGTGCTCGTTGTGGAACGAGGGGCAGGTCTCGTGTCCGGGCTGGAAGTAGAATATCTTGCCCGCGTCACGAAGGAAGGTCATTCCCGCGCGGAAAATGTAGCCGTCCTCATACCAGCTTCCGAAAACTATCTCGTGAGGCTGGCTTACCGTAAACGGCTCGGCGTAAAGCTCCTCCTCCTCGATGGGGAAGCTCGTCGGCACGCCCGCCGCGATGGGGTGATTGGGCATAAGAGTCCACATAATTTCCTTCTGCTCGCGTCCCCAGGTGAGATTTCCCTTGGTTCCGAGAATAGCCTTGAAGGGCTTGGAGTGGTGCGCGGAGTGCAGAGCAACAAAGCCCATTTTGCCAAGGTAAACGCGGCTTCTTATCTTTTCAACAAGCGCATCGTCCACCTTATCGTGTGCGGCGTGTCCCCACCAAACGAGAACGTCGGTGCTCTCAAGCACGTCGTCGGGAAGTCCCTGCTCTTCCATATCAAGCGTTGCGGTGCGGACCTCGATATCAGCCTCTTTTCCGAGGAATGCGGCAATAGTACCGTGAAGTCCCTCGGGATAGACCTCAAGGACCTTGGGGTCGCTCTTTTCATGAACGTTTTCGTTCCATACTGTTACGCGAATCTTTTTTTCCATTTTATCTTACCTTTCTCCCGTAGGACAAATAATTTTATAGTTTCCTGAGCGAAGCACGCTGACGAGCTGCGCACCGCTTTTTATTTCGGTGTCCGTAATTATGCCGCCGCCGTTTTCAATATCTCCGCGCCTGTGGTAATCGCCGCCCGACGTCGGTATCAGCGAAAATTTTTCCGCCCAGAGTGCCGCGATATCGTTTCGGCTGTCGTGGCGCGCGTTAAGATTGCACACCTCGATGCCGTCAATCAGCGCGGGGTCTGAAACGGTAATATAATTGCGGAACGGATGCGCCTGCACGAAAAGCCCCCCCGCCTCGCGCACGAGCGCGGATACCTCACGAAGGCGCATGTCCATCATATCTGGGTGCGAGCGCAAAAATGCCTCGTCAATACCGTAGATGAGATAATCGCTCTCCGTTGTATTCAGCCTCAGCTCAACGCCGAGAATTACGTTCATCCTTCCTTGCGCCGCGCGGCACACGCGCTCGTAACCGCGAAGGAAGTAATCTATCTTTTCCTGCCAGTCCGCATCCGACATATCCCCCTCGCTTCTCTCCAAAAAGGTGAAGCGGGAAAGGTGGTCGGTGAGAACGATCGAATCGTAGCCCGCCGATATATACTGTTCTGCAAGATCCTCCGGCGGCTCTTGTGCGCAAGCGGACACGAGATTGCAATGGCAATGCAGCTCTGTTTTGTACTTCACGAAAAACCTCTGACTTTTTTATTAATATAATAATACTACATTATTGCCCCTCTTTCAAGTCAAAGTAAGATTTTTTTACGACATTTTTTGCTTTATTTTATCATTTTATTCCGATGCTTCCGTTATTTTCAGGACAATTACCGAAATATCGTCCTTGCTTCCCGACTGCCGCGCTGCGCGCACCGCGCTCCTTGCCATCTCACCCTCGGGAAGGTCTGACTCGATAACGTCAAACAGCCACACGCTCCTGCCTTCGGCAATACTGCCGACCGCATCAACGCCGTCCGAGGAAAGCACTATAAGATCCCCCGCCTGAACGCTAAAATCGCTCCGAGTAAGCTCGGGCTCGGAAAGAATGCCTATCGGCACTCCGGGGGCATCGATCGGAAAGACCTTTCCGTTACGGCGTAAATAAGTAGGCGCCGCACCGCTTTTATAAAGCGACGCCTCGCCCGAGACGGTATCGATGCAGATAAGGTCAAGGCTCACGGAGCATTCCGCCTTTGCGGTGCGCAAAATGGTGTTTACCGCCTCAAGCGCGTGCGGCGCGCTCATTCCCGCCGCGAGCATTCGACGCAGGAAAAGTCCGCATTTGCCCGATGCCATAGAGGCATCGTAGCCCGTCCCCATCCCGTCGCACAGCAAAGCGTAAAAACGCCCGTCATCGCGCTCGGCTCGGCAAACTCTGTCTCCGCACGCTCCGTCGCCGTCGGCGGCGGAGCGTGCCGCACCGTAGCCGACGGAAAACCGCCGCCGCGCCGAAAACTCAATACCCGCGCCCCGCGTTGTGTGGGGTGTGAGCGTTGCGGGCGCAAGGGCGCACCCAACGGCATTTTCAAGCTCGGAGCGAAGCTCCCCCATCCTGCAGCTCGCGCGCGATAGGTCAATGCCCTCGGCATTTATGCGCTTGTGGCGCGTTCCGCGCACGGCAAGCGATGAAAAACCAATGCCAAAACGGCGCATAACACGGCGAGCCGCCTCGCTTTCCGCTTCGCAATAGGCATTTTCGGCGGCACTTTCCTCAAGCGCGCTGTCAAGTACGGCAGATATGACCTTGTACTCCGAGGAGAAAGCGGAAAGCTCGTCCGCACCCCGAGCGCGCATCGCGCGATAGTCGTCCGCGACTATTCCGAGTATTCGCCCAAGCCTGCTGCATCGGCGCCGCATATATTCGGGGAGCATGTCCACGCTCGGCACCTCGCCGTTGACTCCGCCGCGGCAAATAGAATTTATTATCTTGACTGTCGAGGAATATTCAAGCTCCCAACAGAGCTTTTTATTCTCGCAATCGGGGCAGTAGGCATCACACGCGCGGTCGCAAGCGGCGCGAATCTCCCCAAAGCTCGGATATCTGCCGTACTCGGCAAGGCGCGAAAAATCACGCGCAAGCTCGCCGTATCCGTCGGAAAGAGCCTTCAAGCGGGAGCGAAGCTCCCTCTCTCCCTCCGCCTCGCTGACCGCCTGCGCCGAGGTGCAGACGGAAAATCGCTCTCTTATCATTCCCCACGCGCAAAAGGCGCAAAGCCCCGCAAGCTGGGCGGGGAAGGTCGAAACAAAATCCTGCGCCGTTCCGAAAAAAAGGCAAAACACCGTGCCGCAAACAAGCACCGACGTTGCCGCAACAAGCGGAGAGATGCCGATAAGAGCAGAGGCGGTAAGTCCCCCCAGCGCATAAAGCGGCGACCACGAAATACCGGCCGAAAGTCCGCACAGCGCACCCGCAAGGACCGCGCCGAGCCGTCCCCTTTGCTTGAGGGCGAACATCGTGCATGCCAAAATCGCCCCGTGGACGGCTGAAAAACCGAAAAAGCTGACTCCGCGCAAGGATACCGACACGGAAAACAGCACGGCGTAATAGCAAATCGAGTAAAAATACTTGCCGCGGACACTCTCGCGCGCGGGCGCTATCTCCACCTCGCCAAAAAGCGAGGAATAAACGATGACAGCCACGGGAGCGATGCTCATTGAAAATATCGCCCCCCAGAGGTCGTGAAAATAAAATCCGCCCGCAATAACGGTGTAAAGCCCAACGGCAAATGCCGATACCGCTGCCGTCGCCATGCGAAGATAGAGCCCCTCTTTAAACAACGGCGAGGAACGCTCGCCATCGATCGGCGGATCGATAAGGGCGCGTGCAATAAGGCGAAGCCCCACCGCCGCCGTGTAGACCGCGATCATTATTCCGCTGTTCTCGAGCGTCAGCGCGCTCGCCGCAAGCCCGAGTAAAATAAAAGGTATGTAAGAGCTTGACGCGCAAAGCAACGCAATACCGAGGGGAGTTGTACCAAAAAGCAGTTTTGCTCCGCCGAATAAAAACGCGAGTGCGCAAAATCCGAGTCCGCGCAGCATTCCGAGGGGTGCTTCGCTCCCCGCGAGAGCCACCCTCTCTCCGACGGCGCGCGCCCACTCCATTGCGGCTGCGCCGCCGCGCCGAAGAAGCACAGCCGCCTTTTCAGCAGTGCTTTTCAAGCCTTTGCGGACGGAAGTGCGTTCCTCGCCGCTTGAATTTTCCTTGTTCATTTTATACTTCCTTTCCACCGCGAGAGTGCGGCAAGTGTTTTTTTAGATGATAACACAGCCACGGCGGCGAAAAAGTGCGATATAAGTCACGCGCACGAAAAAAATCATTCGACAAGATGGCAAAAAACGGCGTAAACCGCCGTTTTTAGTAAAGAGTGAAGGAAGCAAAATATTAAGGTAGCTTTTTGCCCTCGGCAAAAAGAATTTTATAAAATCAAAAGCGGAAGAAACGCGCGCAATTCTTCCGCTTTTTTCCTTAACATTTGCCCTTGGGCAAATACTTCACTGCGGCGTAGCCGCAACTCCGCTTGCGAAGTAAACTTCACTCGCCCAAAGGGCGAACTTCTCTGTAAAAACGGCAAAGCCGTTTTCAATACCCTCCTTTCTTCCCCCGCAATCTCCACAAAATCTTGCGTAAAAACTCAAACGGAAAGACAAACAAGGGAAGCACCATCGAAAACGCAAGCTCTGCGGCAGTAAGCGGTGCTGTGCGGAGTATCGCGCCGCCAAGGTATACGAATGCTATCTGCACCGCGGCAACCGTCAGCATTACGCAAACGAATGCGAAATTTCGCAAGATTCCCGAAAAAAGCCGCAATCGGTCGGTGCGCGCGTTAAAGCAATTATAAACCGATGCAAAAATGAAAAATACGAAAAATCCCGTCAGGTGATATATCCCCGCGCACTCGGGGCGAAAACGGCTGACGCATGCGCCGCCCTTGAGAAACGCGATGCTGATCCCCACCGTGAAAAGACCAAGCATCACTATCTGCTCCACCATGTACCGATTTAGAATGGGCTCGTTCATTCCCTTGGGCTTCTCGCGCATGTATGAGTCAAGCGCGGGCTCACCCGCAAACGCAAGTCCGCCAAGAGTGTCCATTATTATATTTATCCAAAGCATCTGGACTACCGTAACGGGCTCGTCAATGCCGATAAAGGGCGCGATCATCGACACACCGACGGCACAGAAATTCATCATCAGCTGGAGCGTGATGAATTTTCTTATACTCTTGAAGACCGTCCTGCCGTAAAGCGCCGCGTTTGCTATGCTGTCGGCATCGTCACGCAAAATCACCACGTCGGCGGCTTCCTTTGCCACACTGCTGCCGCTTCCCATAGCAAATCCCACGTCCGCGGCGCGAAGCGCGGGCGCGTCGTTGATGCCGTCACCCGTCATACCAACCACAAGTCCCGCATTTTGCGCCACGCGCACAAGGCGGCTCTTGTCCGAGGGAAGCGCACGCGCAACCACTCCGATGCGATGGAGCTTTTCGGAAAGCTCGTCATCACTCATTTTCCCAAGCTGTGCCGAGGTCAGGGCAATATCCACGCCGCCGCCGAGTATCCCGCACTCACGCGCCACGGCAGATGCTGTCTCGATGCCGTCACCCGTGACCATAACCGTATGCACGCCGGCACCGCAAAGCCTTCCTATCGCCGCCGCCGCGCCGCGCCGCACACCGTCGCTGAGAAAGATCACACAAACGAGCGTAAGCTCATCGGGCAGAGGACCTAGCGTCTCATCCCCCACAGCCACAGCCACCGCACGCTCGCCGCGTGAGCATCGCTCCGTCAAAATTGACGATATGCGGTATTTGTCAAGCGGCATTTGCCGTCCATCGGCATCAAAGCGCCGTTTAACACGCGAAAGAAGAAGGTCGGGTGCGCCCTTGTAGATGCAAACACGCCTGCCGTCCGTATCAAGGCTGACCGCACAAAACTTTCGCGCGCTGTCAAACGGCACTCGCCCTCGCACGCTCGCAGCAGGCGGAAGCCGTTCAAGCACGGACGAGAGAATGGCACGGTCGGTGGTGTTGCCGCCGACAGCCGCCGCGCGTCCGTCGGCATCACGCCCCGCCGAGGCTGACGTGTTGAAATACGCATTCAGCAAATAGAGCGCATCGCCATGCCGCGAAAAATACCTCTCTGCCGACGAAAAATATTCGCCGTCCCCCGAAAGCACGCCCGAAACACGCATCCGCCCCTCGGTCAGCGTTCCCGTCTTGTCGGTGAAAAGCACGTTCATGCACCCTGCCGCCTCGATTCCCGCAGGCTTTTTCACAAGCACGCCCGCACGCGCCATTCTGCGCACGTTGCGCGACAGCACCACCGCTATCATCATCGGCAGTCCCTCGGGAACTGCCACAACGATTACGGTGAGCGCAAGCGTGAATGCGTCAAGGAGCTTTGAAAACAGGAAAACGGGGCTTGAAAGCTTGAAAAATATCACCTCGCTGCGAAAACCGCTGTCAATGATAAAAACGTTGAAAAGAAACGCCGCCGCAACGAGTATCGCCGCCACGTACCCAAGCCGGCTTATCTGCCGCGCGAGAGTGGCAAGACGCATGCGCAAGGGGCTGTCGCGCACCTCGCCCTGCACCTCGTGACAAATACCGCCAAGATACGTCCGCGCTCCTACCGCGCAAACGCGCATAACGCCCTCGCCCGAGGTCACATAACAGCCGCGAAGCACTGACGAGGGCGAGTCGGGGAGCATTGCGCCGTCGCGCGAGGGCCGCTTTTCTACCTCCCTGCTCTCACCCGTCATTGCGGACATATCAAGCATAAGCTCACCCGAAAGCAAAAGTCCGTCCGCCATGACCGCCTCACCCGCCGATAGCAGAAGTACGTCGCCGACAACCACCTCGTCCGCGGGAATCGCGCGCACGGCGCCGCCGCGCACGGCGCGGCAAATGTCACCCCCGTTGCTTTTTCCAAGCGCGAGGAACGCCGCCTCGCTCCCATGCTCCGAGAGAGTGGAGATGAGCGTGGCGATAAGAACGGACAGCGCGATCCCCACAGTCTCGGCAACGTCACCGCCGTGAAAGAGAAAAAGAACGTTTACACCCAGCGCAAAAAGAAGTATCTTTATCACGGGGTCTTTAAGATTTGATATGAATTTCGCCAAAAACGAACGGCGCCGCCGCCGCGGTAAAACGTTCTCGCCATGCTCACGGCGCGAGCGCTCCGCCTCTGCCTCGCTCAATCCGCGCGGCAGAGCCGCGCCCCTTGCTTTATCCATTTCCACCTGCCTGATTATATTTATAGGTAAATATATTCCCGCCGAATGGCAAAAATGCACCCCAAAAAACAAAACAATACACCAAAAATGCGAAAAAAATGCGGTTTGTGAAAAAAAGAATAGGTTTTTTCTTGCTTTTCTCTTGACAAGCCCCCCCTTTTTAGATTATAATATGGGGTGTCATTGTGTATGGGCGTATTGTCGCTCAAAGCGCAACGCTTCCGAAACCACATCAAGGGAGGTGCCATATTATGCTTAGAACCTATCAGCCCAAAAAGCGTCAGCGTCAGAAGGAGCATGGCTTCAGAAAGAGAATGAAAACTCGTGACGGCAGAAATGTCCTCAAAAGAAGACGTGCTAAAGGCAGAAAAAGACTGTCTTATTAAGTTTTATAACTTAAAAGAAATTCCGGCGACATGACCTACGTCGCCGGATTTTTCACCGCTTACCAAAAAACTAAAATCAAAATTCACGGAAGCAGAGCTTTGATATTATGAAAAACACACCTATTACCGAAAATCATCTGTTCAGGAAAGCTTATGCAAAAGGAAAAAGCGCCGCGGGGAAATATATCGCCGTGTATGCGCTGAAAGACCGCGCCGCCGCAAAGTTTATGCGCGCTGACCCCCTGCACCGGACCCGTAACCGCCTCGGTCTGACCGTGGGCAAGAAAATCGGCTCGGCTGTGGAGCGCAACCGCGCAAAAAGGCTTATGCGCGAGGCTTACCGTTTGCTTGACGGCGAGGGAGCAGTTTCCCACGGCTATCTTCTCGTGAACGCCGCACGCACCGCCGCCACAAAAGCAAAAATGCCCGATATCTACAGCGAGCTTGCCACTCTTCTCACCAAGCTCGGGCTTATGGGGCGCACAGCTCCTAATCAAACAGAATGAAGCACATTTTCATAGCACTCATACGCTTTTACCAAAAATTTCTTTCCCCTCTTAAACGTAACCCAACGTGTAGGTTTACGCCTACATGCTCAGCCTACGCCATTGAGGCGTTTACCAAACGTGGCTTTTTTGTGGGATTCGCCCTGACGGTGTGGAGGATCCTTCGGTGCAACCCATGGAGCATCGGCGGATATGACCCCGTACCCAAAAAGGGATTCCGCTATCGGGAAAAAAGGGAAGGTGTGTCTTTGGCTCACAGTGATGAAAGCGAGGATAACTCCTGCGCGGAGTGACCTCTAATACAACGAGAGGAATTTTTCGTTATTTAACGGAAAAAACACAAAAATGGATACTATTTTAGGTTGGATAGGCAGTCTGCTCGGTATTCTGGACCTCGGAACGGGTAACTATCTCATTTCCCTTCTTATGTTCGCAGTAATTCTTGAGATATGCCTTCTCCCTATCAGCATCAAACAGCACAAAAACACCATTAAACAGGCAACTCTCCGCCCCAAGGAAATGGCTATCCGCAAAAAGTACGCGGGACGCAACGACCAGGCTACACAGCAAAAGGTCACTATGGAGATCCAGGAGATGTACCAGAAGGAGCATTACAGCCCATTTGGCGGCTGCTTGCCGCTCCTTATACAGATGCCTGTGCTTATCGCACTTTATCAGGTAGTTATCAACCCCCTCAGATACGTGATGCACTTGAGCTCTGACCTCATTACTGCCGTTGACTCATTTTCAAAATGGGTAGGTCTTACCGATCTTCACGGCACTATTGACCTTGTCAACTACATTTCAAAGGGACAGCTCACGTCAGAGGGCTTCAAAAGCTATATCTCAAATCCCGAAATTTTCGGGCAAGTCAAAAAATTCTTCGTTGAAGGAAGCACCGCGACCGCAGACGGTCTCGTTGCCGAATTTGAGTCCGCGTTCTCAAACGTTGAGGCTCTCTCTACCTTCAATATCGGCTCTGTAAACCTTGCTCTCTCGCCCTCAAGCGAGGGATTCGGTTGGCTCATGCTCATTCCCGTGCTGACCTTCATCGTTTACTTCGCAAGCATGAAGATCAACCGCAAGCTCACCTACCAGCCCACACAGGCTGAGGGCGGACAGGTCGGTTGCTCCAATAACGCAATGGATATCACTATGCCCCTGATGAGCGTTTTCATCTCTTTCAGCATGTCAGGCGTAGTCGGCGTTTACTGGATATTCAAGAGCATACTCGGAAGCATCAAGCAATTCCTTATGGTCAAGGCAATGCCCTACCCCACCTTTACCGAGGCGGACTACAAGGCGGCTGAAAAGGAATATGCGGGCAAGCCGTCGAAAAAGGCTAACCCCAAGTACAGCATTGAGGCAACCCGCAACAACCCCAAATCTCTCTTCCACATGGATGACGAGGATTACGACCCCAATCTGAACGTTCGTACCCCCGAGGAGAAGAACGTCACCGAAAAGAGCCCCGCCTACGCCGCGCCCATAAAGGACGAGAGCGACAAGCCCACGCCCAAAAAGGCAAAAAAGGATAAGGCGGCAGTCGAAAACGACGGCTCGGCAACGGAAAACACAGGCGTCGAGAACGACGACAGCAACAGCGCAGACCAATAATTTGTCATAAAGAGGTTTTACCGTGAAAAAAGAAATCACAATCAAAGCAAAAACGGTCGAGGAAGCTCTTGCCGAGGCTGCAAACCAGCTTGGCGTTCCCGCCGAACAGCTTGAATATACCGTAATTTCCGAGGCTCGCCGCGGCTTCCTCGGCATCGGCGCTACCGATGCGGAGATAAACGCAAGCTACACTCCCAAGGGTGAGAAAAACGCCATCGGATTTATCAAGACTATCATCGAGGATATGCAGCTCGACGCAACCGTTACATCGCGCGAGGGCAGCAACGACGACCTTCTTATCGAGGTCAACGGCGAGAGTGCGGGCATCCTTATCGGTCACCACGGTGACACGCTTGACGCTCTGCAATATCTTGCAAACCTTGCCGCCAACCGCCGCGAGGAAGGCGAGAAGCGTGAGTACACAAGAGTCACTCTTGACGTTGAGGGCTACCGCGCAAGACGTGAGGAAACGCTCCGCGAGCTTGCGCGCAAGAACTCCGCGCGCGTTCTCAAGTACAAGAGAAGCGTCATGCTTGAGCCGATGAACCCCTACGAGCGCCGTATCATCCACTCCGAGGTACAGAACATCGAGGGTGTTTCCACCAACTCCATCGGCAGCGAGAATAATCGCAGGATCGTTATCTATATTGATAATTAAACAAAAAAAGTGGTTGAAGCGTGCTTCAACCACTTTTTTCCTTAACGTTTGCCGCAAGGCAAACACATCATTCATCATACGCGGAGCGTATATCACTCGCCGTAAGGCGAATATATCATTGCCCCGCCGCGGGGATATTTATTATATTATTTTAGGAAGCTTTTTCCTTACGGATGCAATCTGTCAGGACCGCGGAAGAGGAACATCGCTTCCTTGATCGGAATACCGAGGAAGAGCATGGTAAGTCTGTCAATACCGATAGCGAATCCGCCGTGGGGGGGACAGCCGTAGCGGAAGAACTCGGTGTAGAACTTAACGTCGTCAACAAGTCCTTTTTCGGCGGCGTTAGCGCAAAGCTCAGCATAGCGGTGCTCACGCTGTGCGCCCGAGGTGATCTCCACGCCGCGCCAGATAAGGTCGTAGCCCTGTGGAACGCCGTTTTCGTCTCTCATGTGATAGAAGGGACGCTTGTCCTGCGCAAAATCGGTAACGAAAAGGAACTCACTGCCGTAAAGCTCCATAGCAAGGCGGTGCGTCATGCGCTCCGCGTCGGTGGTTAGGTCACCCTTTTCGGAGTCGGGGCAGGTGTAGCCGTAACGCTCCTCAAGCAGACGGTAGATCTCGGCAACGCTGAGCACGGGGAAAGCCGAGGTGGGAACGATGGTCTTAACGCCAAAGATGCGCTCAATGTCCTCGCCGTACTTTTCGCTGATGCGGCGGATCATGTAGGTGAGCATCTCCTCCTCCAGCTTCATAACGTCGTGGAAGGAGTCTATATAGCTGAACTCAAGGTCAAAGCTGGTAAACTCGGTGGCGTGCTTGTTGGTGTGGGATTTTTCCGCGCGGAAGCAGGGCGCGCACTCGAAAACACGCTCGAATCCCGACGCCATCGCCATCTGCTTGTAGAACTGGGGCGACTGCGCAAGGTATGCGTCTCTGTCGAAATAGTTGAGCTTGAATACTTCCGAGCCGCTTTCGCTTGCCGCGCCGATGATCTTCGGGAAATGGAGCTCGATAAAGCGGTTGTCAAGCAAATACTCGCGCAGAGCCGCGGTGATCTCGCTCTGCACCTTGAAAATGAGCGTGTTGCGCTCGGTGCGCAGGTCTACCCAGCGATAGTCCATGCGGGAATCGATGGCGGAGTCTGGCTTGATGGGGAGCGCGTCCGCAATAGACTCGATCTTTATAGCCGTGGGCAGTATCTCGATACCGCCGAGCTTTACGTAATCGTTGGCAACTGCCTCACCCTCGATGGTGACAACGGAATCAAGCGTCATTTTGTCGACCTCGGCGGCAAGCGCGGGGTTCGGCTCTTTTTCAAGCGTGACCTGTATCTTGCCCGTGATATCACGGATAACAAGGAACGCCATTGTGCGCTTGTTGCGCAGATTTTCAACGAATCCCGAGATCTTTACCTTTTCGCCGGGGCGAACGTCTGTAATCATTGTTCTTTTCATTATTATAAACCTCGTAAATAAAGTTTCTTTCCAATAAATAATGATAACACAGACTTGCGAAAATGTCAAGAAGAAAGCAAAGCCGCCACTCTTTTTTGTTTTTTCTGTATAAATTTCATATTTATTTTTTTAATATTATCCACAAATGCTAAATTTATTTTAAAAATTATTTACAATTTGGAAAAACATAGTAAAATTATTACATCTGATAAAATCGGAAAATTATATCTAATGAAAGGAAAACAGATTATTGTTATCGCAATCTCCATGCTTCTCGGTATGATGATTCCTGTTGGATTCTCCGTTTCCGCCGAAGAAGCTACCGCGTGCGCTACGTGGGCAGAGGTCGTTGCCGCTGTTGAGGCTGACCCCTCGGCAAGCATCAAGCTGAGTGCTGACGTAAGTGCAGACTCTACCATCGCTGTTGTAGCTCTTGGCGGAACCGTTATCGCTTCCAAGAAGAAATTCAACTAATTAAAACATAAACACAGGCGCACCCCCTTCGGGTGCGCCTGTGACTTTTTACCCTGCGCGCTTTTGGCGTTTTTGTAGTTGACACCCATC
>JAZNOD010000060.1:0-4238 GCA_045580585.1 Eubacteriales bacterium
CTTCCGGAATATTTTTTAAAAAGGAATTTACGGAATGAACAAGGAAAAGCTGATCGAGCTTCGCTCCGTCTCCAAGTCCTACGACGGTGAGACCGTACTTCGCTCGATAAACCTCGATATCCATCGAGAGGAATTCATCACCTTGCTTGGCCCTTCGGGTTGCGGCAAGACAACCACGCTCCGCATTATAGGAGGTTTTGTCACCCCTGATGAGGGTGATGTTATTTTTAACGGTGAGCGCATAAATGATATGCCACCTCACAAGCGCCCCGTAAATACGGTGTTTCAGCGCTACGCCCTTTTTCCCCACCTTAACGTTTTCGAGAACGTTGCATTCGGCCTTCGTCTGCAAAAGCTCCCCGAAAAGACTATTCGCACCCGCGTGCGCGAGATGCTCACGCTTGTAAATCTGCGCGGATTTGAGCGCAGACGCGTAGAAAGTCTGTCGGGTGGACAGCAGCAGCGCGTAGCTATCGCACGTGCGCTTATCAATAAGCCGAAGATACTCTTGCTTGACGAGCCCCTCGGTGCGCTTGACTTAAAGCTCCGCAAGGATATGCAGGTCGAGCTGAAGCGCATGCAAAGACAGACGGGCATCACCTTTGTTTTCGTTACGCACGACCAAGAGGAGGCTCTTTCCATGTCGGACACCATCGTCGTTATGGCAGATGGCAAGATACAGCAAATAGGCACTCCCGAAAAAATATACAACGAGCCTGAAAATGCTTTTGTAGCTGACTTCATCGGCGAATCAAACATTGTAAACGGCGTCATGGTAAAGGATTATCTCGTTTGCTTTGCGGGACAGCAGTTTGAATGCGAGGACTGTGGCTTTGCCCCCAACGAGCCTGTTGACGTCGTAGTGCGTCCTGAAGATATCGATATTGTATCACTTGATGACGCAATGCTTCGCGGTGAGGTAACATCTGTCACCTTCAAGGGTGATTACTATGAGATAATCGTTGACATAGATAATTTCAAATGGATGATAGAGACCACCGACCGAGTAAATGTTGGTCAGACCATCGGAATATCCATCGACCCCTATGAAATACAGGTTATGAAGAAGTCGGAGTATTCCGGCAAATTCGGCGATTACTCGTCATTTAGTGACGAGATAGACGAGCTTTCAAAGCCCGACAGCGAGGGCGCGGCAGAATGAAAAAATCCTTTTTTCGCTCAATTGCCGCAGCTCCTCACATACTTTGGGCGGCACTATTTATACTCTGTCCGCTGCTCTTCGTAGTTTATTACGCGTTTACCGATGCTTCGGGCGCGTTTACTATCAATAACATTGTTTCTCTTAAGGATTACACGGGAACTTTTGCGCTTTCCGTATGTTTTGCGCTGATAGCCACCGTAATATCCCTGCTTGTCGCGTACCCCTTGGCTTACTTTATCACAAGACAGAGCGCGCGCGCACAAAGCGTGCTTGTTATGCTTGCGATGCTCCCGATGTGGATGAATCTTCTGATACGCACCTACTCTATGATGGCAATACTCGACAACGGCGGTTTTCTTAATAAAACCCTCGAAGCTCTCGGTCTCGGAACTTTGCAGATAATAGGCACTCCCGGAGCCGTCATATTTGGAATGGTGTATAATTTCTTCCCATATATGCTCTTACCGATATATTCGGTAATGTCCAAGATGGACAACCGCCTCATCGAAGCGGCGCAGGATCTCGGCTGCAATACATTCGGCGTTTTGAGAAAGGTGATACTCCCTCTTACCCGTTCGGGAATAATTTCGGGAATAACGATGGTTTTCGTGCCTTCTATAAGCACCTTTTACATCTCCCAAAAGCTCGGCGGCGGTACGTTTGACCTTATTGGTGATACCATAGAGCGACAGTTTATGCTCCTTAACAACTATAACGTAGGAGCCGCCATCTCGCTTGTTATGATGGTACTCATTCTCATCTCACTTGCAGTGATGAATAAATTCACCGACGACGATGAGGAAGGGGGGATGCTCGTATGAAAGCCACTTCCCGTATTTATATAGCGATATGCTTCGCCATACTTTACGCGCCGATTGCCGTACTCATGCTGTTTTCATTCAACAGCACGGCAAGCACCGGTGTTTTTGCAGGATTTTCCTTGCGCTGGTATAAGGAGCTGTTTAATAGCGGTGAGATCCTTTCCGCACTGCGTAACTCTTTGATACTCGCTATCTCCAGTGCACTGATCTCCACCCTTATTGCCACAGGCGCTGCCGTGGGGCTTTCCCGCATGCGCTCGGCAAAGCTGCGCGGAGGTATAATTTCTCTTACCAACATACCGATGATGAACCCCGATATAGTGACGGGCATTTCGATGATGCTTCTTTTCGTGTTCGTCGGTACTACTTTGCGGGTCAGCGGTGATAAACTGAATTTCTGGACGATACTTATATCCCACGTCACATTCTGTCTGCCTTACGTCTATCTGTCGATAACGCCGCGTCTGCGCCAGATGGATAAGCATCTTCCCGAGGCGGCACAAGATCTCGGCTGCACACCTCTGCAATCGTTTTTCAAGGTTGAACTGCCATTTATCAGACCGGGAATAATTTCGGGAATGATCATGGCATTCACATTATCCCTCGATGACTTTGTTATCAGTTATTTCACAACGTCCGAATCGGAGTTTACGACTCTACCGATACTAATTTACTCCATGACGAAAAAAGAGGTAAAGCCCGTTGTATACGCGCTCTCCACTCTTATCATCGTAACGATAATCGCCTTGTTGCTTCTTTCAAATTTCGCAAAAAAAGATAAAACTCCCAAGAACAGCAAAATATAATTATAATAAGGAGATAAAAAATGAAAAAACGTTCTCTCATTTCTTATATTATTACCGTAGCAATGCTTTGCGCAATGCTTGTTGCCATCGGTACTTCAACCAGCTCCTGCTCGAGTCCGAGCGCGGTTCTTAACGTTTATAACTGGGGACAGTACATCTCCGACGGTTCTGAGGACAGCCTTGACGTAAATGCTGCGTTTGAGGAATGGTACGAAAAGACCTACGGAGTAAAGGTTGAGGTAAATTACTCCACCTTCGCCTCTAACGAAGATATGTACGCAAAGTTGAAAAGCGGTGCGGTCTCCTATGACGTTATCATTCCCTCTGACTACATGATCGAGCAGCTCATTGCCGAGGATATGCTCGAAAAGCTCGACTACGCAAACATCCCCAATTTCCAAAATATCGTTGACGAATACAAGGTTGGCGGTTACGATCCTACGGGAGAGTACACCGTTCCTTACACCTACGGAATGGTAGGCGTGATCTATGACTCTACCGTAGTAAGCGGCACTCCCACAAGCTGGAGTTTGCTTTGGGATACCACGTACAAGGGAAAGATCCTCACCTTCAACAATCCCCGTGATGCATTCGGTACTGCCATGTACAAGCTCGGCATTGACGTAAACACCGTAAACAATGCCGATTGGAAGAAGGCATACGATGCTCTTGAGGCTCAAAAGGATCTTGTCCAGGGCTACGTTATGGACGAAATATTCAATAAAATGAAGAGTGGCTCTGCGGCTATCGCGCCTTACTACGCAGGCGATTTCTTTACCATGTATGCAGATAATCCCGCACTCTCCTTCTACTATCCTACCGAGGGAACAAACGTATTTGTTGATGCTATGTGCGTTCCCAAAGGCTCGCAGAACAAGGCTCTTGCTGAGGCATATATCAACTTTATGCTCAGCGAGGAAGCAGCCGTAGCAAATGCAGAATACATCTGCTACGCATCTCCCAACAAGCTTGTGCGTGAAAATGCAGAGTACAAGGAATATCTTACTGAGCTTCATCCTAACGCCTACGAAATCCTTTATCCCGAAAGCACGAGCTTCATGACGTCCTATTACAAGAACCTTGATGCCACGACCAAGGATCTTATGAACTCATATTGGGAAGACCTCAAGATCGACAGCTCCATTGGCATCGGCGTATATCTAATCTGCGCCGCCATCATCATCGCTATCGTTGCGGCGGTAGTCATCATTACGATCCGCAAAAAGAAACGCGAGAATTACGATGATGTCGACGACGACGATAAAGACGACGATAAGGACTCTGACAAATCCGGCAAATAATCAAAAAAGGCGGCGGAAAATTTCCGCCCCCTTTTTTGGCGAAATGCTTGCATATTTTTCAAAGGTATGGTATAATATCAAGGTCAACACACGCCTCCATAGTTAAATGGATATAATAACCCCCTCCTAAGGGGTAGTTATGGGTTCG
>JAZNOD010000061.1:0-12597 GCA_045580585.1 Eubacteriales bacterium
ACAAGCAGTACCAACAATAACAAGGCGGTGATCAACAGGGGTTTTAATTCTTTTAAGTAGGCTTTCATAAATTTCCCCTTTGGAAAACGTTAAAAAATCTTTGGAAAACACCGTTATGAGCATAACGGTGTTTTTTGGTTACGGATTATATTTGTTGATGGCGCGAATTTCGGTCTTGCCGCCCATATAGGGTTGCAGTGCGGCCGGAATTTTCACGCTGTAATATTCGCCGTCGAAGGTGAGGTTGTTTTCCAGGAAAGCAATCAACATTCTGGGCGGCGCGAGCACCGTGTTGTTAAGGGTGTGGGCCAGATACTTCTTGCCGTCCGCGCCGCGAACACGAATACCCAAACGGCGGGCCTGTGCGTCACCGAGGTTGGAACAGGAACAAACCTCAAAATATTTCTGTTGCTTGGGACTCCAAGCCTCAACGTCGTAGGATTTTACCTTCAAATCCGCCAGGTCACCCGTGCAGCATTCAAGTGTACGAACGGGGATATCCAGACTGCGGAAGAGTTCGACCGAATAACTCCACATTTTGTGGAACCAGTCCATACTCTCTTCGGGTTTGCAGATAACGATCATTTCCTGCTTTTCGAACTGGTGGATACGGTAGATGCCGCGCTCCTCAATGCCGTGCGCACCCTTTTCCTTGCGGAAGCAGGGGGAATAGCTCGTCAGCGTTAAGGGCAGTTTTTCTTCGGCCGTAATCGAATCGATAAACTTGCCGATCATCGAGTGTTCCGAAGTGCCGATGAGGTAGAGGTCTTCGCCCTCGATCTTGTACATCATGGCGTCCATTTCTTCAAAACTCATTACGCCCGTAACAACATTACTGCGAATCATAAAGGGCGGAATGCAGTAGGTGAAGCCTTTATCAATCATAAAGTCGCGCGCGTAGGCGGTAACCGCCGAGTGCAGACGCGCAATATCGCCCATCAGGTAATAGAAACCTTCGCCCGCAACCTTGCCGGCCGCTTCCTTGTCGATGCCGTCAAAGAGTTGCATAATATCGGTGTGGTAAGGGATTTCGAAATCGACCTTCGTCTTCTCGCCGAACTGTTCGACCTCGACGTTTTCCGCGTCATCACGACCGACGGGAACGCTTTCGTCTACGAGGTTCGGAATTTTCATCTGAAGTTCAAGAACGCGCTTCGTGAGTTCGTCCTCTTTGATTTCCAACTGCTTTAATTCTTCGGCCTGTTCGTTGACAAGGCGCTTCATATCCTCGGCCTCGTCACGCTTGCCCTGGCCCATCAAAACACCGATCTGTTTGCTGACCTTGTTGCGGTTGGCGCGCAGTTCGTTGGCGCGGCTGTTGGTATCACACTTCTCGCCGTAGAGAGCAATTACCTCGTCTACAACCGGCAGAAGATGGTCCTTAAATTTTTTCTGAATGTTTTCGCGAACCAAATCGGGATTGGCACAAATAAAGCGAATGTCTAACATTTTTACGTCCTCCGATGAAACAAAAATACTTATAGTAATTATAGCACAAGGAATGTGGACTGTCAAACGAATTATCGCCCGATTTTCACACAAAATAAGGGCGAGGTGAAGATGATGAAAGAAAAGAAA
Organism: Eubacteriales bacterium; assembly: GCA_045580585.1. Classification (GTDB taxonomy): domain Bacteria; phylum Bacillota; class Clostridia; order Oscillospirales; family CAG-272; genus CAG-390. The sequence goes on from JAZNOD010000061.1 coordinate 1,579, forward strand.
CCCTTGGATACCGCACAGGCGGCCGAGTCGGTCGTCGGGCAACCGCAAACGGTGTTTGAACTGCTGAATAAGTACGGCACGTATGAAATTCAACCCACGGCGGAAAGCGACCACGATTTCCCCAAAATCGCCCAAGGCCTGCCGAAAGAGCGGAAAGTAAAAGATTTGGATTAAAAAAGGCACACGCCCTTTTGGGTGTGTGCCTCAAACTTTATGATTCTTTCTCTTGCTCTTCCATCGGGAACGAAACTTGGTAGAGGTTTTTAATCACGCGGACAATCAGCCCGATAAAAGCCGCGGCGATCGCGCTGACGTAGAAGGGAAGATAAAATCTGCCCGAATAGAGCATTACGAGTGTGACGGCAAAGCAACACAGCGAAATGCGGTGCATCATCGTGATATTTTTCTGAAGAAAGGGTTTGCCCTCGCGAATGTTATGTAACAGGCAACGCATTGACCACAGTGCAATGGCGGCAAAGGGCACACAGGGGTAACAGGTCAGCATAATGGTGGTGGGCAGGGTTGCATCGCGGCCGCGCACCTCCACGTACCAGGTGACAATCCACGGCAGGGCGATAATACCCGCCGCTAACAAAAACATAAAACAGTAGGTCAACACCAAGGACAGGGTGACCGATTTCTTGTGTGTCCACATACAAAAGACCTCCGTTCTTGAAAATCATTATAATCCATTTTTTCAAAAAAGTCAATTACGGGGTGTTGTTTTGTGGTAGGGTCGGGCGCTCTCGACCGCCTTATCAAAGTAATCTCAAAACGGACAGGCGAGGCGGACAGTCGAGGACGCCTGTCCCTACGGAAATCAATCTATCCTTATGAAAACGTAAAAAAGCAGCCACCCGAAGGTGGCTGCCCGAAACGATGTTTCTTTAAGCAGAGGAGGATTATTCCTCGGTGCTGTAGAGTTTTACCAACTTCTCGAGGTGTGCACGACGAGCCTTTGCGGCCTCGGCAGCCTGGTCGAAGAGTTCCTCGGCACGATCCGGGAAGGAACGGGTCAAGGACGAGTAACGAGCCTCGTTCAGGATGAACTCCTTATAGTCGGCCGTTGCAGGCTTGCTATCCAAGCTGAACGGATTCTTGCCCTCGGCCTTGAGTGCCGGGTTGTAACGGAACATATCCCAGTATCCGCAATCCACAGCCTTCTTCATTTCAGCCTGGCAGTTGACCATACCGCCCTTGATCGAGTGCATCTCGCAGGGAGCGTAGCCGATGATGAGCGACGGGCCGTCATAAGCCTCGGCCTCTTTGATGGCCTTGAGGGTCTGGTTCATGTCAGCGCCCATGGCGATCTGTGCAACGTATACGTAACCGTAGGACATCGCGATCTCAGCAAGGCTCTTCTTGGCGATGGCCTTACCGGCAGCGGCGAACTGAGCAACCTGACCGATGTTGGAAGCCTTGGAGGCCTGACCACCGGTATTGGAGTAAACTTCGGTATCGAAGACCATGATGTTTACGTTGTTGCCTGCGGCCAAAACGTGGTCTACGCCACCGAAACCGATATCGTAGGCCCAACCGTCACCACCGAAGATCCAGATGGACTTCTTGGAGAGGTATTCCTTGTTGTCTACAACGTCTTTGCAGAGGTCGCAGCAAACACCGTCAGCCTCGATTGCGGCAACCAAAGCCTTGGAAGCGTCGGCGTTCTTGGCACCGTCGTTTACGGTTGCAAGATATTCGTCGGCAGCAGCCTTCACAGCGGCAGAAGCCTTATCGGAAGCGGCAATCTGCTTTACGTCGTCGATCAGACGATCGCGGATAGCCTTCTGACCCAGGTACATACCGTAGCCGTGCTCAGCGTTGTCCTCGAACAAGGAGTTTGCCCAAGCGGGGCCTTGGCCCTCGGCGTTGGTGGTGTACGGGGAAGTAGCAGCAGGGCCGCCCCAGATGGACGAACAACCCGTTGCGTTGGAGATATACATTCTGTCACCGAACAACTGGGTGATCAGGCGAGCATAAGAGGTTTCAGCACAACCTGCGCAAGAGCCCGAGAACTCAAGCAACGGCTTCTTGAACTGAGAAGTGATAACGTTGGCATCGGTGGCAACGTCCTTCTTCTCGGCAACTTCGGCGACGCAGTAGTCGAACGAAGCCTGTTCGGCGAGCTGAGTTTCCTGCGGAACCATCTTCAAAGAGTTGGTCGGGCAGACGCCGATACATACGCCGCAACCCATACAATCCAACGGAGAGATGGCCAGGGTGTAGGTGTAATCGGTCTTGAGGAACGGCTTCGGAGAAACCTTCATACCTGCGGGAGCCTTGGAAACTTCGTCAGCGGTCATAACGAACGGACGGATGGTTGCGTGCGGGCAGACGAAGGCGCACTTGTTACACTTGGCACAGGTGTCGGCATTCCACTCGGGAACCATAACGGCAACGCCGCGCTTCTCGTAAGCGGAAGCACCGTGCAGGAAGGTACCGTCGGCATAATCCATGAAAGCCGATACCGGCAGGGAATCGCCATCCATCAAAGCGACCGGCTTCATAACCGTGTCAACCATCTTTACGAGGGCGGCGGGGCCGTTCTCGGTAGCGGCAGCAGCGGTATCTTCAGCGGTAGCCCAGGAAGCGGGAACGTCGATCTTCACGAATGCGGTTGCACCGGCATCGATGGCCTTTTCGTTCATCTCAACGATTTCTTTACCCTTCTTCATGAACTTCTGAGCCTTTTCCTTCATGTAGCCGATGGCATCCTCAACCGGGAGAACCTCGGAGAGGGCGAAGAAAGCGGACTGAAGAACAGTGTTGGTACGCTTGCCCAAACCAATCTTGGCAGCCAGGTCGATTGCATTAACGGTGTACAACTGAACGTTGTTCTTAGCAATGTAACGCTTGGCTTCGGCCGGCATATGTTTATCCAACTCTTCGGGAGTCCACTGGCAGTTGATGAGGAATACACCGCCCGGCTTTACGTCGTTAACCATCTTGTAACCCTTGATCACGTAGGACGGGTTGTGGCAGGCAACGAAGTCAGCCTTGTTGATGTAATAGGGGCTCTTGATCGGCTTGTCACCGAAGCGCAAGTGCGAAATGGTGATACCGCCGGTCTTCTTGGAGTCATACTGGAAGTATGCCTGAGCATATTTATCGGTGTGGTCACCGATGATCTTGATCGAGTCTTTGTTTGCACCAACGGTACCGTCACCGCCAAGACCCCAGAACTTGCATTCCTTGGTGCCTTCGGCTGCCGTGTTCGGAGCCTCTTCCTCGGGCAGAGAAAGGTTGGTTACGTCGTCGTTGATACCAATGGTGAACTGACGCTTCGGAGCATCCTTCGAAAGCTCTTTGTAGATCGCGAAGATGCTGGAAGGCGGCGTGTCTTTGGAACCGAGACCGTAACGACCACCGATAACGGTGTCGATCTTGCGGCCGGTAGCGGCCAGAGCGCCAACAACGTCGAGGTAAAGCGGTTCGCCCAACGAGCCGGGCTCTTTGGTACGGTCGAGAACGGCAATCTTCTTGACGGTCTCGGGAATCGCTTCAACCAACTTCTCAGCAGAGAAGGGACGGTACAGACGAACTTTAATAAGACCAACTTTTTCGCCGGCGGCGGTCAAGTAGTCGATAACCTCTTCAGCAACGTCACAGATCGAGCCCATCGCAACGATGACGCGGTCTGCGTCGGGTGCGCCGTAGTAGTTGAAGAGTTTGTAGTTGGTGCCGATCTTGGCGTTCACCTTGTCCATGTATTCTTCAACAATGGTAGGAACGGCATCATAGTACTTGTTGCAGGCTTCACGATGCTGGAAGAAGATATCTCCGTTTTCGTGAGAACCGCGCATAACCGGACGCTCCGGATTCAAAGCGCGCTTACGGAATGCGGCAACGGCATCCATATCGCACATTTCTTTCAAATCTTCAAAATCCCAAACCTGGATCTTCTGGATCTCGTGGGAGGTGCGGAAGCCATCAAAGAAGTTGATGAAGGGAACGCGGCTCTTAATGGTTGCCAAGTGAGCAACAGCGCCGAGGTCCATAACTTCCTGGGTGTTGGTGTTTGCCAACATCGCAAAACCGGTCTGACGGCATGCATAAACGTCAGAATGGTCGCCAAAGATGTTGAGCGCGTGGCTGGCAACGCAGCGTGCCGAAACGTGGAAAACGCTGGGCAGCAGTTCGCCGGCGATCTTGTACATGTTCGGGATCATCAACAGAAGTCCCTGCGATGCAGTGTAGGTGGTGGTCAGTGCACCGGCTGCGAGCGAGCCGTGAACCGTACCGGCAGCACCGGCTTCGGATTGCATTTCCGAAACTTTAACGGTGGTACCAAAAATGTTTTTCAGACCCTGAGCGGACCACTGATCAACGTAGTCAGCCATCGGGCTGGACGGGGTAATCGGATAAATACCGGCTACTTCGGTAAACGCATACGAAACGTGAGCCGCAGCGTTATTTCCGTCCATGGTCTTGAATTTTCTGGCCATTGAAAATTCCTCCTGTAATAAAATTCGTGAGAGACTTTTTTTCACAGTCCCATACGTATATCATTCTAACACCTTTTTTTTAATATGTAAAGCAAAAAACGCGATTTTTTTCGGTTTTTACACAAAATTTTTTTGGCGCAAAATCCTTTTTGTGCCAAGGGGTCGATAAAGTTGTTAATTTTTTATCAATATTGCACAAAACGAAAGCGGCATTGACAAACAAGGCAAAATCGGTTATACTCTTTGAGGTTTCAGAGAAGTTTTCAAAACGCTGTTCAATAACCGGGTGTGGCGCAGTTGGTAGCGCGGGTGGTTTGGGACTGTGAGATAGGTAATTCAAGTAAAATCCCAGCCACCTCAAAAAAGCCTTTAATACTGCGGTTTTTCCGCTTTCATATTATTTGAAAATATGCTATAATAGGCTTACGACCACATAGTGTCCCACAGTTGCGGAATTTCTGTAAAAATCCGAGCATAAAATTAAATATTTCGGGGTGTGGCGCAGTTGGTAGCGCGCGACATTTGGGATGTCGATGCCGCAGGTTCGAACCCTGTCACTCCGACCATAATCATCAACATTCGTTGATACAAAAAAGTCATCTCTTTACGAGGTGACTTTTTTGTTTGAAAAAGCCGTAAAACCTTTATTTACAAGGGTTTTCGGCTTTTTCTCTTTTTGTGCTGCATTCAATGCTGTCCCGGAAAACCTTCTCTTATTCCGTTGCTGTTTTTCTCTGAATTTCATTGTTCGTTGTTTTGAAACCTCCCCCTACCTTGGGGGGTTCACTCAAAACATAAAGTCTTGCACGGGTTCAAGACTTTTAGAAGTATCAAAATAGGACTTGACTTTTTTCTCTTTTAGAGTGATTAGTATGATGCCGCAGACCAGGTCTGCGTAGCAAATACTGTTAAGGAGAATGTATATGACAGAGCTTGAAAAACTAAAAATAACAGAACTATACGCTCTTGGAAACGGTTACAAGAAAATCGGCCGTCTTCTCGGAATACCAAGTGACTCGGTTAAAACGTATATTCGTAGGCACGGAAAGGATGCTGCAGAAAGATTAAAAACGACTTGTATGCAATGCGGTGCACCTATCACCCAACCCCAAAGAAAACAATTGAAAAAGTTTTGTTCTGATAAGTGTCGACTGAAGTGGTGGGGGCAACACACAGATATGCTTACACGCAAAAGTATTTACTCATACACCTGCCTTTGGTGCGGAGCTGCCTTTACCACTCACAGAAAAGAAGCGAAATATTGTAATCGCACTTGTTATATGAAGGCACATCGCAAGGAGAAACAATAATGGCAGAAATAGTACAATTCAAGAGAACAGATTATTCGTATGTACAACGATACGAGTGATAGCAGTGCATTTAATATGCTTGCTGTTATGCTGTTCTTGCTTCAAGATTACTTTGAGTATGGATCGTACACAAACACACAGGATATCATCGAATCCAATGGCGCCGGTGATATTCTGTGGGATAAAACCATTAACGAGACCTTCACGTTGTTAAGCAATAACCGTCCTTACTATCCTGAATTGCTGACTACACGGCATATTATGGATGATTTCGATTTCTTCAAGCGTTTACACGAGTGCATATGGGATGTTGGGTTACCGCTACAACGGTGAGTATTATGAGGTAATCCCGGAAGAGGCAGAGGTAGTGCATAAGATTTTCTCATACTACCTTGAGGGACTTGGATACAATGCAATCTGCAAACGACTGGACGCTGAAGGCATAGTGACCCGAAAAAATAACAAATGGTCGCAAAACAGCGTTTCCAAAATTCTCAAGAACTACACCTACACGGGAAATCTACTGTTGCAGAAAACCTTGTGGTACACTTTGGTTGACCGCATCACGGTTTACAATGAAACCGACATCCGCTTCACCTTCAAGGATGGAACGGAATACAAAGTATAAGAGCATAAAACGAACTCCTCACTACCATTACGGCGGTGAGGAGTTTTTCAATCTATTCGATAAACTTGAATTTGTTGATTATATGCGCGCTTTCAATCTCACCGCAAGACTGAAAGTTTATTGGTTACTGCCAATCAAAATTTTCTTTTCCGGCACCGACTTCAAAATGGTATTTACCGATACCGAGGTCAATACCCGAGAAGTGGCCTTCACCTGCGGTGATGGTTACTTTGCTACCGTCACCCTTGACCATGTAAGGCTGCTTATTAAGTGCCGTAGGAGCATATAGAAGCGCATCCACGCCATCAACAAACCATTGAGGTGATGTTCCGTTGTACTGGCTGATTTCCGCTGCGGTTTTGGATTTATGCTGTACACCCTGGGTCTGACCATAACCGATAGCAATAACACCGTTGATTCGGACGTCTTTGCATTCAAGATGTTTCAAGGCACCTTTTCCGTTGAACATACCTCCGCACCACCATGTATTCAAACCGAGAGTCTGAGCATACAGGCAAAGGTCCGCGCCACAATAGCCCAATTTCTCATCCAAGTCAGAGTTTTCCTTTCCCGCAAGAACGATATAGCTGTGGACGGTCTTAGTCAGTAGCATCTTTGCCATGCCACCGATACCATCAGAGTTGCCTATAACCAGTTTCATGTTCAGTCCGTGAGTGGTGTTGTTTTCTGCGATTCTGGCATTCAGCAGTTCCACCAGATTGGAAGGAATGGGTTTATCAGTATATTTACGAACCATGTGCCTTTGTTTGATTGCTTCTTTTATTGTCATAGTGACCTCCTAATCTTCGTATGATACTTCAATGGCATCATTTATTTCACTAATAAGTTGAACAGCAACTTCAATTATCTAAAAACTTTTTGATACATACATTTACAAACTCTGGATTATCCACATTAGAAGCTTAAGCATATTCATAATCCTCCACAAATTCTTATTTATCGAACTGATTATATCACATAATTGTGAAAAAATCTACGGCATATAATTTTGAAACCCCCATTGGTTTGTTTTCTGCAATTTGAAACCCGCAGAATACCCGTGCAAGACTTTACACCCCATTTTTAGGGTAAAGTCTTTCTTGTATCAATCTTGATGGGATTAGGCAAAAATTGACCGAATTTAGAGGTTTTGCCTCCACTTTCGGTCAATTTTTTATGCGTTTTAGGTGTTTTATCGCCACTTTTACAAAAAACTGCATTTTTTACGACCACATAATCAAATGTGGCCTGCAAAATTTCCTTTTCTTTGATTACTGCGGCTCAAAATTTGATACATCTTGTTTATTTTTATTACATGTGATATAATATTAAAAATTAATTTGTGGTGGAATTATGAGAAAAAAGATTTATGAAATTATTGAGCCATCTGGAAATGGCGGAAAATTAAGTAGCGTCTACGATTTTGTTATGATGACTACTATCGTTGTCAGCATCTTTCCTTTGGCTTTCAAAACAACTAATTCAATATTCCAATGGATTGATTACATAACAGTCGCCATTTTTATTTTTGATTATTTATTACGGCTGATAACAGCGGATATAAAACTTAAAAAATCTGTTGCTTCTTTCTTTTTGTATCCAATTACTCCAATGGCAATAATTGATTTACTTTCTATACTGCCGTCTGTATCTGTTTTGAACAGCAGTTTCAGACTCCTTAAACTATTCCGCTTGTTAAGAACATTAAAGGTGCTTCGTGCATTTAAATTTTTAAGATATTCTAAAAGTTTCGAGATTATTTCAAATGTGTTTAAGAAGCAGAAAAAGGTTTTAGCTGCCGTTGCAACTATGGCTGTAGCCTATGTTCTTGTTTCAGCCTTGGTTATTTACAATGTTGAACCCGAATCCTTTAACACATTCTTTGATGCAGTATATTGGGCAACCATTTCATTGACAACAGTTGGTTATGGCGATTTGTATCCTGTTACAACTATCGGCAGAATTGTCACGATGATTTCCTCTGTATTTGGTATTGCAATTATAGCATTGCCGTCTGGTGTTATTACTGCAGGTTACCTTTCTGAAATAAATAAAGACGATGAATAAAGCATCACCGCCACGGAGCGTTCCGTGGCGGTTTATTTCTTTTATGCCGACCGTTCCGTTTTGAGCCGTTCTTTTTCTGCGGCGATTTCCGCATTCATCTGCGTGATCAGCTCAGCGAGCTTTTCTTCACATTCCTCTCTCGTCTTAGCGTACACGTTCTTTGGTGTGCGTTTTCCGTATGCGTTTGTCGGTGAGTACCGACCTTCGAATAGGTGGTCATTGATCTGCGTGATGCATCCAGTGCCGGGGCGACGGATTTTTGGCTGTTTCGGCTCAAATTTCGCCGTTTGTGGCTTTTTTACCGTTTGGTCGGGTGTTTGCTTGTTCTCACTGATACTGCCCTCATTTCGCCCGAAGCCTTGCTCAATTTTGTTAGCTGCACTCCGCTGCATATTATCGGTGATATGGGTGTATATATTCAAAGTCGTTTCAGATGAAATGTGACCTATGATCGCCGACAGCGTTTTTACATCCATACCGTTGGCAAGGGCGGTTGTAGCGAAGGTGTGCCTGAGATCGTGAAAGCGAACGTGCTTACATTCGGCTCTTTCCAAGGTTCTGTCAAGCACCTTCCGTATCGCAGAGGGATGATACGGCGCATCCTCTTTTACAGGGGATGGGAACATCCACCGTGAGTTTATCCGCTTTTTGTATTCCGCAAGGATTTTAACGATATCCGGCGGAAGTATTACGGTGCGGATGGAGGATTTTGTTTTCGGCGCACATATATGAATGTTGCCGTGTACTGTTGTCGCCTGACGGCAGATGTGAAGTTCGCCCGTCTGCATATTAAGGTCATCCCATTGCAGAGCTACGATCTCCCCTCGGCGCATTCCTGTGCAGAGTTCAAGGAGGAACAGTTCGAAGTACCCATCCGCTTTGGCTTGCGCCATAAACCTCTGCATTTCCTCTCTCGTCAGTACCTGCATCTCCTTAGCTTTCTTCGGAGGCAGTTTGCAACCAATCGCAGGGTTTATTCTTATAATCCCGTCCGCGACCGCTTTTTCTAATGCCTTTCGGCACATAGCATGGCATCCGCGCACCATACGGTCGGACAATCCCTTGCCGTATAGTTCGGTTCTTACTTTTCTGCCACCGTTTTTCAGTCGGGTATAGAATTGTTGCAGGTCGTTCTGCGTTAATTTATTCAGCGGTATTTTACCGATATCGGTGATTATATGATTGTATATCATATTTTCGTATCCCGACTGTGTGGTTGGGCGGAGCGTTTGCTTGGCATACTGCTGATACCAGAAGTCCAGCCAATCGCCGAATGCCATTTCCGCTTTGACCTTGCCTGTGAGCTGCACACCGCATTTTTCTTTTAACTGCTCTAACTTTTCGAGGCATTCGCCTTTTTCCATAGCAGTTACATTTTTTGTGATGGGGTTACCTTTTTCATCGTAGCCGATGACGACACGAGCTTCCCATCGACCGTCTGCTCGTTTTCGCAAGGTGCCTTCGCCTTGCTTTCTTCTTTTACTCATATTTTCAACTCCTCTCCGAAGATATCGTTTATGAAGCCGCCGACTATATTCGAGGCTCTTTGTTGCATATCCGTTGTTACATGGGTGTAGGTGTCGAGCGTGAAGCTTGCATTGGTATGCCCAAGGATTCCCGACAGCGTTTTGGCATCCACACCGCTTGTGAGCGCATGGGTAGCGAAGGTGTGCCTGAGATCGTGAAAGCGTATATTGGGAAGTCCTGCTTTTTGAAGCAGTTGTTTCATTTTTCTATACGCCGCCGGCGGTGCTACGGGAAGTTCGGGACGAAGCAGATCGGTGAAGATCCACTCAGATTTCGCATTCTTTTTACGCTCTCTCAGCACATTGGCTGTGCTGACAGGCAGATAGAAGCTTCTCTTGCCTTTGCCTGTTTTGGTTTCACCCTCGGTTATTACACCGTTTTTCACATCGATACTGCGGTTGATATTCAGCTTGCCGTCCACCTCATCGAAGTCTGTCCATTTGAGACCGCATATCTCACCGCGCCGAAGTCCTGTGGTGAGTTCCGTATAGAAGAAGTCACGCCAATGTTCCTCCGCATCGACCAATTTCATAAAGGTATCAAGCTGCTCATCAGTGAGCACCTGCATTTCCTTTTTTGCAATCTTTGGTACGGTTGTACCGTTTGTCGGGTTCTTGGATATAAGGTGTTCCTTTACCGCCATGTCCATCGCTTCATGGAGCATACAGTGTATTCTCACTACCATGGCATCCGATAACCCATTTCCGTAGATATGCTGATTTTTAATTCTGCCGTTCTTACGCAGATTATTATAAAATTTCTGCACGTCGGCAGTTGTGATGAACGCTATCGGCTTATCCCCAAGCGCAGGTTTTATATATTTTTCTGTGTAGGTTTTGTAACCGCCCAGCGTACTCTCACGGATGGTGCCGGTCATATACTCGGCAATCCATTTGTCGAGCCACACGCCGAGGGACATATTGCTGTCCTCGGTCAACTCGGCATCTCGGAACTCATCGATTTTATAATGGAGTTTATCGATCAGTTCCTTTTGCGTTTTTGCGTAGACGTAGCGGAAGATGGGATCGCCGTTTTCCTTATG
>JAZNOD010000062.1:0-2700 GCA_045580585.1 Eubacteriales bacterium
CAGCCTTTTTTTACCTTGCACATCTCGGCTACTTCGCCGCTCATTGCGTAAGGCATTTCGCTTACATTGCTCATGTCTTGTAGATTCCTTTCTGGTTTATGTTTTAATTTTTACAACTTATTTAACGATCTCGCCGTAAACCGTGCCAAATGCACCTGCGGCATTGCACTCATCGGTGTCGATGTGCATTGCGAGCGCAAAATTCTTGTTTACGCGAACAACAACGTCATCAAAAACGAGAGGACGGTCGGTATCGATCTTAACCTTAACGATCTCCTTATCGCTTACGCCAAGAGCCTCGGCATCATCCGGAGTCATGTGAATGTGACGCTTTGCAACGATTGCACCCTCGGAAATCTCGATCTCGCCCGCAGGACCTACGATCTTAAGACCGGGAGTTCCCGCTACGTCGCCGCTTTCGCGTACGGGGGGAGTGATTCCAAGTGCGCGAGCATCCGAGAAGGACAGCTCTACCTGATTTGCGGGGCGAACAGGACCGAGAACGCTAAGAGCAAGACTGCCCTTGGGACCCGTGATAGTCAGCTTTTCGTTTCCGCAAGCAAACTGACCGGGCTGGCTGAGCATCTTTTTAACGATAAGCTCTGCGCCCTTGCCGTAAAGAGTTTCAACTGCTTCTGCCGTCAGATGTACGTGACGGGCAGAGGTCTCAACAAGAATTTTGTTTTCCATAATCTTATCTCCTTATAGAAATTTTACATACGGACATATTATATCATATTTTTTATAAAAAGTAAATCAAATTTTGAATATTTATCACGCTTTTTGCGATTTTTTTCTTGCTAAACTCATATTTCATGCACCAACCGCAAATAATATAAAAAAAGAACGGAGATGATTATTTTGAGCGAGGAAAAAAAGCAAAGCTGTAATGACGTCTGTGAAGATGACGGCGCGCGCGTAGTTGAAAACAAACGCGAATCAATATGCTGCATCTGCATCGTCGGGCAGATAGAGGGGCATTACACCTCGGCAGAAAACCAAAAAACCACCAAATACGAGCATATACTGCCCCGCCTTGTAGAGGTGGAGGAGGACGACGAAACAGACGGCGTGCTGTTACTCCTGAACACGGTCGGCGGAGACGTGGAGGCAGGACTTGCCATTGCGGAGCTTATCGCAACCATGTCGAAGCCCACGGTGTCGATAGTTCTCGGCGGCGGCCACTCCATTGGCGTACCGCTTGCGGTATCGGCAAAGCGCTCGTTTATAGTGCCGAGCGCAACAATGACGGTACACCCCGTCAGGATAAGCGGAACGGTGGTCGGCGCGCCGCAGACCTTTACCTATTTTCGCGATATGCAAGAGCGTATAATATCTTTTATATGCCGCAATTCACGCGCCAACGCGGACACTCTGCGGCATCTGATGATGCGCCCCGATCAGATAGCCACAGACATCGGCTCGGTACTTGAAGGCGAGGAAGCGGTGAGACACGGCATAATCGACGCGGTGGGCGGACTATCCGATGCGCTGTGTGCTTTGCGTGAAATGATAGCGGAGTCTAAAAAGAATCAATAGCAATATTTGTCCTTTTTATGTCTAACATTGGCTTGTAACTGCACAGATTTTGTCCTATAATATAATTGCTTAATAGCAATATTATATCAAAGGACACGGAAAATGGAACTTAAAAATAAGCTCGGTTGGGCAGTTGTTGGCTACGGCGGTATGGGCGGCTGGCACACAAAGGAAATTCTCGCAAGCGACGTTGTAGAGCTTTGCGGTATTTATGACATAGATGAAAAAAGAATGGATGCAGCAGAGAAAAACAGCATTCACGCCTACCCTTCCCTTGAGGCATTACTCGCTGACGAGGCAATATGCGGTATTACCATCGCAACGCCTAACGAGTGCCACAAGCCGATAGCTATACAGGCGCTTCGCGCGGGCAAGCACGTTATCAGTGAAAAACCCGTTATGCTCACCCTTGACGAGCTTAACACCGTCATTGAGGTTGCAAATGAATGCGGTAGGCTCTTTACCGTTCACCAGAACCGTCGTTGGGATGGCGAAAATCTCGTAATGAAGTCCATCTACGAGTCGGGTGAGCTTGGAAAGGTGTTCCATATTGAAAATAAGGTTCTCGGCTCGCGCGGTATCCCCGGTGACTGGCGCGCAAAGCCCGAGCACGGCGGCGGAATGCTCTACGACTGGGGCATCCACCTTATCGACCAGATATTCTGCATCGTTGGCGATCGCAAGCTTGACTCGGTGTATTGTACGTTTGAGCACGTAAAGAACAAGACCGTTGACGACGGATTTAAGCTCGATATGTATTTTGATGATGAGCTTACTGCCCGTGTTGAGGTAGGAACTTACTATTTCCAAAAATTCGGCCGCTTCCTTATGGCAGGCGACGAGGGCGGCGCGCTCATTCCCGATTGGTGCCAGCCCGCACACATCATAAAGCCCGCACCCAACGCAACATATGACGTTGCGCCCGTCGTGACCGCCGCAGGCATCACAAAGACGATGGCTCCGCGCGGCAAGACCGACCGGCTTGAGTGCTTCATCGATCAGCCCAAGGCTGACGTACACGATTTCTACCGCAATTTTGCGGCGTCTATTCGCGGTGAAGCCACCCAGATAGTAACGCACGAGCAGATGCGCCGCGTTATGACTGTCATTGAAGCGGCATTCATCTCCGACAGAGAACACAGAATTGTAAAAATCGAAGAA
>JAZNOD010000063.1:0-30559 GCA_045580585.1 Eubacteriales bacterium
TCCCGTCAGGCGTATCACAACAGCACCGATAAGAACTGCCGCCCAACCGAGTACGTCCTCGACCATGTGAAGATTGACCGCCCTTTGATTGAGTGAACCGCCGCCGTGCGTGAAATAAGCGGCAAGAAGATTCATGATAAGCCCGAACACGGCAAATATCATCATACCGTCAGGACGTATAGTTTCGGGATGGACGAGCCTTTCTATCGCGCGCCAGATGATGATCGCCGAGCCTGCGGCGAGAATTGCGCTCGTTATCACCGCGCCAAGCACGGAATAACGCGCGTATCCGTATGTATATTTGGAATCGGGCTTGCCCTTGCTCTTCTTTTCAAGAAAATAGGATATCCCTATACTGACCGAATCTCCGAAATCGTGTATTGCGTCGGAGACAATGGCGATGCTCCCCGTGAAAAAACCGCCGAACAGCTCAAGCACAGAGAACGAGAGATTAAGTAAAAATGCCGCTAAAATGTTTCTTTCTGTTTTCATTTTACCCCTTGACCGCGTTATCTTTTGGCTGTATAATGTATACAATACCGAACACGGTGTATGATATTATTGTATGCCGTGAAAGCAAAAAAAGCAACGGTCAAATTGGCGATAGTGTTCGATAATGGACATTTTTGCAAAAATGTACGGGGGAGCTATGGACAGAAGGCAGAAAAAAACGAGAGATGCGATATTCTCGGCATTTGGCGCTTTACTTGAGCGAAAACGCTATGAGAACATTACCGTTCAGGAAATAATAGATACGGCGAATATCTGCCGAAGCACCTTTTATACTCATTTTGAGACCAAGGATATGCTTTTGCGTGAAATGTGCGCGGATATTTTCGACCACATTTTCGAGGGGGGAATATGCGAGTACGGCAAGGACTCCAAAACTCTTGACGAAAAGCTGTCCCACATACTTTGGCATCTTTTTGAGAGCCGAGGGCGTGTTATTGGGATACTCGCCTCGGACAGCGGATATATATTTATGAGATATCTTCGTGAGTATCTTACTCAGCTTTTTTCTTTGCACGCCGAAGATTTTACGGTGAGCGTACCGCGCGGCTTTCTGATAAATTACCTGACGGGCAGTTTTTCAGAGGTGCTGAAATGGTGGGTGCGTGAGGGAATGCAAACTCCGCCCGCGCATGTGGCAAGATACTTTATTGAAGTGACCGAAACACATTGAAGGAGAGAAAAATGAATAATTTAAAGGAAAATCAAAGGCTTTGCGGCTTTATCGTTACCCGTGTGCGCGAGAACGAGAGCCTTGGCGGAGCGTTCGTTGAGATGACACACGAAAAAAGCGGAGCGTCACTCTGCTTTACCGACAACGGCGAGGACAACAAGCTGTTTTGCATAGGCTTCAAAACGCTCCCCACAGACTCCACGGGAGTTTTTCACATACTTGAGCATTCGGTGCTTTGCGGCTCCGAGAAATATCCCGTCCGAGAGCCGTTCGTAGAGCTGCTCAAAAGCTCAATGAAGACCTTTCTCAACGCTATGACCTACCCCGATAAAACGATATACCCCATATCCAGCCGAAACACCGCCGATTTTATGAATCTCACCTCGGTGTATCTTGATGCGGTATTTGCACCCGCAATATTGAAGGATAGAAATATTTTTTACCAAGAGGGACACCACACCGAGCTTGACGGCGATACGCCGTCCTACAAGGGAGTCGTTTTCAACGAGATGAAGGGCGCAATGTCAGGCGTTGACGATAATATCGAAATGGGTATAAACTCGCTTCTTTTCCCGAATAATTGCTACCGCTTCAATTCGGGCGGCGCACCTGAGGAAATACCCGACCTGACGTATGAAAAATTTATCGAAACCTATAAAAAGCACTATCACCCCTCAAATGCGCGGATATATCTCGACGGTGATATTCCGCTTTACGAAACGCTGACCCTTATCGACTCGTATCTCTCGCGCTACGATGCCGTTCCCTTGAGCCTTGATATTCCCGCCGCCGTTTGTGCACGCGCAGAAAGAACGGAGCATTTTGAGGTCGCTGAGGGTGAGGACGGTAAGAACAAAGCCATTCTCACGGTGGGCAAGCTGCTTTGCGGCTTTGAGGACAAGCGCAAGCTCCTTGCCGCCAAGGTGCTTTGCAACGCACTTGCGGACAGCAACGAAGCCCCCCTTTGCCGTGCACTGCTCTCATCGGGGCTTGGAGAGGACCTGAGCCTTTACGTTTCGGACGGAATTGCGCAAGTATCGGTGATATTGCAGGTGCGCAATATGAACGACGCCGACAGCGACAAAATCATCTCTCTGGTGCGCGGCACGGCACGCTCGCTTATCGAGCGCGGACTTGACCGCGACGCGCTTCGCGCCTCTATAAACCGCATTGCCTTCCGTCTGCGCCAGACTCCCGAGCCGCAGGGGCTTTACAGAGCGAGCGCCGCGTACGATTCGTGGATGTACGGCGGTGACCCGTTGCTGTATCTCGACAACGAGAAAGAGGCAGATGCGCTCCGCGCTATGCTTGAGGGCGATGCCTATGAAAAGCTCCTTGCCGAAATGCTTCTTGATGATGACGTAGCCATACTTCACATGCTCCCGAGCGCCACCCTCGGCGATGAGAAGCGTAAGAGAGAGGCGGCACGCCTCGCTGACGAAGTGGGAGCTATGAGCGAGGATGAAAAAGCTGCTCTTCGCCGCGCAAACGATGCGCTCACGCTCTGGCAGAAAACGCCCGACACCGCCGAGCAGCTTGCCACACTCCCCGCGCTTCCGCTGTCGCAGATAGGCGAAATGCCCGAGATCACACCAACCGTCGAAAGCGAGATATCCGGCGTAAAGCTGCTCTATCACCCCGTCAAAACAAGCGGAATCACCTATATTTCTCTGTATTTTTCGCTTTGCGACCTTACGCTCGACGAGCTTTCAGCCCTATCGCTCCTGCCCGCGCTTTTGGGTGAGCTGCCCACAAAAAATTACAGCGTTGCCGCCCTTCAACAGCAAATAAAGACCCATATCGGTGCTATAAGCTACGACCTCGGCGTTCACAGCCGCGACGGTGTAATTGATAAATGCACTCCATGCCTTACCGTGCGAGCGAGCGTACTTGATGAGAACGTACCGCACGCGCTTGAGCTTATCGAGGAGGTTCTTTTGCGCACCGACCTTCGCAGTATAGATGCGATACGCGAGATAGTGTTGCAGGAGGACGAGTATGCAAAGCAGGAAGCGATAATGTCGGGACACTCCCTTGCCGCAAGCGCGGTAGGCGCGCATTTCAGCGCACGCGGTGCGGTAAACGAGGCAATACGCGGCTTTTCTTCCCTTCGCTATTTGCGCGGCATTGCCAAGAATTTTGACAGTGAGATCGGCGCGCTTTGCGACCTTCTGTGCCGTGTTCAGGAAGACTCTCTCTGCCGCGCGCGCCTGACTGTTTCCGTAACCTCAAGTGAGCCGCAGGACGTTTGCGCTATTGTGAACGCTCTGCCCGAGGGTACACCACTTGCCGACGGCGCGGAGTATAAGAGCGCGCTCCCGTACAAGATGGGACTTTGTGTGCCTGCTAATATCAGCTTTGCCGCACGCGGTTATCACCTGAGCCGCATGGGTATCACAGCAGGCGGCGAGCGTGCCGTTGCGGATAAGATACTCTCGCTTGACTACCTGTGGAACGAGGTGCGCGTACAGGGCGGTGCGTACGGCGTTGGTATGCAAACGGGCAGGGACGGCGTGATGCTGTGCTATTCCTACCGTGATCCCTCTCCCCTGCGCACGCTCGGCGTGTTCGGCAAAATGGCAGACTACCTTGACGCTTTCTGTGACAGCGGCGAGGCAGTCGACAAGTACGTTATTTCCGCCGTCGCCTCAACCGAGCCGCTTGTAACTCCCGCGGCACGCGGACACGGTGCGGATGAGAGATACTTCCTTGGCATTGGCAAGGATGAGCTTGCCCGCCGCCGCGCCGAGATGATATCTACCGATATTGACTCGCTCCGCGCCATCGCTCCGAGCTTTCGCGCTATGCGCGACGAGGGAGCTGTGTGCGTTGTCGGCTTTGCCGATGCGCTCAAAAACTGTGCAGAGCTTGAAATTATCGAAATATAAAAAATTGAGTCAGATGCGTTGCATCTGAGTCAATTTTTTAGTCTATCGTCATATCAAGCTTGAATCTCTGTATCTTGCGCAGAGTATTCTTGGGGAACTCCTCGCTCCTTACCTTGACGTGAGCTATCTTTTTGTAGGGAACGGCGGTGGCGTTGTATTCCTTTACGCGCGCCTTGAAATATTCCTTGATATCCGTAATTCCGTTCTTTTCGAAATATTCCTTATCGGGATATATTTCCGCGACTATGGCGTTATTTTCAATGCCTCGCTTGCTCTGTCCCTCGTAAACGATTATGTCAACGATTCCCGGCGTTGCCGCAAGGATGTTTTCAATCTCCTCGGGGTAAACGTTCTTACCGTTTGAGAGAATGATGAGATTTTTCTTTCTTCCCGTTATGTAGAGAATGTTGTTCTCATCAAGCTTTCCGTAGTCGCCCGTTCTGAAATATCCGTCCTCGGTAAGGGCATCGGCAGTTGCCGCCTCGTCCTTATAGTAGCCTACCATTACGTTAGGACCTTTAACAAGTATCTCGCCCTCGCCGTCCTCGTTAGGCTCGTTTATCTTTACGGTATCGATGTCGATAACAGCGCCAACGCTTCCGCTTACGATATTTCTGCTGTGGTTTACGGCAACCAGCGGAGCGCACTCGGTAATTCCGTAGCCGTTGAGGGTGGCAATACCTATGGCATCGAAAAATTCAATAATATCCTTATTTATCGGTGCGCCGCCCGAAATAACGGTCTTCAGCTCGCCGCCGAACGCCGCGCGGATAGAGGAAAAGAGCTTTTTGCGCACGTCAATACCGACCTTGCGCAGACCGTTGCTCACCTTTATCATATTCTTTACGAGCTTTTCCTTGCCCTGCTCCTTGATAGTTCCCATAATGCGGCGGTAGAAGGTCTCAAGATAAAGGGGAACGAGCACGAGATGTCCGGGCTTTTGCTCGCCAAGCTCCTTGAGAATGTAGCGGATACCCGAGGAAATATAAATTTCCGAGCCGATAACGGCGTGACCGACGTACATTACGGTCGAGCCGTAGGTGTGGTGGGGCGGAAGAACGCCGAGCGTTTTTTCGGAATAATCAATGTAGGGGATAGCGTCGGTAATGTCAGCCAAAATTGCGTTTTGCGAGAGCATAACTCCCTTGCCCTTACCCGTAGTTCCCGACGTGAATACGAGAAGCGACATTCCGTAGGGATCGATGGGGGCATCGAAATAGCAGGCGGGACACATATTGAAAATGCTTTTTCCCTCTGCGCAAAGCTCCTCTATCCTGTTTTCCGTGCCCTCTGGCGCGCCTATGTAAACGACGGGAGCCTCAAGCGTGAGCTTGGCGGAGATAAAGCTTGCCTTGTCGGCTATATCATAGTCGGATATGATGTATTTGACCTCTGCCTTAGCACAAGTCTCGGCAAGGTCCTCGCTCTGCCAATCTCTGTCAAGCGGAACAAGCACCGCACCGATAGAGAGGGCGGCAAAGTATACGAGCATCCAATGATACGTTGACTTGCCGATAAGGGCAATGTGCTTGCCCGTACAGCCCATTTTTGAAAGCTTTGCAGCAAGTGCGCGTACCTCGTCACGCAACTCGATGAAATTCACCTTATTTATTACGCTGTCAGACGGGCGGATGCGGTACGAATAAGCAGGCTTTTCGCCGTAGGTCTGTGCCGCCCATTCGATAAGGTCACGCATATTTACAAAATTATGTTTTTCGTGTATAAGTTCGGTTTTCATATCTGACCCTTCCATTATGCTTCCTGCTCTCTCATGCCCTGAAGCAGAAAAGCAAAACTATATTTAAAATTTTTAATAGCCTCGTGCATAGGCAGACCGCGCCCGACGGCATCGGCATTATATCCGCGGCAGAAACACCATATCGAATAGCTCATAACCTCGGAGTCAACGTTTTTGATATATTTATGCTCCTTTGCGTATTCGATAATCTCACGTATTTTTTTCATCCACCAGCAGTAGTTGTAATCGGATACGGAGTCATTCTCAAAAACGTAATAGTTAAAGTGATTTTTCGTGCGGTAGGAAATAACAAGCGTGTTGGCAACAAAATCTATAACCTGCTCAAAAAAATCCTTATGCGGATCAAATTCGGTTGGCAGAGTATCTCTTATTTTCTGTATCGTATTGCGATATACGACGTCAAGCACCTCGGAAATATTGTGAAAACGGTTGTAAAAAACGCGATTCGTTATTGCAAGGGATTGCAGTATCTTGCGTACGGTAAGAGAGTCGGGTCCGTCGGTAGTCGCGATTTTTTCAGCGGCAGAAACGATCTTATCGGACATTTCGTCCTTTATAAGAGCATCCGCGGCAGCACCGTCGTCACTATGACGAGGGGGTACACTGTGTTTTGGCATATTTACCTCCCAAAAGAAATAGCACACTGTGTGCCACAATATTGTAGCACACTGTGTGCCCATTGTCAATCTTTTTTTGAAAAATTTTGCCAATTTTGGCGAATGTCAAAAAACCAACGCCTTTTATGATTGACATTGACGTAATTTTGTTATATAATAAAATCAATGTAAACGTTTTCGGAGGTAAAAATGGATAACGCAAAACTCCTTTCCCTCAAAGAAACCGCGCGCAAGGTGCGCCTAGGTATCCTTGAGGGTGTTCACGCCGCTGCATCGGGACACCCCGGCGGCTCTCTTTCCATCGCTGAAATTATCACCTATTTATATTTTGAGGAAATGAACGTAAACGCCGCAGAGCCCAAGTGGGCTGACCGCGACCGCCTTGTTCTTTCCAAAGGACATACCGCCCCCGCACTCTATGCGGCGTTGGCACTTAAGGGCTTTTTCCCTACCGATGCCCTCTCCACTCTTCGTCAGGCTGACTCCTTCCTTCAGGGACATCCCGATATGAAAGGCACTCCGGGTGTGGATATGTCCACGGGCTCTCTCGGTCTTGGCGTTTCCGCCGCCTGCGGAATGGCTCTCGCCGCGAAGATAGACGGTAAGGACTACCGCACCTACGCCATTGTTGGCGACGGTGAATCGCAGGAGGGACAGGTTTGGGAGGCTGCTATGTTTGCCGCACACTATAATCTTGACAACCTTTGCTTTATCCTTGACCTCAACGGTCTGCAGATAGATGGCAAGATAACCGAGGTCATGAACCCCACGCCCCACGATGAAAAGTTCGCGGCTTTCGGATGGAACGTTATCCTTGCCGACGCTCACGATTTTGAGTCTCTTGAGAATGCCTTTGCCGCCGCGCGCGCTTTCAAGGGCAAGCCCTCTGTGATCATCGCTCGCTCCGTCAAGGGCAAGGGCGTTTCATTTATGGAGGATCAGGCAGGCTGGCACGGAACTGCCCCCAATGACGAGCAGTACGCCGCCGCCGTAGCAGAGATCAACTGCGCAAACTGAGAAAGGGAGGCATAAAAATGGCTGAAAAAATTGCAACAAGAGAAGCATACGGCAACGCGCTTGCCGAATTTGGCGATAAGTACGATTTTGTAGTGCTTGATGCCGACCTTGCCGCCGCTACCAAGACGGGCATATTTAAAAAGAAGTTCCCCGAACGCTTTTTCGACTGCGGAATTGCCGAGGGTAACATGATGACGGTTGCCGCAGGTATCGCTACTACGGGCAAGACCGTGTTCGCCTCGACTTTCGCTATGTTTGCCGCAGGCAGAGCATTCGAGCAGGTGCGCAACTCCATTGCATACCCCCACCTTAACGTAAAAATCGGCGCAACTCACGCAGGCATCACCGTCGGTGAGGACGGCGCAACGCACCAGTGCCTTGAGGATATCGGTGTTATGCGCACCATTCCCGGTATGGCTATCGTGAATCCCGCAGACGCAATTGAGGCGCGTGCCGCCGTTGAATGGGCAATAAACTACAACGGCCCTGTTTATCTGCGCTTTGGAAGACTTGCGGTTCCCGTTATTTTTGACGGTGCTGATTATAAATTTGAATTTGGCAAGAACGTAAGACTGCGCGAGGGCAACGACCTTACCATAATGGCAAGCGGAACGACCGTTTCCATAGCTCTTGAGGCGGCAGAGCTTCTCGCCGCAGAGGGCATAAGTGCCCGTGTAACTAACGTTCACACCATAAAGCCCCTTGACACCGCCGACGTTCTCGCTTCTGCCGCAGATACGGGCGCTATCGTAACCGTTGAGGAACATAACGTTATCGGCGGACTTGGCTCTGCCGTTGCCGAGGCTGTTTGCGCCGCACGCCCCGTACCTGTCGTACGTGTCGGCGTGGAGGACGTTTTCGGCCGTTCGGGCAAGGTTCCCGCGCTGCTTGAAGCGTACGGACTTACCCCCCGTAACATCGCCGCAAAGGCAAAAACTGCCCTTGCTATGAAAAAGAACTGACAAATAAAATACAACCAAATACGAATGCGAGCTCTCCCTGCCGATCGGCAGGGAGAGATTTTTTTATACGCTATCTTTATTTCCCGATTTGTTTTTCTTTTTTTTGACGGAAAATGCAGAATTTTTTTGGTTTTTTTCCGTCTACCTGCAAAGAATAAGAAAAAGAAGAACTTTTTTCGGAGGTAAACTTGAAAAAAATCATTTCACTTGGCATTGCTGCGCTCCTTGCGGTGAGCGCATTGCCCGTTTTGTCGTCTTGCGGCGGCGAGGGCGGCGAGGGCTACACCTATAAAAGCTACACTGCGAGCCTTGCGACCAATTGGAATCCGCACACGTGGGAGACGAATGCCGACTCCGAAATAGTCGGCTATCTGACGTCCCCGCTTGTTGACGTTTCAATTCTCGATTCGGAGAAAGGAATATATCAATGGGTATACGAGGCGGCAGAATCGGTAAGCGACGTTACCGCGCAAAATACCGCCGACCTTACCCGATTCGGATGCACGCTGCGAAATGAAAAGGCGCAAAACGTGAGCGCAGGATACGTTTTTGAAATAAAGCTTAACAAAAACGCAAAATGGGAAAACGGAGAGAATATCACGACCGAGGACTATATAGAGTCAATGAAGCGATTGCTCGCCCCCGAAATGAAAAATTACCGCGCAAACCTCTACTGCTCGGGCGAGAGCGCGCTGGCGGGAGCCGAGGAATACTATAACGGCAGGAGCGATTTTTCATCCGTCGGTCTTTACGCCGCGGACGAATACACCCTGCGCTACGTCACCAAAAACTATATCTCTCTTGACTATTTTCTCTCCTCTTGCGGCTCAACGTGGCTCGTGTACACTCCCCTGTACGACAGCTTAAAGCAAACGTCGGGCGATCTTGTCACAACGACCTACGGCACATCCCCCGAAACCACCGTAAGCTTTGGCGTTTACCGACTGTCCTCTATGCAGGACCAAAAGCAGATGGTGCTTTTGCAAAATGAAAATTGGTACGGCTTTACAAGCGAGGACGGCACGCTCGTTTCCTACACCCCGTTTGAGATAGACGGAGAGAGGCGAAAACAGTACCAAACACAGAAAATAGTCATTGACGTGCTTGATGCGCCTTCGGCAAAGCAGGCATTTTTGCGCGGTGAACTGTCCGTCTGGACACCGACAGCGGACGAACTTGGCACGTACAGCTACTCTGACAGACTCTACCGTTCAGATACGACCTACACCATGTCGTTTTTCTTTAACACGAACGCCGACGCCCTTCGCAAAATGGACCAAAGCCGCGGAAACGAAAATAGCGCGGTGCTGTCAAGCACCGCGTTCAGGCGGGCAATGAGCCTTTGCATAGACCGCAGAGAGCTTGTCAGCGCAACACCGGGCTACAAAAGCGCATACGCCCTTATGAACTCGCTGTACTACTACGACGTTTTTGACGAGGACAAAAATGACGGCATTTCGGGCTACGAAACCAATTACAGAAACAGCAATGCGGCGATGGCGGCTATTTGCCGCCTGTACGGTGTTGAATACGGTGAGGGCAAAAGATACCAAACGCTTGAGCAAGCGTACGGCTCGATAACGGGATATAATCTTACCGAGGCAAAAAAGCTGATGAAAGAAGCCGCAGCAGAGCTTGAGCGCAAAGGAATATACAAAAAGGGCGAAAACGTGCGTGTGCGCGTGGCGTTCTCGGCAGGTGCGCTATCGTCCGATGACAACAAGCTCATAACTCTCCTTAACAAATATCTCAATTCCGCCGCCGAGGGAAGCGGATTTGGTACGATAACGCTCGAGGCAGTCGGAAACGTCGAAAACCGCTACGGCGCAGTTCCCGCAGGAGAGTACGCTATCGGTTACGGCGCGTGGGGCGGTGCGGCGTTCTACCCTTTCCGCCATTTTGAGCTTTATATGGACCCTGATAAATATGCCGTAAACGAGGCGGCATGCTATAACCCCGAAAAGGACGTGCTTACCCTCACTGTGGGCGGCAATGACGTCAGCATGACGTGGCAGGAATGGTCACGCTCCATGCTCGGAAGCGGCAGATATGCATCCGCGTCCATTTCAGATAAGCTTGAAATATGCGCTCTGCTTGAAGAAGCCTTTCTCTCGACCTACTACCGCATTCCCCTTTATTCAACCACCGAGGCAACTCTGCTGTCCCACCAATGCGACTACTACACTGACGAATACAACATTATGTACGGCTTTGGCGGCATTCGACTTATGACGTATCGATACGACGATGGCGAATGGGCAAGCGCAGTCCGCGACGGCGTGGACTACAAATAATTTCTCGAAAAGGAGGCATAGGCTTTGAGCAAAACGAGATATATACTGAAGCGTATCCTGCTTATGCTTCTCACGCTTTTTATAATCACCACAATATGCTTTATGCTTATTCGGCTTTTGCCGCGCGAACTGCCGACGGACAAGGCGCTTGCGGCTATTGTAGCCGAGCGCGAGGAAGCGCTCGGCTACAATAAACCTTTGCTGGTGCAATATTTTCTGTATCTGAAAAACGTTCTTACCCGCTTTGACCTTGGCACGTCGTGGTATATCGCTCCGGGAACGGAAGTAACTAAGCTTTTGGCGGACAGATTGCTGCCGACGGTGTTGGTAAACGTCTACTCCCTTTTGCTCTCCGCGCCACTCGGCATTTTGCTCGGTGCTACGGCGGCTATATTCAGAAACCGTGCCGCCGACCACGCCGTGAGCGTTGGAGTAATGCTTTTTGTTTCCGTGCCAAGCTACGTTTACGCATTTTTGCTCCAATATATCTTTTACTTTAAGCTCGGGTGGTTTCCGCAGGTCCTATGCTCCCTTGCAGATGCGGGCGGCTCGTGGTTCTCCCCCAGAATGCTCCACAGCATGGTCCTTCCCGTGCTTGCACTGTCATTTGGAGAGATAGCCTCGCTATGCCGATACACGCGCGCAGAGCTTGGCGAAACACTGCGAAGCGACTATATGCTCCTCGCTCGCGCCAAGGGACTTTCAAATTACAGCGCAACTATGCGACACGCGCTGAAAAACGCAATGGTGCCGATACTCCCCATTATAGTCGCAGGCTTTGTAGGCGTGCTTGAGGGCTCTGTGATAATCGAGCAGATCTTTTCCATCCCCGGCGTCGGTCAGCTCTACGTTAACTCTGTAAAACTGCTTGACTACGACGTTTTTATGGCTGACTCGATATTTTACACCTTTATCGGTCTTTGCGCGGGGATAGTTATCGACGTGGGATACGGTCTTATCGACCCACGCATACGGATCGGAGAAAGGTAAAATGAACTACTCAGACATTCCGCGCTCCTTATTCGTACAAGCGGAGCGCAAGGAAAACGGCGGCGAGCTTCCCGTAGGCAGGGGCGGCGGCTATTTTGCGGACGCAATGGGCAGATTCACAAAAAACCGTGCGGCGATAACGGCGGCGGTGTTGATTCTTTTTGTGGTGCTTTTCAGCCTTTTCGCTCCCGTTTTTTTAAAAGGCAACAGCCCCTCTGCGCTTGATGCCTACTACGCTAAAAAACCGCCGCGCTACACTCTCGGCGGCGGTAGTACAAAGCAGGACTATACAAAGCGCGGTATTATTGCCACGCTCGCCATAGGCGCGGGCGCATCTGCGCAAAACGGCGAGGTCGTACCGTTTTCCGAAATAGACGAAAAATACAATCCCGTAAAAGGCGATATCCGCGAAAACGGCAACACCTACACAGCAAGAACAGACCCCTATCTTGAGGTCGGCTTTATCTATATGCAGATAGACGGCACGGAGCTTGACAAAATACGCGCTTTCGAGCGTGAAAGCGGCAGGAGCGTGCTGTACCCGCTGATTGCGCAAAACGAGTTCTGTGCGGACTACTCAAATGCGAACTATTGGTATAAGACAGACCGACGGCTTGACCCGATCGACGGGCACGGTGAAAAAATTCCGTACTCGGACGCTATGACACTTTCGGAAAACTATATGCGAGACAAAGACGGCACGCCCGTTTACACCGTTTATTCGGGCGGCGGCGAGAACGCCGAATACAGAGTAAGAGTCCTTTATTACAATTATTATATCTACAAAAACGGATTTGAGCCAAGATATCTTCTCGGCACGGATGCACAGGGCTACGACCTTGCTCTGCGGCTTGCCGACGGTATCCGCCTGTCTCTCGGGATAGCCCTTGGCGTTTCGGTGATAAATCTCCTGCTCGGCTCGGCATATGGCGCGATATCGGGCTACTACGGCGGAAGAACGGACACCTTTATGCAAAGAATAACGGAAATCCTCTCGGGAATTCCCTTTATCGTGGTGGC
Organism: Eubacteriales bacterium; assembly: GCA_045580585.1. GTDB lineage: Bacteria > Bacillota > Clostridia > Oscillospirales > CAG-272 > CAG-390. Next base: position 12,731 of record JAZNOD010000063.1, read on the forward strand.
AACGCTCTTTCAGATTCATCTTGCCAAACGGGTGGGCGCTGTCCCCGGCTTGCTTTTTGCCTTCGTACTGACGGGCTGGATATCCACGGCAGAGAGGGTGAGGGCGCAATTCTACCGCTTCAAAAATCAGGAATACGTCCTTGCCGCGCGCACTCTCGGCGCATCGGACGCGCGTATAATACTGCGCCACATTTTCCCAAACGCGCTCGGAACGCTGATAACTTCATCGGTGCTTATAATACCGTCTGTCATATTCAGCGAGAGCATGCTGTCTTTTCTCGGTATCGTAAACCTCGGCGGTGCTGATGCGACCTCACTCGGCGCATTGTTGTCAGAAGCCTCGGGCATTTGGACGTCATATCCGCACCTGATGCTCTTTCCCGCGGCAGTCATCTCCATCCTTATGATATCCTTTAATCTTTTTGGAAACGGTCTGCGCGATGCCTTTGATCCATCGGCAGAGGACTGAAAAATGAATGAAAATATACTCCAAATAAACGACCTTGCCGTCTCCTTTTCTGTAAAAGGCGGCAGACTAAATGCGCTCCGCGGCGTGAGCCTTTCACTGCGGTGCGGTGAAACGCTCGCGCTTGTAGGGGAATCAGGCTCGGGCAAGAGCGTGACCTCGCGAGCAATACTCGGCATACTGCCAAAAAACGCACGAGTGGACGGCGGAAGCATAAAATTTGACGGAAAAGAGCTGATCGGAGCGTCAGAGCGAGAGCTTTGCGCTCTGCGCGGACGGCAGATGGCAATGATATTTCAAGATCCAATGTCGGCACTCGATCCGATAGTGAAGATCGGGCGGCAGATAAGCGAGGTCATACGCCTTGACGGCACTATCGGCGCGGCAGAAGCGCGCCGAAGAACCGTCGCGCTGATGGGAGAGGTGGGCATTCCCGACCCCGAGGCAAGATACGACCGCTATCCGTTTGAGTTTTCGGGCGGAATGCGCCAGCGCATAGTTATTGCCATAGCGCTTGCCGCCTCACCGCGCTTGCTTATATGCGACGAGCCGACCACAGCGCTTGACGTTTCGGTACAGGCGCGCCTGCTTGATTTGTTGCGCTCCCTGAAAAATGAACGCCATTTATCAATGCTTTTCATTTCCCACGACCTCGGCGTGGTGGCAAGCGTTGCGGACAGTATAGCTGTTATGTATGCGGGAAAAATACTCGAATACGGAACGAGCGAGGAGATCTTCTACACCCCCGCGCATCCATACACGCGTGCCCTGCTCGCGTCTGTCCCCGACCCCGACGGTGACGAACGTCCGCGCGCGATATCGGGCTCACCGCCCGATATGCGCCATCCGCCCGTGGGCGATCCGTTTGCCGCGCGAAACCCCGATGCTATGAAGATAGACTATGAGCTTCCACCGCCGTTTTTTCAGCTCTCGCCAACACATTTCGCGGCAAGCTGGACTCTGCACCCTTACGCTCCGCCCACCGAGATGCCCGACGTGCTTAAAAGAAGAATCGAAAAAAGGAGAAAGCAATGAACGAGCCACTCTTACGCATAAACGACCTTCGCCAAGGCTTCGGAAAGGGCAAAAAACGCTTTTACGCCGTGGACGGGGTAAGCCTTTCGATAAACGCGGGGGAGATATTCGGTCTTGTGGGCGAATCGGGATGCGGTAAAACCACACTCGGACGGAGCATTGTCGGTCTTTACAAGCCCGAGGGGGAGATATCCTTTGAAGGGCGGCGGCTGATGTCGGGGTGTAACAGAGATATACAGATGATATTTCAAGATCCCATGTCATCTCTGAATCCTCGGATGACGGTTGGCGAAAGCGTGGGCGAGGGGCTCGTGATACGCGGCGAACTTGCGAAAAAGGAATTGCGCAAACGAGTAGCCGAGGCGCTCTCGCTCGTAGGCTTACACCCTGAGTACGCCGACAGATATCCGCACGAGTTTTCGGGCGGTCAGCGTCAGCGCATCGGCATAGCGCGTGCGATACTGACAGATCCAAAGATGATAATTGCGGATGAGCCCGTCTCCGCGCTTGACGTGTCCGTGCAGGCGCAGATAATAGACCTGCTCGATTCCCTTCGCCAAAGGCTCGGACTTACGGTGATATTCATCGCGCACGACCTTGCCGTCGTTCGCTATTTTTGCGACAGGATAGCCGTAATGTACCGCGGAAAAATAGTCGAGATCGCCCCCTCGCGCGAGCTTTTTGCGCTTCCGCTTCACCCATACACACGCGCACTTCTGTCCGCCGTACCCATTCCCGATCCGCGCGCCGAGCGTGAGCGGCGGCACTTTATTTACACGCCGCAGGATTTGGACAAAGCGCAGAAGATGCAAAAAATAAGCCCCACGCGCCAAGTGCTGTGCTCCGACGACGAGGTAGAAGAATACACCAAAATGGCGAATACTCTCCCCACAATCCCCAATAATACCACAAAACTCCCATAAAATGGAGCGATATCCCACAAATGAAAATTTTACATTCATTGGGCGCAAAAACGCTTTTTCTCCTTGCTTTAGGTGGAGCGTGCGCCGCATTGTATCTTTCGGGCTATAACGCCACCTCCCCGCTTTCTCTGCTCGCGGCAGATGCCCTTACGTTGCCTGCAACACTGTTTTTGTCGCTCTACGCCCTGCTGTCCATAGGCAAAAGCGGCTTTTTTGACGGACTGCTATTCACCCTCTCTTACGCCGCACGCCGTTTGCTTTTCTTGCCGCCGCGCGACGGGGATCATAACGCATACCGCGCCCGAAAAAGAGAAAAGGCAGCCCCGGGGGACAGCCTTTTTCCCCTGCTTTTCGCAGGTATTATTCTCATGATTTTGGCAATTGCCTTTATAATCGTTTTTTACAGCTCCTCTACCGACACCACACCGGGTATCTGACCAAGCAGAGCCATAACGTTCTCGTGCGGCATTTTCTTTTTGAACCGTATCGAAAAGACGGCGGAAAGATGCACTCCGTCAGCGGCGGCTGATTTGGTGTATTCGATCTCCGTGATGACTATATTATGCTTTGCCATCTCCTCAACGATAAAGTCGAGGTCCTTTGCGCTTTTAAACTCCATATAGATGTTCATTGAGCGCGCGTTCGCTATAACGGAATACTCAAGCTTTGACAGCAATACCTCCGCGATTATAACAAGAGCAACCGTCATGATAGCACCCATGTAGAATCCCGTACCGATAGCAAGACCGATTATTGCCGACGTCCACAGACCTGCCGCAGTGGTAAGTCCCTTGACCTGACGGCGTGCGGTGACAATTATCGCGCCCGCGCCGATAAAGCCCATACCCGCAATGACCTGAGCACCGAGACGGGCAGGGTCCGTTGCCATTCCGCGAGCCACTAAAAATTGGCTGGTCAGCGTGGTGAGCGTGGCACCCAGAGTAATGAGCGTATGCGTGCGGAAGCCCGCCGGACGGTGCTTGTATTCACGCTCGATTCCTATGATCCCTCCGCAAAGAACGGCAAGAAACATTCTGACAAATATGCCAAATAAGCCAACGCCCTTGGCTAATTCAATAATTTCCGAAAGAGTCATATTCCTACCTCCTTTTTAAGTTTCTTCAACGGATATAACACCGTCAATAGCCGCCATCGCGGTGATTATTTCTATATGCGGACGGCGTTGCGGCAAACGCATTTCAATCACGACGTTCGGGGATTGCGTTTTAAGCTCCCTGGCGTTTATGACCTCCACGTCGTATATCTTTATCTTCATCTCGCGAATTTTTTCAAGAATCTTTGCCAAGCACGCGGTTTCCGTGATAATGATATTCATATTGCACGTTTTTGAGGTCAGCGCTCTTTCAAGATGATTAAGGACCGTGTTGGTGGAGATTATGGTGACGAAAGCCATAATAGCACATTCATAATATCCCGCGCCGATGGCATGTCCCATACACGCCGATGCCCAAAGTCCCGCGGCGGTAGTAAGTCCCTTTACGCGCTGGCGGCTGGTGATTATGATAGTTCCCGCACCGAGAAAACCGATACCGTTAATTACCTGCGCGCCAAGGCGTGAAACGTCCGTCGTTTGACCGAGAACTAAAAAAAGATACTGTCCCGTGCACATGGCAAGGGCGGCACCGAGGCATACGAGAATATACGTGCGGAAACCCGCGGGACGGCGCTTGCGCCCGCGCTCGATTCCTATAACTCCGCCAAAAAATACGGCGAAGGTCAGTTTGCACGCAACACCAAGAGCGTCCACACCGCGCAACAGATCAAAAAATTCCGTAATAGCTTGCATTTATAAACCCGGGATTTGCCCCCGACTCCTTTACATATTTTGCTTGCGAAATATTGTTATTATAATATTCTACCACAAAAATTAAATTAAGGCAATAGCTTTTGTAAAAAATAACAAAAATAAAGACACTTCGACATATTTTTTATTAAAAACAACGAAAAAACAAAGTTTTTATTGACACTTGCATTTTATTGATGTATACTTTTACTATCTGTTTGAAAGGTGAAAGATCAATGAAACTTCCCGAAATATTCGGCTCTATGGTATTTGACGACAGCGCAATGAAGTCCCGTCTGCCGCAGAGCATATATGACGCAATGAAACGCACCATCGATGATGGTCGCTCTCTTGATATAAGCATAGCCAACGCCGTTGCGGATGCTATGAAGAGTTGGGCAATCGAGCGCGGCGCAACACATTTTACACATTGGTTCCAGCCCATGACGGGCATCACTGCCGAAAAGCACGAGGCATTTATCGTTCCCGCCGCCAACGGCAAGGTAATAATGGAATTCTCTGGCAAGGAGCTTATAAAAGGCGAGTCCGACGCATCCTCATTCCCCTCGGGCGGTCTGCGCGCGACCTTCGAGGCGCGCGGATATACCGCGTGGGACCCGACGTCCTACGCCTTTATCAAAGAAAATACGCTCTGCATTCCCACCGCATTTGCTTCGTACAGCGGTGAGGCGCTTGACACCAAAACGCCTCTTTTGCGTTCGATGGAAGCTCTCGCAAAGCAGACTATGCGCGTACTGCGCCTTTTCGGAAATGAAAAGGTCACGTCTGTAAAGACCACCGTCGGTCCCGAGCAGGAGTATTTCTTGATCGACCGTGACATTTACGAGCGCCGCCGCGATCTCGTCTACACGGGCAGAACTCTGTTCGGCGCAAAGCCCCCTCGCGGTCAGGAGCTCGCTGTCCATTACTACGGAACTATAAAGCCTCGCGTCGCGGATTTCATGCGCGAGCTTGACGAGGAGCTGTGGAAACTCGGTGTGCTTGCAAAGACCGAGCATAACGAGGGCGCGCCCACACAGCACGAGCTTGCTCCCATTTTCTCAACCACCAATATCGCCGCCGACCACAACCAGCTCACTATGGAGCTTATGCAAAAGGTGGCTAAAAAGCACGGAATGGTTTGCCTGCTTCACGAAAAGCCCTTCAAGGGTGTCAACGGCTCGGGCAAGCACAATAACTGGTCAATCGCAACTAACACGGGCGTAAATCTCTTTACCCCCGGTGACACACCTTACGAAAACGCGCAGTTCTTGCTGTTCCTTTGTGCGGTACTGCAGGCGGTTGACGATTATCAGGACCTGCTTCGCCTCTCCATCGCATCGGCGGGCAACGACCACCGACTCGGCGCTGCTGAAGCGCCCCCCGCAGTCGTTTCCGTATTCCTCGGCGACGAGCTTGAAGCCGTTCTTGAGGCTATCGAAAAGGACGTCGGCTACAACGCCGCCGCAAAAGAGCCGCTCCGCCTTGGCGTTCACGTCCTTCCGAAGCTTCCGCGCGACACGACCGACCGTAACCGTACCTCGCCCATTGCCTTTACGGGCAATAAGTTCGAGTTCCGTACGCCCGGCTCGTCCGCGAATATTGCAAGCATCAATATTATGATAAACACCGCCGTAGCGGAATCTTTGCGCCTTTACGCAGACACGCTTGAGGGGGCTGAGGACTTCAACTCCGCTTTGCACGACCTTATCAGGAACGTGATAATAAAGCACAAGCGTATAATATTCAGCGGAAACAGCTACGACGACGCATGGATAAAGGAAGCGACCGAGGAGCGCGGACTTCTGAACCTTAAGACCACGCCCGACTGCGTTCCTTGCCTCACCGCCGAGAAGAATCTCGCGCTCTTTGCGCGCCACAAGGTCTATACCGAGGCTGAGGCTCGCTCTCGCTGTGAGATAATTCTGGATAACTACTCAAAGCTCATTTCTATCGAAGCGCTGACTATGCTCGATATGACTAAAAAGGACATCCTACCCGCTGTCAGCCGCTTTGAAAACACAATTGCCGAATCGTATCTTGCCAAAAAGAACGTGCTGGCATCGGGCTGTGCGGGCGTACGCTCCGACTATGAAGCCGACCTCTTAAAGCGCCTTTCCGTCCTTGCCGACAGCATTTCGGAGAACGCGCACACGCTTGAGGGCGCGCTTGAGACGGCACACCTCTGTCAGGATGCCGCCGGAGCATCCGCCGCAATGCGTGACAAGGTCATTCCCGCAATGGATGCCCTGCGCGCCGCCGTTGACGAGGCGGAAACGCTCACCGCGTCGGACTTCTGGCCCTTCCCGACTTACGGAGATATACTGTTCAGCGTAAAGTAAAAACGCAAGGCGTTTTTACAGTGATGTATTTGCCTTGCGGCAAAAATGATGCGCGCTTCGCGCGTGATGAATGATGTATTTGCCTTGCGGCAAATATTAAGGAAAAAAGTGGTTGAAGCCGAGGCTTCAACCACTTTTTGTTTTATTGAATGCTTTTTGCGATAGCAAAAAGCTACCTTAACTTTGCACTTTGCACTTTGCACTTTGCACTTAAAACGCCGCAGGCGTTTTCTCCACCCTCACCACGGTAAGCGTGCCGCCGTCGACCTTGAAATATATCTCAAAGCCACCGAAGGACATTCCGTACTCGCGCTCCGTGTCGTCCTGATACGACGGGCGCGGGTCCTCCGCCAGCACCGCAACGGCGGCTGTACGCTTGTCCTCGGGAAGCAGCGAAAGCAGCTCGTCGGGAAAATCAACCCTCAACGCGTAGTCAACAAAATCAGCCGAAAAGCCGCCGCGTGCGCCCTCGATAGCATCAGCATGGGGCAGATACGGCTTAATGTCGTATATCGGCGTGCCGTCCATGAGGTCAGCACCGCTGACGGTTAGGCGCGGAGCGTCATTGCCGTCAAGCTCGATACTCTCAAGTCGTACCACGCTGAGTCCCAAGGGATTCGGGCGATAGGGCGAGCGCGTGGCAAAAACACCGACGCGGCGATTTCCGCCGAGCCTTGGCGGACGGACGGTCGGTGACCAATCGGCGTGCGAATTTGCCGAAAATCCCCAAACGAGCCAGATATGAGAGTACCCTTCAAGTCCTCGAAGCGCCTCGCGACTGCGAAATTCGGGCAAAAAAACTATCTCGCCGCGAAGCTCCGCTACTCTTCCGCTTTGCCGCGGTATACCGAATTTTTCGGGAAAATCCGTTCTTATCCTTGCTATCTCCTTTATCTCCACACTCACACCTCTTTTCTTTATACTGAATTATATCTTAATAATATAAAAATGTCAAGCGCGAGATTGACACACGGGCGGTTTTGTGTTATAATTATTGTGTATTACTATGCAAAGGGGGCGCAAAATGGTCAAAATAATCGGAGTTGAAAAAAAATCACTTGCCGAAAAAGCAGGCGTGCGCGAGGGCGACGTTCTTGTAAGCATCAACGGCAAGGAAATAGCCGACGTTCTTGACTATCGTTTTCGCCTTTGCGAAAAAAAGGTCGTTCTCTCGCTGTTGCGCGACGGCAAGTCCGTTACCGTCAAAATAAAAAAAGGCGAGAACGACGACGTGGGACTTGAGTTTGAAACGCCGCTTATGGATAAAAAGCAGTCATGCCGCAACAAGTGCATATTCTGCTTTATCGACCAGAACCCCGGCGGAATGCGCGAGTCCTGCTATTTCAAGGACGATGACTCCCGCCTTTCGTTTTTGCATGGAAACTACATTACCATGACAAACCTTTCGGAACATGAGATAGAGCGCATCATAGAAATGCACATCTCACCGCTGAATATTTCAGTACACACCACAAACCCCGAGTTGCGTTGCAAGATGCTTAACAACCGCTTTGCGGGCGAGGTATTGGGACTTCTTGAGCGTTTTGCGAAAGCGGGCATTAAAATATGCGCGCAGATAGTGCTCTGCCGCGGTATAAACGACGGCGCGGAGCTTGAGCGCACGATGCACGACCTTGCCGCGCTACATCCCGCACTCGAGAGCGTTTCCATAGTCCCCGCAGGGCTTACCAAGCACCGCGACGGACTCTATCCCCTCTCGCTCTTTACACCCGAGGAATGCCGCGCCGTGGTAGGTCAAGTCACGGCGTTTGGCGACGCTTGCCTTGATTTTTACGGCTCACGCCTTTTTTGGTGCTCCGACGAGTTCTACGTGCGCGGCGGAGTTGCCCTGCCGCCCGAGGAATATTACGAGGACTTTTCCCAGCTTGAAAACGGCGTTGGAATGCTCCCGCTTTTTGAGGCGGAGGCGAATGCAGAGCTTGATTTTGCCAAAGAAGACAAGCCCGAGAACCGCCGCACGCTCTCTGTCGCAACGGGCTATGCCGCGTACGACATGATATGCCGCATCTGCCGCCGTACCGAAAGTGTGTGCAAAGGGCTTAAGATCAACGTCCTGCGCATCAGAAATGACTTTTTCGGTGAGAGTGTAACAGTTTCGGGACTTCTAACGGGCAATGACATTGCCGCGCAAGTGCTTGAGGCAAAAAACAGCGGTACGGACATCGGAGAGGCTCTTTTGATTCCGCGCAACGCACTACGCGCCGACGGCGACCTCTTTCTTGACGGCACGTCTCCCGGCGAGCTTTCGCAAATGATAGGCGTTGGTGTTGCCACCACCGCTTGCGACGGCGGAGAATTTGTCCGCGCCCTGCTCAACGAAAACTAAAGAAAGGATTCGGGATAATATGAAAAAAACCATACTTCTCAAAAAAACAATATCTCTCGTTTGTCTCGCCGCGCTCGTTTGCTCTCTTTCATCATGCGCTCTGCTTGCCGGCGATGAAAGACAGATGCAAACTCTCCATTCGGGCGAAACACGCCCAATTATCCCATATGATACGACAGACGTGCTGATGGTACCCGACACCACCGCACCCGACGATACAACCCTGCCCGCAGAAACTACCGCCCCCGATACGGCAGAAACTACAACTCCGATGTCGGAAACTACAACTCCCAACGCGGAAACTACTGCGAACGTTGATATAATCACCTACGACTTTGAGGTGATAACAGTCGTTGAGGACCTTGGTACGGGCGGCTCGGGCAAAAGCTCCCGAACTCTGCGTTATCCAAAGCTGACCGGTCTTTCAAACGAGACTATGCAAACAAAGCTCAACGAAGCTCTTGCTTCCCTTGCCGACATTGAATTCGATGAAAAGGTGACCAACGTAGAGGAAGATATTGCAGCGGGACTTACCGTAAAATATGAGGTCACCGATACCGCCGTAACGTACCTTGGAAACAATCTCCTTGCCGTACGCTCAAGCGCAAAGGTGGTGTACTCCGACGGTAGCGGTAACAATGAGTTTGCGTACAGCTACCTCTTTAACCTCAGCACGGGCAAGACCGTTTCAATGGCAAAGCTGTATTCCGACTTCGGCTCCGTTATATCGCTCTTCAAGGCGGGAGATTTCAAACAGATAAGCGGAAAAAGCGATCTTACAAAAGACATCAGCCTTTCGGAAATGATGGAGCAGTACAAAAACTACAAGCTCTACTCCACCTACCCTGACAGCTATTTTACCGCCACGGACCTCGTTCTCATAGTCGAGCTGAACGCCATTTCGGGATATTATGCCGAATTCTCCGTTCCGCTTGAAAAGGTAAACGCATATCTCAACGTCAGCCCGACGAAATAATTATAAAAGGTATAGAAAATGTCAAAACCCGTAATTGCAATAGTAGGACGCCCAAACGTAGGCAAGTCCACACTTTTTAACAAGCTCATTGGCGAGAGGCGCGCCATAGTCGAGGACACCCCCGGCGTTACGCGCGACCGTATCTACGGCGAGACCGAATGGTGCGGAAAGCCACTCATCGTCATCGACACGGGCGGAATAGAACCCAAAACCGATGACGTCATTCTTGCCCAAATGCGCGTGCAAGCAGAGATAGCCATCGAAAGCGCAGACGTTATAATCTTTATGTGCGACGTGCGCGCAGGTCTTGTTGCCGACGACCGCGAGATCGCCGTAATGCTGAAAAAAAGCGGAAAGCCCATCATACCCGTTGTCAACAAATGCGACAAAGTAGGTCAGACGCCATTTGAATTCTATGAATTCTACGAGCTTGGCTTTGACGTTGACCCCATACCCGTTTCATCTATACACGGAACGGGAAGCGGAGACCTGCTCGACGCGGTCCTTTCGGTACTGCCCGAAACTGACGGGGGTGAGGACGAGGACACGGGCATAAAGGTTGCCGTTATCGGAAAACCCAATGCGGGCAAATCATCTATAATCAATCGCATTGTGGGAGAAAAACGCCTGATAGTCTCAAATATTCCGGGTACTACGCGCGATGCGATAGATACGAAGGTAACGAACACCTACGGTGAGTACACCTTTATTGACACGGCGGGAATCCGCCGCAGCGCAAAGATAAAGGACAGCGTTGAGCATTACTCGGTTCTTCGCGCGCATACTGCGGTCGACCGCGCGGACGTCTGCCTTATAATGATAGATGCCGCCGAGGGCATTACCGAGCAGGACGAGAAGATCGCGGGCATCGCCCACGAGGCAGGACGTGCGTCCATAATCGTAGTGAATAAATGGGACAGCATAGCGGACAAGGACAACTCCACCGTCAACGAATATAACGCGAAGATCCGTACTGCACTTGCATACATGCCATACGCTCCGATCCTCTACGTTTCGGCGCTCACAGGACAGCGTATAACCAATATTTTTGAGCAGATAAATTACGTTTACAACCAAAGCGTTACGAGAATTTCCACAGGTATGCTCAACGACGTGCTGCACGATGCCACCATCCGTGTACAGCCACCGTCCGACAAGGGTAAACGGCTGAAGATATACTATATGACGCAGATATCCGTAGCTCCCCCCACCTTTGTTATTTTCTGTAACAATGCCGAGCTTTTCCACTTCTCATATCAACGCTATATCGAGAACTGTCTGCGTGACACCTTTGGATTTAAGGGCACGCCGATACGGCTCATTATCCGCGAGAGAGACGAGGACAAAAAATAAGCGTACAGCGCAAGAGGAACAAAAATGTTTATAGACAGAATACAGATATTTGTTAAGGCGGGAAACGGCGGAAACGGTGCAGTTTCCTTCCGCCGCGAGAAATACGTTTCTCACGGCGGTCCCGACGGCGGTGACGGCGGAAACGGCGGAAATATCGTTTTCCGTGTTGACGAGGGTTCAAACACCCTTCTCGCCTTCCGCTACAAGCGTAAATTCATTGCCGAGCCGGGCGGAAACGGTATGGGGCATAAATGCCACGGAGCTACCGCGCCCGACGTCGTGATCGACGTGCCTCCGGGAACACTTATCCGCGACGCAGCCACGGGCAAGATAATACACGATATGTCAGACGATGACGGTAAGAACTTTACCGTTTGCCGCGGCGGACGCGGCGGTTGGGGCAATCGCCATTTCGCAACGCCCACACGCCAAGTGCCTATGTTTGCGAAGAACGGCACGCGCGGCGAGGAAAAAGAGCTTATTCTTGAGCTTAAAATGCTCGCTGACGTTGGTCTGATCGGCTTCCCGAGCGTTGGAAAATCATCTATCCTCGCTCGAATAAGCGCGGCAAAGCCTAAAATCGCCGACTACCACTTCACCACTCTTTCCCCAAATCTCGGCGTAGTGTCGACCGGCGATGACGGTCAGGGCTTCGTTGCGGCGGATATCCCGGGACTTATCGAGGGCGCGTCCGACGGCGCGGGGCTCGGACACGAATTTCTGCGCCACGTTGACCGCTGCAGACTGCTCCTTCACGTTGTGGACGTTGCTTGTACCGAGGGCAGAGACGCGGTTGAGGATATGATAACCATTTACCGTGAGCTCGAAAGGTATTCCCCCGAGCTTGCGAGACGTCCGCAGATAGTAGTCGCAAACAAGACGGATGCGCTCGTGCGCGAGTACGTGGACGTCGATGCCTTTGAGAAGCACGTAAAAGAGCTTGGCAGGGAGCTTTTCTACGTAAGCGCGGCTACGGGCGAGGGACTCCCCGCGCTTGTAAGACGGGTTGGCGAATGCCTTGCAGAGCTTCCCGAAATCAAGATATATGAGGCAGAGTACACCGCCGAGGATGCCGTGGTGAGCACCGCAAAGGAGACCACCATCCGCCGCGAGAATGATACGTTCTACGTTGAGGGCGAGTGGCTCTTCAACCTCTGCGGACAGATAAATTTCTCCGATTACGAATCCCTTAACTTCTTCCAGAAGGTACTGCGCAAGAGCGGCGTTTTCGAAGCACTTGAGGCAAAGGGGTGCGATGAGGGACACACGGTTTCCATCTACGATTTTGAGTTTGATTACGTTAAGTGATTAAATATACGGCAAAGGGCAAATAATCAAAACAAAAAAGAGGTTTCACATGAATATCTGGCACGACATCGATCCCGCCCTCATCACACCCGAGAATTTTTCAGCTCTGGTGGAGATATCAAAGGGCAGCAAATGCAAATACGAGCTTGACAAGGGCACGGGACTTTTGAGACTTGACAGGGTACTTTACACCTCTACTCACTACCCCGCAAACTACGGCTTTATCCCGCGCACGTATGCGGACGACGGGGACCCGCTCGACGTTCTCATAATCGGCACTGAGGCAATACTGCCGATGACGCTGGTGCAGGTATACCCCATAGGCGTTATGCGAATGATCGACAGCGGAAAGCTCGACGATAAGATAATCGCCGTTGCAACGTCCGACCCGAACTACAACAACATCAAAACGATCGACGAGCTACCATCACACATTTTCGATGAAATAATGCACTTTTTCACCGTTTATAAGCAGCTTGAAAACAAGCAAACCGCAGTCCGCGAGCTTTTTGGCCCCGACGAGGCGAAAAAGATAATTCAGGAATCCATCGACAGCTATATTAAAAGCTTTGCAAAAGCATAAAAACGCACAGCGTTTTTATAAGTGCAAAGTGCTAAGTGCTAAGTGCAAAGTTAAGGAAAAAAACGGAAGAAACGCACGCGTTTCTTCCGTTTTTATTTTCATAAATCGCTTTTTGCATCAGCAAAAAGCTTCCTTAACGTTTGCCGATAGGCAAACACTTCATACGCCGCAGGCGTGCTTCACGTGCGAAGCACGCTTCTCTGCGCCAACGGCGCAACTTCACTTGGAAACGCTTACAGCGTTTTCATATATTCCTCAAGCTCGCTCTTGATAACGCTGACCTGCGGGCCGTAGACCACCTGTATTCCGTTACCGCGGCGGATAACGCCTGCCGCACCGCTGCTCTTCAAAACAGCATCTGTAACCAATGCGCTGTCCTTCACCGTAACACGCAATCTCGTGGCGCAGGCATCAAGATTTACGATATTGTCCTTGCCGCCGAGTCCCCGCAATATCACCGACGAAGTGGACTCCGCGCCTACGGCGGCATCCGACAGTTCGGGGTCGCGTGCCACCTCGGGCGCGCCTGCCGTCGCCTTTTTCGCATTATAATCCGCGCGCGTGTAGAGTCTTGACTCCTCGTTGTCCGCCTCTCTGCCCGGGGTAAGATAATCGAATTTCTTTATCATAAAGCTGAAAAGTGCGTAGTATATCACAAAATATATCACTCCCACAAGGGGGATCATCAGCCAATTGGTCTTTGCCGTACCCTGCAATATTCCGAACAGCGTAAGGTCGATTATACCGCCCGAAAACGTCATTCCCACGCCGACGTTCAGCACGTGCATCAGCATATACGAAACGCCCGCAAGCAGAGAATGGAAGAAATACATCACGGGTGCGACAAAGAGGAAGGTGAATTCAATAGGCTCGGTAATACCCGTAAGCATTGCCGTAAGCGCGGCGGAAAGCAGAATACCGCCGACAACACGCCGCTTTTCGCGCCGTGCCGTAACGTACATAGCAAGCGCCGCCCCCGCAAGACCGAATATCATAAAGGGGAATTTACCCGCCATAAAGCGCGTAGCTTCAACGGAGAACACCTCGGTCGTTGGAGATGCAAGCTCCGCAAAGAAGATGTTTTGCGCGCCCATTACCGTTACACCGTCGATAACGGCAGTGCCGCCAAGCCCCGTTTGCCAGAACGGGAGATAGAAAACGTGGTGCAGACCGAACGGAATGAGTATGCGCTCAATAAAACCGTACACAAGCGTGCCAACGTAGCCCGAGCCCGTAACAAGTCCGCCAAGAGCATATATTCCCGATTGGATATAGGGCCATACAAAGAACATAAGCACACCAACGAGCGTATAGACAAAGGTGGAGATTATCGGCACAAAGCGTGTTCCGCCGAAAAAGGAGATGACCGTGGGCAGCTTTATCTTATAAAAGCGATTGTGGAGCGCGGCAACACCAAGACCGACGACAATGCCGCCAAAAACTCCCATTTCAAGCGAGGTGATGCCAACAACGTCGGCAACAGTTCCCTCGTGCATAACACCTGCCTCAAGCCTGCCTGTAAGCAAAAGCAGAGTGTGGATAGTTTCGTGCATGACGAAAAACGCTATCGCCGCGGACAGCGTTGCCGTTCCCTTTTCCGCCTCTGCCATGCCAAGCGCAACGCCCATAGCGAAAATTATTGGCAGATTTGAAAAAATTATCGAGCCGACACCCGAAATTATTGTCAATATCGAGTTTAGTACCGTCCCCTCGCCAAGAATACCCGAAAGTCCGTAGGTCTCTATCATCGCGGGATTGGTCAGCGAAGCTCCTACTCCGAGAAAAAGTCCCGCTATCGGTAAAAGCGCGATGGGAAGCATAAATGCGCGTCCCACACGTTGAAGTACGCCGAAAAGACGCGAATCCCGCCTCGGCTTGTCAAGTGTTGCTGTTCTACTCATTTTATATCCTTTCCGCCGTCGCGCAGCTTGAGCACCGCAGTTCGCCCACCCTCGGCATAACCAAGCCTCGGCGCAAGCTTGGTGTCTCCGTCAATATTTGACATAAGCACGGGAATAACGGTGTCGTAACCTTCTTTTTTGATTTCAGCAAGGTCAACGTGAGCGATAACGTCACCGGCGCGCACCTCGTCCCCCGCCTTCACCGTGGGTGTAAAGCTCCTGCCGCCCATGTGAACGGTATCAAGTCCTATATGCACGAGTATCTCAAGCCCACCGCTCGAAAAAATACTGTACGCGTGCTTCCCCTCGGCAACGCCCATGACCTTGCCGTCAACGGGGCTGTAGACTACACCGCGCACAGGCTTTACGGCAAATCCCGCGCCGAGCATTCCCGACGAAAATGCCTCGTCGTTCACCATTGAAAGAGGTATCACCTCGCCATCAGCCACGGAAAGCAGCTTTTGAGAGGAAGATGAAGATGAAAAAAGACTCATTTTATTCTCCTAATCGATAAGACGAATTTTTTCTTTCAGCTTTAGCAAAAACGGCGGAGAAACGGAAAGCTCGTCCGCACCGCACTGTAAAAATCTCGGTGTCAGCGCGATATCTGCCGCAAGCTCGCCGCAAATTCCTATCCACTTTCCCTTGCCAAGAGAATGAATAGCATCGGCGGCGTTTTTTATCAGCCTGAAAACGCTCTCAAGGTCTTCCTCCGTTGCCGTAAGATGCGAAAGCGCAGGGTTTTGTCTGTCAGCGGCGAGAGTGTATTGGCAAAGGTCATTAGTTCCAACCGAGAAAAAATCCGACTCGGCGGCAAGCTCGCGAGCCATTATCGCGGCGGCAGGCGTTTCTATCATCACGCCAAATGGGATATGCTCCGCCATGGGAATGCCCTCATCCGCAAGCTCACCTCTCACCTTTTCAAACACTTCGCGCGCGCTGACAAGCTCCTTGACACTGACGACCATGGGGAGCATTACGGCTATTTTACCGTGCGCAGAGGCGCGGCACAGCGCGCGGAGCTGTGTGCGAAACACCTCGGGGTGCAAAAGCGAGAGCCTTATCCCCCTGACGCCGAGCGCAGGATTTTCCTCGCTTGCACCCGCAAGCGCACTTACCACCTTGTCCGAGCCTGCGTCAAGCGTGCGCACCACAACAGGTCCGCCCCTGTCTTTCATAATACGCGCCACACGGCTGTATGCCTGATATTGCTCCTCCTCGCTCGGCAGGAAATCCCTGCCAAGAAAGAGAAATTCACTCCTGAAAAGTCCTATTCCGTCAGCCCCGGCGCGATATGCTTCCTCCGCGCCCGATATACCGCCGATATTTGCAAAAAGCCCTATCTTTCTGCCTGAGCGCGTGATTGCGGGTAGAGATATCAGCGCGCGCAGTCTTTGCTCCTCTGCCCTGCGCGCCGACTCCGCCGTTGCGAATTTGAGAAGCATATCGGGCGTTGGGAAAAGTGTAAGCGTGCCGTTTTCCGCGTCAAGCAATGCCTCCGCCCCGTCGTATTCGTCACTTATCTCACCCACGCGCACAAGCGCGGGAATGGAAAGCGCACGAGCAAGAATAGCTGTGTGCGAGTTGACCGAGCCGCCAAAAGTAACAAAGCCAAGCACCTTGTCGCTGTCAAACGCCACCGTGTCGCTGGGCGTAAGCTCGTCGGCTACTATTATCACTCTGCCGTCGGGGAGCGCACTGCCGCCGCCCAAAAGCTCATCTACCACGCGGTCGCCAATGTCGCGCATATCGGCGGCGCGGGCGGAAAAATACTCATCCTCCATCGCGTCAAAGACCGCCGCCATTTCCTCAGCCACCGCCTCTACTGCCTCGGCGGCGGTTTTACCGTTATCTATCTTTTTCTTGACTCCCTCGGAAAAATCCGCATCGGCAAGGAGCATATCGTGTATTTCAAAAATCTCCGCCGCATCCTCGCCCGCGGCGTCCTCGGTACGGCGTGCAAGCACCGCTGTGCGCTCCCGAGCGCGCAAAAGCGCATCGGAAAACGCCTGTTTTTCCTCTCGCGCGCCCCTATATGGCTGTGACTCTCTTTTTTGCGGTCGCCAAAAATGTAAAACTCCCGAGGCGCAAAGTCCGCCAACTCCCACACCGCCAAAGATTTTCGTGCCTCTTTGCACCGCCTGCTCTGATTTAGTCATCCGAGATGCTCCTCGCATAGCTTTTTCATAGCGAGAGCCGCCGCCGCCTCATCCTCGCCGCTTATGATAAAGGTAAGCTCCTCGCCGCACGTCGCGCCAAGGCTCATTACCGAAAACAGCCGTTTGGCATCTGCCTCCTTGCCGTCCGATTTTTTCCTTATTATTATATCTGCCAAAAACACCTTCGCCGCGTTTACGATCCTACCCGCGGGACGTGCATGTATTCCCACCTTGTCTGCAACCTTATAAACAAAGCTTTCCATGTTGACCTCCGAAACTTTCGTTAGTTATATTATGAAATGTCTACGGAGAAAATATTCATTCTTTTGATCAGCATATCAAAAAGAGTTTTTTGAAGTTTTATATTTGCTTTTTTTGCCTGCAACGTGAATAAAAATCCGCCACGTGGGAAAACTTTTCACAGAAGTTGAAGTGCGGCACGCCGTCTTTGACCGAAACGCATAAAGGAGGTTAAGCGTATGATCATCGACAAGATAGCATTGATCCTTTCCATCGTCGGCTCACTCAACTGGGGCGGCATTGGTCTTTTCAAATTTGACACTGTAGCGTGGATATGCGGCGGTCAGGACTCGCTCTGGGCGCGCATCATCTACACCGTCGTGGGACTTGCG
>JAZNOD010000064.1:0-3589 GCA_045580585.1 Eubacteriales bacterium
AAATACCTGGCTGCACTCATGTCCGACCAGCTCAAGATTGAATTTTACAAGATCGTTGATCGCTTTTTCGTCCTCAACAATGAGTATTTTAGCCATGTTTCCACCCCTTTTTATGCGTTATTCGGGGATATACCAATCCCACTTTAATTATATTATAACATATTGATGTTGCCAAGTTGTAACCGAATTAAAGAATTTCGAAAAAAGTTCAAAGTTGACCACCTTAGAAGGAGATATTACCGCCGAGCTTGAAAAGTATGCTAAGGCGCATAACAAAACAGTTGAAGAATTGACCGAAGCAGAGTTTGCGTTTGTGTTCGATCAATTCGCAGATCTTTTCCTTTCCGTGATGATGAATAAGCTGATGCAGGTGGAAAGCGTTCCCGAAATTATGGGTGTATCGAAAGAGATTGGCGCGCACGAGGATTTTGCCAGTACCGCAAACACCAACTTCAACAAGGTGGATTTCAATCGTCAATGGGATCACACACGTACAAGGGTCGGCGAACTGGAATCGCTGGATCAAATGGAAGACATCGAGCATAAAACTGGGTTAGCAACAGAGTTCTCAGATGAAGATCCCCAGGCGCATCTTGAAATGGTGGAAACCATCAAAGAATTCTATGCCTTTCTCGGCGACGCGACCGATATCAAGATCTTCAAGTTAAAGGCAAACGGATACACGCAAAAGCAAATTGCTGAGCGTCTCGGATTCAAAACGCATAGTGCCGTCGGCAAGCGGTTAAAGAAGATCGAAGAAAAGCAAAAAGTATTTTTAGAAATGCAAAACAAATAATATATCAACACTACCAATCCCTTTGAAGCGTAAAAACTTCAAAGGGATTTTTCTTTTTCAAAAAATTTTTTCAAGTCAGGAACATTTTGATGGTTCTAATGTCGGGTATGTAATAGAGGGGATAACTCTCGCAAGCAAAATTGCTCTCGCCAACGTCGGCGGGAGCTTTTTCTCTTGCAAATAAACTATTGAAAGGTGTGATTTATGTGACTGATTAAAGAAAGTAGTGACGCAAGTGCCGTAAGTGACGCAGAAAACGGTAGTGCCAAATCTTGCGACCCTTGCGTTCCTTGCGTCACTGACGGTTCTGTCATTCGGTAAGCCGACCTTGGTCGGCTTTTATTGCGAGTTTCGCCTTTGTGCCACGACAGAGCCGGCAAAGGCATCGGGCTAAGCCCATACCCCTACGCCGAAGGCGTAACTTCATTTGATTGCAAATGAAATATCATGGCGGCACTTGTGCCGTTATATCACGTTGCCACAAGGCAACATATCACATCTCGCTTGCGAGATATATCACTATTACAGGAGGTTCAATTATTATGAAATCAAAACAACCCAAGACCGAGATTCTCCGAACGAGAGTCTCACCCGAGGAGCGAGAGCAGATCGAATACAAAGCGCTTTCGTCCTACCGAACCGTCAGCCGTTATCTCCGTGACGTTGCGCTGGATAAACCAATCGTTGTCATCAACGGCGTGGACGAGCTTGCCGACGAGCTGCGGCGTGTCGGTAACAATCTCAATCAGATTACCCGTGCCGTCAACGCCGGAATGATCTCCGCCGTAGACCTGAACGAAACAAGAGAGGAGCTTAAAAGGATATGGCAATCGTTAAATTCATTACCTCGAACTGTCAGATGAACAATATCTTTCCGTATATCACACGACCAGAAGCAACCGACCGAGATCTCATCGACGGCATCAACTGCACACCCGAATCGGCACACGATGAGTTTCTGTTCGTCAAAGAGCGTTTCGGAAAAGCGGACGGCAGACAGTACTATCACGTGATACAATCCTTCGCTCCCGAAGAAAACGTAACGCCCGAGCTTGCCCACGAGATCGGAATGGAGCTTGCGATGTACTTCGGCGGTTATCAAGCGGTAGTGTCAACGCATATCAACGAAGCGCACATTCACAATCACATCGTTTTTAATTCGGTGAACTTTGAAAATGGGAAGAAGTTTCATCAGTCAAGAGACGATATGCTGAAGGTGAAGGAGTACTCCAATAGGCTGTGCCGTGAGCGAGGGCTCTCGGTCACCGAAGAGAAATGCACCTACGGAAGATATCCCAAATGGAAAAAGCGTCTGTGTGCGTTTCTGGATTGGGCGCTTGAATGCAATCCCACACCCGAGGCTTTCATCGAATGTATGGAACGACACGGTTACAAGGTGAAGTGGTATTCGGATTACAAGTATATTACCTTTACCACACCCGAAGGATATACCTGCCGTGACAATAAGCTCTTCGACGAACGGTTTCTCAAATCCAACATCGAGCTGTACTTTGCTATGGGCGGGTGCAACGGAGCTTTGGCAGAGACGTATCGAAGCTACAAAACACCCGAGCACGATGAGGATATGAATATGACTGTAACAGCGGGGCTGATTCGTATGCTCGGTGATATCCTCTCTGTCGCACCGCCGAGAGAATCTTATACGCCAAGACAGCTCACCGAAATGGATTGGCAAGAAAAAGAGCGTCTCGAAGAAATACTCGGACGCAAGATATCGCCCCAAGCGTTTATCTGTTACTGCACCCAGGAAGAGTACGAGCAGGCAAACGGCTTGGGCTATGGATTGTATATGTAAGAATGGAAGAATTTGATGAAAAGAAACGTTATTTATGAAAATGAAATCGACTTCCGGATCCCGTCGGGAAACGATTACGAAAAGGATGTTGCCACAAGCATTCGCAGAAGACAACTCTATGAACTAAAAGATATGACCTTGACTTCCACCACCGAGTATGTGATCGGCGGGATGAAGTACAAGGTCAATTCTATTTTTGATATTGACACAAAAGACAGCGAGGAAGCGCTGAAAAGACTTATGGAAAAAGAAATTGATAAAGTTTCTTGAATCTTTTCGATTTTCGCTGGACATTGACACCGATTGGGAGTATCCTGTTGGTGCAGAATTTATAACTGCACCCCTGCACTCTCAATCGGTTTGACATACAAGAAGGAGGTAAAAAGATATGTCAAACCAAACAGAAAAAATCACAGCATTATATTGCAGACTCTCTCAGGAGGATGAGAACAAGGGTGATAGCAACAGTATTCAGAATCAGAGAGCCATTCTTGAAAAGTACGCCAAGGACAACGGCTTTGAGAATATCCAAATCTTCATCGACGACGGATACTCTGGTGTCAGCTTTAACCGACCGGATTTTCAAAGACTTCTTGAAATGATGGAGCAAGGAAAGGTATCAACGCTGATCACCAAAGACCTCTCCCGACTTGGAAGAAACTATATCGAAGTCGGTAACTATACCGAGATGCTGTTCCCGAGATGGAACGTGCGGTATATCGCCGTCAACGACAATTACGATTCGCTTTACAGCGAAGGTAACGAGTTCGCACCGTTCAAGAACCTCTTCAACGAATGGTTCGCAAGGGATACGAGCAAGAAGATCCGTGCCGTCCTGAAAGCCAAGGCGGAACGCGGTGAACGTGTCAGCACACAGATCCCGTATGGCTACAAGAAGGATCCCGATGTAAAAGGACATCTGCTGATTGATGAAGAAACCGCTCCAATTGTGAGAAGAATATTTGAACTATGCGCAC
>JAZNOD010000065.1:0-5457 GCA_045580585.1 Eubacteriales bacterium
TGCCTCAGCCTTAAGCTCAAGTTCCTTCTTTGCGATCTCTGCCTTTACGATGATGTCCGCTTCAAGTCTTGCTTTTTCAAGCGATGCGCGGGCTTCCTCGGCGCTTCTCTGTGCGGCGTAGGATTCCTCCTGTGCCTTTGCCGCTTGAATGTTCTCTGCGGCAACTGCGCGCTTGTTAGCCTCTGCCTCACGCTCACGGCGTACGGACTCGGACTCTGCGATTCTTACCTTTGCCTCGTTCTCACCCGCGATAGCCTCGGAGTTGGAACGCGAGACGTTAATTCTCTGATCCTTTTCAGCGGCGGCGGCACCGATAGCACCGCTTCTGTCAGCCTCTGCAACGGAGATCTTTGCATCGTTTATTGCCTTTGCGGCAGCTTCCTTACCGAGTGCGGTGATGTAGCCGCTTTCGTCGTTGATATCGGTAACGTTTACGTTGATAAGACGCAGACCGATCTTTTTAAGCTCGGTCTCAACGTTGCTCGAAACAGCCTCAAGGAATTTATCACGGTCGGGATTGATCTCCTCGATATCCATAGTAGCGATAACAAGACGGAGCTGACCGAAGATAATGTCTCGGGCAAGATCCTGAATCTCAGCGAGCTTCAGACCGAGAAGTCTTTCTGCAGCATTCTGCATAACGCCCGTTTCGGTGGAGATACCTACCGTAAAACGAGAGGGAACGTCAACACGGATGTTCTGGTGTGAAAGTGCGTTGGTGAGGTCAACCTGAATAGACAAGGGAGTCAGGTCAAGGTACTCATAGGACTGAATGAGGGGGACGATGAACGCCGCGCCGCCATGGATACACTTAGCGGAACGCTGTGTGCCGTCCTTGTTTGTGCCGACCTTACCGTAGATGACCATAATCTTATCCGAGGGGCATCTCTTGTATCTTGATGCAAATACGATCACGAACGCAAAGAGAACTACCGCCACGGCAATAATGATGGTGGGGACAGCAGAACAAATACCGTCTGCCGCAAGAAATGAACTAAAATTTGTCATTGTTTTTTCCTTTCTTATATTGAAAAAATTTGATTACTTTTGGGGAGCAGCCACGGGCTCGACTAAGAGCACGCCGCCCTCGCTGACTCCGACAACGCGTACAAACGCGCCCGTTTTCAGCATATCTGCCGAGGTGGTGATCGCGCTGAACTCGCGGTAGCTTTCCTGCACGGTAAGGTTTACCTTGCCCGAGCCCGTGGAAAGAGGGGGGATCGGAATGTAGACCTGCGCTACCTTGCCGATGCAGTTTTCTATATTAATATTACCGCTTGACTGCAATCTCATAACAGCGCGCATAAGATACGCCATGCCAATGAGCGTAAGCACTCCGCTGACTACCGCAACAAGAACAGAAACCCACTCGGGGATGGACGTTGCGAGCAACGCAAATCCTACCCAGCCGGTTATCGTGAGCATTGAGAGTATGCCCCTGATGCTGAATATCGCAAGTCCGCTGTCTACCTCAAGATCGCCGTCAGCCGCACCGTCAAGGTCAAGGTCTGCGTCATCCGCGCCATCTCCTATGCCAATTAACATAAGCAGCGTTTGGAGCAAAAGTATGAGTGTGGACGGAAGGGCTATAAGGGCGAATATCTGGCGAGAAATTTCTAAACTATTCCACCATTCAATCATAATACGTCATCCTTTCATTAATATCAGCCGTTTATCAGCTTTTCTGTCATTTCATCCGAGTGTCGCTTTACAATGGAAGCATAATAAGCAACAACAATTATTTCAAGCGCCGTATTCAATCTGCGGCGCGCGCCGCTGACCTTCTCATCATAATCAGCGGTAACCTCATCTATACAATCACGAAGGGGCGTTTCATCCCCCACGCCGCCGCGTTGAGTGACCTTGTCAAGCACTCGGCAGATGTAGTCGTATAGAAGGCTGTCGCGAATAATGTCGTCCGACCTGTCGTACACTCTGCCGTTGATGTAGGTTATAAGAAACGCTATCCTGTCAAGCTGCATACAGGACCTGAGCATATTTATGATAAGTATATGCGCAAGCTGATCCTTATTGTATTTTTTCATTTTAGAGTTTTCTACCCAACCGCGCTTGGTCCAGTTTTGGAGAGTTGAGCCGTCTATGCCCGATATTTCTCTGATCTGTGTAAGCATAATGCCGTCCGATATATAAAATATCTTATTGAGAAAATCGATTCCCGTAACGTCCCCCATGGCATCGCGACGAAGCATCGTACCCGGTATATATTCGTCGTTTATTTGAAGATTCATCCTACCATCTCCTTTTCTTACAAATTTGGGATATCCATCGTGCTGTGACTATATTATATCACGCGGTCAAGTGATTGTCAATAGTGTTTTGAAGATTTTTTCATTTTTCTGCTATTTTTTCATACCCTTCGTTTTTTTCTTATATAATTATATGCACGGAGGGAAAAATGAAAAAAAACTCTTTAAGACCGTTTCTGCGCGTGGGCGCAATACCTGCGGCGCTTATAGCCGCCGAGATACTGCTTGAACCTATGGATATCGCCCTGCCCTTCATCCTCGCCGCCGCTATACACGAATTCGGACATTTAACGGCGGCGCAGGCTCTGGGCATCAGACTGCGTTCGCTCGAAATAGGTCCGCTTGGAGCGACCATTCGTGTATGCGAGGGGCTGATGTCTTATAAAAACGAATGGTTGCTCTGTTTTTCGGGACCGCTTTTCAATCTCGTAAGCGCGGCCATGGTGGCTTTTCTTATTCCACAGAACGAATTCTCGCGCTTGTTTTGCCCGATATCTATGATAATAGCTCTGCTGAATTTGCTTCCCCTGCGCGGTTTCGACGGCGGGCGCATGCTCGGCGCGGCTGTGGGGTACGTAGCAGGTCCGCGCGTTGCGGCCCGCGCTCTTTCATATTTATCGCTCATCACCGTGATAGGTCTTTGGATATTTTCGGTCTATCTACTGCTTCGTTTTGGCGCATCTCTCTCTCTTTTTGTGTTTACAGTCACGGTTTTTTACAGAATTTTCATTGAAAAAGAAAAATAATTTCAAAAAACTCTTGACGGAGAGCCGAGGGCGTGATATAATCAATCCATAATTTATAGAAAATGCGTTGACCGGAAAAAAGTAGGTCTGCCAACGTTCCTTACAGAGAGCCGTCGGATGGTGCGAGACGGCGGGGGCGGGTAGCTCGAATACATTCCGAGAGCAGCACACCGAAAGCAATGCCAGTAGGCTGTGACGGGAGTCGCCCGTTAAAGCGACAGAGTGTTTATTGCACTTGTAAAGGCGCTTTTCGCGAGAAAAGGGCAAACCAGAGGTGGTACCGCGGTCATTCCGTCCTCCGAGCAATCGGGGGACGTTATTTTTTATTTTAGGAGGTTCAAAATGTTCATCAAAATTGCTCTTCTTGTTGTTTTCTTCTCTGCGATGATAGGCATCGGCATCACGTGCCGCCGCTCATCAAAGGACGTTAACGGTTTCGTTCTCGGCGGACGCTCGGTAGGTCCTTGGCTTACCGCTTTTGCCTATGGAACTTCTTATTTTTCCGCTGTTATATTTGTTGGATATGCAGGTCAGTTCGGATGGAAGTTCGGTATCGCATCTACATGGATAGGACTCGGAAACGCCTTTATCGGCTCGCTCCTCGCATGGGTGATACTCGGCAGACGCACACGAGTCATGACACAGCACCTCGGCAGCGCGACCATGCCCGAATTTTTTGAGAAAAGATATGACAGCCGTGCGCTTAAAATAGTAGCTTCCATTATCATATTTGTTTTCTTAATTCCCTACACCGCATCACTTTACAACGGACTTTCCCGTCTTTTCGCAATGGCTTTCGGAATCGACTACGTCGTTTGCATAGTTATAATGGCACTTCTCACGGCGATATACGTTATCGCGGGCGGATATATGGCTACCGCGATAAACGACTTTATCCAGGGGATAATCATGCTTGTGGGAATCTTTGCCGTTATTGCGGCTGTGCTGAACGGTCACGGTGGATTTACAGCGGCGCTTGCAGGTCTTGCAAACGTTTCTGACCCTGCGGTATCGGAAACTCCCGGCATATTCGCCTCTTTCTTCGGTCCCGATCCCATCGGTCTTTTGTGTGTCGTGGTACTCACGTCGCTCGGCACTTGGGGACTCCCCCAGATGGTGCAGAAATTCTACGCTATCAAGGATGAAAAATCCATCAGCAAGGGAACTATCATTTCCACTCTCTTCGCTATCGTAGTTGCGGGCGGATGCTACTTCCTTGGCGGGTTTGGCAGACTTTACAACGTAGACGTAGCCGCAAACGGCTTTGATGCCATTATCCCCACAATGCTCGAAGGTCTCCCCGATATCCTGATCGGCATTGTAGTCATACTCGTGCTTTCCGCATCTATGTCTACTCTCTCATCGCTCGTTATGACATCGGCTTCCACTCTTACCCTTGACTTTATAAACGGAACTATCGTAAAGAAAATTAGCGAAAAAGCAAAGCTTGTTTGCATCAGAATATTTATCGGCGTATTTATCGCTATATCCGTTATAATAGCCGCTATACAGTACAAAAGCAACGTTACGTTTATCGCTCAGCTGATGGGTATTTCGTGGGGTGCTCTGGCAGGTTCATTCCTTGCGCCTTTCCTCTACGGTCTGTACATGAAGCGCGCAAGCAAGCTTGCCGCATGGTTCAGCTTTGGATTTGGCACAATCGTTATGAGCTTGAATCTCTTTTTCAAATCCGCATTCCCCGTATTTTTGCAATCCCCCATCAACTGCGGAGCATTTACAATGGTGGTCGGTCTTATCGCCGTACCGATAATCAGCCTTTTCACAAAGCCCGACAATGAAAAGGTTGAGGCGGCGTTCTCCTGCTACGAAGAGAAGGTGACCGTTTCCGTGAAGCAAACACTCGGCGATAGCAAGTGATTTAAAGGGGCTGTCCCATTTAGCGCAGAACAAAAACACAAAAACAAACAAAGAAAAGACCGCTTTTTTCGTCCTAAAGATGAAGAAAGCGGTCTTTTGCGGTAGATATGCTGAAGGATCTCAATTTTTATACGTGTTTTTTAGCCGCGCCTTTGTCCTCCGGCGTACACTCGTACGCCGACGGCAGCGAAATAACGGCTTGGGCTTCTAACTGATACAGCCACGTTTTTTACCTTAATTATATTAATTTTTTGATTTTTTTAATGATAATTATCAAGAGATTTCAAAAATCTATTGCATTTACTCCATATTTTTGATACAATATTGTCGGAAACTGCGGTACGTAAGTGCACTCGGCTTTTTTTGCCCGTCCGAGCGAAAGCTTCGGGCGGATTTGCGCTTTTTTCCGATGTGCGACATAGACCCTTCCGGAATATTTTTTAAAAAGGAATTTACGGAATGAACAAGGAAAAGCTGATCGAGCTTCGCTCCGTCTCCAAGTCCTACGACGGTGAGACCGTACTTCGCTCGATAAACCTCGATATCCATCGAGAGGAATTCATCAC
>JAZNOD010000066.1:0-9197 GCA_045580585.1 Eubacteriales bacterium
ACCGCTATATTGTCCTTGATTACGAGCTCACACGCTTTGATCTTGAATTCCTTGCTGTACGTTCTTTTCATGGACTCACCTCTTTCAAGTTAATTATATCATTAACTCTTCTTTTTGTCCATTTTTATTGTACAACTTTCCTATTATTCATTATTCATTATTCATTAAAGAACGGATTTTTGAATGAATAATGAATAATGAAGCCGCGGCGACATCTTGTGTCGCCGCACTTTTTTATCTTTGCGGTTTAAAAAACTGATACAAATAAGCGGGGATAGTGCCGTTATAAAGCTTTCGCACCTTGTCGGCGCGTCTGCCGTAGAGCCTTTCAAAATATTCGCACGATGTCAGCACGTAGATCTGCCACGGTTCCATTGCGCGAAACGTTGCGCCCATATCACGATACAACCTTTCCGCGTCGCGCATCGACATCATTCTCTCGCCGTATGGCGGATTGCAAATGAGCGTTCCTTTGCAATCGGGAGAAGGTTTTTTTATTTTTCGCATATCTCCGTGAGCAAGCTCTATGTGAGATGATACTCCCGCGCGCCGCGCGTTTTCCCTTGCGACGGTTATGCAATCTGGGGCAATGTCGCTGCCGCGCGCAACAAAACGTGAGTCGTTTACGATGGCGCACCGCGCTTCCTCGCGAGCACGTTCCCAAAGTTCATTCGGAAGGAAAGCAAAGCTCTCGCCCGCAAACGAGCGTTCAAGCCCGGGTGCGCGGTGTGTGGCGATCATTGCTCCCTCTATCACTATCGTTCCCGAGCCGCAGCAAGGGTCCCAAAGCATGATGTCCTCGCGCACTCTTGCGGTCAGTGCTATTGCCGCCGCAAGCGTTTCTCGAAGTGGCGCGGCATTCGCCACAGGTCGGTATCCGCGCTTGTGCAACGCGATACCCGATGTGTCTATCATAAGGTATGCCTCGTCCTTGAAAATGAAAAACTCTACTTTCATCACAGCGCCTGTTTCAGGCAGGACGGTAAGACCGTATTTGCCGCCAAGGCGCGTTGCGATAGATTTTTTAAGTATCTTCTGACAATCCGGAATGGAAGTCAGTTGGCTTTTTATCGAATGTCCCGACACGGGAAAGGCATTGTCTTTTTCGATATAATTCTCCCACGGTAAAGCGCGGCACCCTTCAAAAAGAGCATCAAAGCTCGGAGCGGGGAACGGATCTCCGACGAGAACGTAAACACGCTCCGCAACGCGCAGATTAACGTTTGCGCGCGCGCAATCTACGGCTTCACCGGAAAACAGCACTCTGCCGTCCATCGTCATTATTCTTTTGAGCCCAAGGGTGTCGATCTCCTCGCCAAGGAGCTTCTCAAGTCCGAACATACAGGTGGCTACGTAGGTCAACATTATTTTTTATCCTTATAATAAAGCTTGCAGTGGCAGTAGCCCTCGAAATTCGGGTCTGCAATCTGCTCTCTGAATTCTTTGCATAGACATTTATTGTCTTCGGTCATCTCAAGACGGCAGGGGCAATATCCGCCGCGCGCCTTAAGACCTTCCTTGATTATTTTTACTATTTCTTTATCTTCGTTCAATCTTACCATTACAAAAACCTCTCTATTATTGCTTCTATTTCTTCCTTACCAAGCACGCCGGTTGTGCGATGCACCTCAACGCCGCCTTTGATGAAAAGGAGTGTGGGAATAAGGCTTATGCGGAATTTTATAGCAAGCGCGGCTTCCTCGTCGACGTTGCATTTATATATGTCAGCCGCTGATGACTCGGACAGCGCATCTATCGTGGGGGCGAGCATTCTGCAAGGACCGCACCAAGGTGCCCAGAAATCTATAATGCACAGCTTCTCGCTTTTTTCGATTTGGTCAAATGTTGCACTTGTGATGTTTTTTGCCATTTTCATTTCCTCCTTTTCGCACGATGTGCTACACTCATATTTTAATATATTTATCCACAACTGTCAATAGACAAGAAATGTATTTTTACAGTTTTTCCGAGGAAACGCTTTTTGCCGATATTTGAGCAGCATTTCAGATAACGAGAATAAAAGTTATAAAAATCAGCTCACTTGCGACAAGTTTAGTCATTTTGACCAATTGGTAATGCTGATTTTAGAAAATTTCATTAAATATTATTTAAAATGATTGTTGAAATTTTAACAATCATGTAGTATAATGTAATAGATAAATTTTATCATAATAATTTATTTTGCTGGAGATGCATTATGAAGTGGCTTATCGCGTCGGACATTCACGGTTCTGCATATTGGTGTAAAAAGCTTGTGGAGGCATACAAGCGCGAAGGGGCTGACAGGTTGCTTTTGCTCGGCGACGTACTGTATCACGGTCCGCGCAACGATCTTCCGCGTGACTATGATCCCAAGGCTGTTATTTCAATGCTCAATCCCCTCGCATCAGAAATCATCTGTGTCAGGGGCAATTGCGAGAGTGAGGTAGATGCCATGGTGCTGGATTTCCCGGTGCTTGCCGACTACGCGCTGATCTGCGAGGAGGCGTTGGGTAAAAATCTTATCTTTGCAACGCACGGACATCTTTTTAATGCATCAAAGCTCCCTCCGCTCAAGCGCGGAGACATTCTGATACACGGACACACTCACGTGCCGTGCTTTGAGCAAACAAACGGTATTACTATTCTCAATCCCGGTTCTGTATCTATTCCCAAGGGCGGGAGCGAGCATAGTTACCTTGTGCTTAACGGCGCTGTTTTCACAAGACGCTCTCTTGATGGAGACATTTTGTCGGTGCACAGCTTTATTAAAACTAAAAAGTGAGGTCTGATCGATGAATAAGATCACCATAATCGGTACGGGCAACGTTGGCTCGACTATCGCCTACACCATAGCCCTTACGGGCATCGCGTCGGAGATAATTATGATAGACGTCAATCACGAAAAGGCACTCGGTGAGGCACTTGATATCAGACAGGGGACGCCGTTTTTATCATCCTGCTCGATTTATGCGGGAAGCTACCGCGATGCCGCAGACTCAAGCATTGTTATTTTCACCTGCGGAGTGGCAAGAAAGCCGGGACAAACAAGGCTTGATCTTGCGCAGGTCAACGTAAATATCCTGAAGAGTATTATTCCGCAGATAACCAAGTATGCGCCGAAGGCGAAATATCTCATTGTGAGCAATCCCGTTGACATTCTCACGTACACCTTTTGCAAGCTCTCCGATCTGCCAAACAGACGTATAATAGGCTCGGGAACTATCCTTGATACGTCCCGACTGCGAGCAAGGCTGTCGGAGTATTACTCGATAAACCAAAAAAACATCCATGCATACGTTATGGGTGAGCATGGAGATTCCGCGTTTATCCCGTGGTCTCTCGCCAATATATCAAACGTTCCCATCCGTGAGTGTCATAAATCCATAGCTATCGGCGGCGAGCTTGTTCCCGAGCCCAATTACGCGGAGATAGAGGATTACGTCAGAAAGTCGGGAGCACGCGTTATCGAACGCAAGGGAGCAACGTTTTTTGCCGTTTCCGCTTCCGTTGTACATTTGTGCAGATGCTTGCTCGGCGGAACGGATACGATAACTACCGTATCGACCATGATGAACGGAGAGTACGGTATCGAAGACGTTTGTCTTAGTGTGCTGAACATTATCGGTTCGGCGGGAGCGCATTCAAAGATGTTAGCACCACTCAATTCAGAGGAGATAGGAAAGCTCCACAACAGTGCCGCCGTTCTTAAAGAGACTATTGCGGCGCTTGAAATATAAAAAATACAAAATTTTTGGAGGTCAATATTATGGAATACCGCATCGAACACGACTCTATGGGCGAAATGAAAGTTCCCGCCGATAAGCTTTGGGCGGCACAGACACAGCGTAGCTGTGAGAATTTTCAGATAGGCGTAGGCATCGAAACGATGCCGCGTGAGATAGTCCATGCCTTTGGCATACTGAAAAAAGCCGCAGCACAGGCCAATCACGACTTAAAGCCCGAAAAAATGACTGACGAAAAGCTTGCAGCGATCGAAAAGGCGTGCGACGAGGTCATTTCCGGTGAGCTTATTTCCAATTTCCCCCTCGTAGTATGGCAGACCGGCTCGGGTACACAGTCTAATATGAATTCCAATGAGGTTATAGCAAACAGAGGAAATCAACTTGCGGGTAAGAAATTGCTCCACCCCAACGATGATATAAATATGAGCCAGTCTTCAAACGATACTTTCCCCACGGCAATGCACATTTCTGCCGTAATTGCTATCGAGGATAAGCTCATTCCCGCCGCAGAAGCTCTCATTGCTACCTTCAAACGTCTTGAAGCGGAGAACGAGGGTGTTGTAAAGAGCGGACGTACGCATCTGCAGGATGCCACCCCCATCACCTTCCCGCAGGAGATCTCGGGTTGGCGAAGCAGTCTTGAGCGTGACGTTGAGCTGCTCAAGCTTTCCCTTGTTCCTCTTAAGGAGCTTGCCCTCGGCGGTACAGCCGTAGGAACGGGACTCAACGCTCCCAAGGGCTTTGCAGAGCTTGTAGCAAGCAAGGTATCCGCGCTCACGGGCAAGGATTTTGTGACTGCATCCAATAAATTCCACGCGCTCACATCAAAGGACGAGATAGTTTTTGCCCACGGCGCGATAAAGGCGCTTGCGTGTGACCTCATGAAAATAGCAAACGACGTAAGATGGCTTGCGTCAGGTCCTCGCGACGGTCTTGGTGAGATATTTATTCCCGAAAATGAGCCCGGCTCGTCCATTATGCCAGGCAAGGTCAACCCCACACAGTGCGAGGCGCTCACTATGGTGGCAGTTCAGGTAATGGGCAATGACGTTGCCGTTGGTATGGCGGCATCGCAGGGTAATTTTGAGCTTAACGTATTTATGCCCGTATGCGCGTATAATTTCCTGCAGTCCGCGCGTCTGCTTGCCGAGGCTATCGTTTCCTTTGACAAGAACTGTGCCTCGGGCATCAAGGCAAATCGCGAAAAGATGCACCATAACCTGCACAATTCGCTTATGCTCGTCACCGCGCTTAACCCCTACATTGGATATGAGAACGCCGCAAAGACAGTAAAGAAAGCGTTCAAGGATAATATATCCATCCGTCAGGCGTGTGTTGAACTCGGCTTTTTGACCGAGGAAAAATTCGACGAGGTATTCCATCCCGAACAGATGGTATAAAAATCAAGGAGGAATTCTCAGATGAAGGTTAGCTATTTTCCGGGCTGTACCTTAAAAACAACGGCAAAGGAGCTTGACGTTTATACACGCGCCTCGGCTAAGGCGCTTGGCGTCGCGCTTGAGGAAATAGAAAATTGGCAATGCTGCGGCGGCGTATTTACTACCGCCAACGACGAGATAGCTACAAAGCTGTCATCTGTGCGTGCGCTTGCCGAGGCAAGAGATAAGGGGCAGGTGCTTGTAAGTGTTTGTTCCGCTTGCCACAACGTTATCAAGCAAACGAATCACGCAATGCAGACTGACGATAGCTTTGCTCTGCGTGTAAACAATTATATGCGTATGCAAAACTCCGAGTATACCGAATATCACGGCGAGACGCGTGTTATGCATTTCCTTGAACTGCTTCGCGATGAGGTGGGTTTTGACAATGTTGCCGCCGCCGTTAAAAATTCACTTAAGGGCAAAAAAATTGCCCCCTATTATGGTTGCTTGCTCCTGCGCCCTGCCAAAACCATGCAAATGGATGACGTAGAAAATCCGAGAATAATAGAGGATCTTATACGCGCTCTCGGTGCGGAGCCCGCCATTTACGCATACAGAAATGAGTGTTGCGGCGGCTACGTTGCTCTTGACGATCCCGCTGCCGCCGCAAAGCAAAGCGGTAGAGTTCTTGACGGTGCAAAGTCAGCAGGAGCTGACCTCATTGTGACCGCTTGCCCGCTTTGCCGATATAATCTTATAAAGAATGGTAAGAGCGATATCCCCGTAGTATATTTTACGGAGCTTCTTGCGGAGGCTCTCGGTGTTAAGGAGACAGAAAATGCGCAATAATGAAAACGTTACACAGCGAGTTCTTCGCATAAGCGGAGTCAACGCACGCCGTTGTATGAAATGCGGAAAATGCAGTGCGAGCTGTCCCTCTTACGACGAGATGGAGTATCATCCTCATCAGTTCGTATATATGGTAGAAAGCGGAGATATAGAGCCGTTGCTGAATTCATCCTCTATCTATAAATGCTTGACCTGCTTTGCGTGTGTGGATAGATGTCCGCGCGGTGTTGAGCCTGCGAAGCTTGTTGAGGCGATAAGACTTGAGGTTATAAGAGAGCAGGGAGCTAATCGTCTGCGCGCGGATGATGTTCCCGCGCTTGTCTCGGACGACGTGCCTCAGCAGTTGCTGGTAAGCGCGTTCCGCAAATACGCAAAATAACGAAAGGAGAGAGCTAAATGCCAAGAATAGGAGTATTCGTATGCTGGTGCGGCACTAATATTGCAGGCACGGTTGACGTAGCCACGGTTGCCGAGGCTGTTAAAAATGAGCAGGGCGTGGTTTTCTCTACCGATTATCAATATATGTGTTCCCAATCAGGTCAGGACATAATCAAAAACGCTATCAGGAAGTATAATCTTACTGGTATCGTGGTCTGCTCCTGCTCGCCCCGAATGCATGAGGCGACCTTCCGCAAAACAGCATCCTCGGCGGGACTCAATCCATACATGGTTGAGATAGCCAATATTCGCGAGCAATGCTCGTGGGTACATAAGGATATGTTTACGGGAACGCAAAAGGCGATAGTTCTCGCAAAGGCGGCTATCGCAAAGGTTAATCTGAACACCCCTCTCACCCCGGGTGAGAGTCCTGTGACCAAGCGCGCACTTGTAATCGGCGGCGGAATCGCGGGAATTCAGACAGCGCTTGACATAGCTGATGCCGGTTTCCCCGTAGATATCGTGGAGACTAAACCCACTATCGGCGGAAAGATGGCGCAGCTCGATAAGACATTTCCCACGCTTGACTGCGCTGCCTGTATACTTACGCCAAAGATGGTCGATGCAGCGCAGAATGAAAAGATCAGAATTTTTTCGTATAGCGAGATCGAGGATGTCAAGGGCTTTGTCGGAAACTTTGACGTTAAGATAAGAAGAAAAGCAAGATATGTAAAGGAAGAGCTTTGCACAGGTTGCGGTCTTTGTACAGAAAAATGTCCGCAAAAAAAGGTTCCCAATGAATTCAATATGGGCATGGATAACCGCCGTGCGATCTATATTCCGTTTGCGCAGGCAGTGCCTAAGGTTGCAGCTATCGATGCAGACTATTGCACGATGCTCAAAACAGGCAAGTGCGGCGTATGCTCAAAGGTCTGCTCTGCGGGCGCTATTGACTATAAACAAAAAGACGAGATCATTACTGAACGTTACGGCGCGATAGTTGCCGCAACCGGATTTAATCCTATCAGTATGGATAAATTCGATGAGTACGCATACAGCCGGTCGAAGGACGTTATCACCTCTCTTGAGTTTGAGCGTCTGACCAACGCCGCAGGTCCTACCGCGGGCAAGCTTCTGCGTCCCTCGGACGGAAAGCATCCTCACACCATAGTTTTTGTTCAGTGCGTTGGCTCGCGTTGTGCCGCTGCTGAAAAGGGCAAGGAATATTGTTCCAAGATTTGCTGTATGTATACAGCAAAGCACGCAATGCTCGTGCGTGATAAATATCCTGATACAGAGGTATACGTTTTCTATATCGACGTTCGTACTCCCGGTAAGAATTTTGATGAATTCTACCGCCGTGCCGTCGAGGAATATGGCGTACATTACATTAAAGGAATGGTAGGCAAGGTGTCTCCCGAGGGAGATGTGCTTAAGGTTCAGGCGTCCGACCTTATTGCCAATAAGCAGCTTCATATCGATGCTGACCTCGTTGTGCTTGCCGCCGCCATTGAACCTGACAAGTCAGCGAGAAGACTTGCTACGATGCTTACAGCTTCGATGGACACGAACGATTTCTTTACCGAGGCCCATCCGAAGCTCCGTCCGGTGGAAAGCCCCACGGCAGGTGTGTTTTTGTCGGGTGCGTGCCAAGGGCCGAAGGATATTCCCGAAACGGTCTCGCAGGCGGGCGCTGCCGCATCAAAGGTTATTGGACTTCTTGCCAAGGATAAGCTCATTGGCAACCCCTGCATCGCTCATTCCGATGAGATGATGTGTAACGGCTGCTCCTCTTGCGAGAGGGTGTGCCCCTATGGTGCGATTACGTACGTTAACAAAGAATTTAAAATGCCCGACAGAACGACTCTTGTGCGCCGCGTTGCTTCGGTCAATGAGGCGGTATGTCAGGGCTGCGGCGCTTGTACTGTGGCTTGTCCCTCGGGCGCTATGGATCTTCGCGGATTTACCGCACAGCAAATTATGTCGGAGGTGGACGCAATATGCAAGTAAGTGAATATAAACCGCTCATCGTCGCATTTTGCTGCAACTGGTGCTCCTATGCGGGCGCTGATCTTGCGGGCAACAACCGCCTCAACTACCCCGCGGAGGTAAAGATCATCCGCGTCCCCTGTTCGTGCAGAGTTAACCCATCGTTTGTACTTCGCGCTTTTCAGCGCGGCGCAGACGGCGTTATCATCTGTGGCTGTCACCCGGGTGACTGTCACTATACCTCGGGCAACTATTACACCCGCCGCAGAATGGCAATGCTTTTCTCAATGCTTGAGTATCTCGGCATCGAGAAGGAGCGCACGCGCGTAGAATGGGTGTCCGCTGCGGAGGGCGCAAAATTTGCCGCCACCATGAATGATTTTGTCGAGACTGTGGCTTCTCTTGGCGAGAATAAAAGATTGGAGGACCTCAGATGCAAGCGATAAGCAGTAAAACTCTCGTGGATATAGCCGCGAAAAAGCTCGCGGACGGTGAGGTGTCCGCCGTTCTCGGTTGGAAAAAAGGACTTTTTAATTACGATGTAACTCCTGCCGTTTTTACTAATGCGGATGAACTTGCCGAAGGCTTTGTTTATACCGATTTTTGTGCGGCAAATCTTTCAAAATATCTTGTAAATGAAACTAAAAAGCCCGAATATCGCTCCGATGATAGAAAAATTCTCGTTTTTCTCAAGCCTTGCGATACGTACAGCTTCAATCAGCTTCTTACTGAACATCGTATTCACAGGGACCGTGTTTACGTCGTTGCCGTGCCATGTAACGGTATGATAGACCTCACGGGCGCGCCTTATGAAAAGTGCGTTAACTGCAAGAGCAAAAAGGCAGTTGTCTATGACGAGCTTGTGGGCGAAAAC
>JAZNOD010000067.1:0-2605 GCA_045580585.1 Eubacteriales bacterium
GAGCTTGATGCGGAGGACATCAGAAACATACTCGGCATGATACTCAACGAGTTCCCGATAACGGAGGTAAATATTGACCTTCCTAAATGGATGACAAGTCTTGGAGAGGATCACGAAATACGCACGTCCATAGCATCGAGCGTTCGCGAGTGCGCGGCAAAAGCCAAAAAGATAGGAGATATTGAGGAAGCGTTTTCAGCTCTCGCTGAAAATGAATATATTGACAGTATTGAGATAAACAACGTTGATCTTGGCACGGGATGCGCTCGGATAAGCGTAAAGATGCGCGAAGGTCTTTACTACGAAGTGCTTGGCGAGATGAGTGGATTTGAGATATCGGGAGAATCCGATCTTTTGCCCCTGCTTTGTGAGCTCTCAAAAGTAAAGCGCGAGTACGACAGAGTTGCCGAAGCTCTTGCGGCGGTTGAC
The DNA here is from genome assembly GCA_045580585.1 of Eubacteriales bacterium. Lineage (GTDB taxonomy): Bacteria > Bacillota > Clostridia > Oscillospirales > CAG-272 > CAG-390. The sequence continues at coordinate 430 of JAZNOD010000067.1, forward strand.
GAGCGCGGCTACGGAATAGTGATGCCAAGCGTTGAGGAGCTTCACCTTGAGGAACCTGAAATCGTTCGCCACAGTGCGGGCTACGGCGTTAAGCTGCGCGCGTCGGCGCAATCAATTCATATGATACGCGCAAATATCGAAACGGAGATAAACCCCGTCGTCGGCACGGAGCAGCAGTCCGAGGACCTTGTGAAATACCTGCTTCGCGAGTTCGAGGAATCGCCCGCCGAGATATGGGATTCCAACATATTCGGAAAATCTCTCTATGAGCTTGTAAACGAAGGGCTTCACGCAAAGCTTGAGCATATGCCCGACGACGCGAGAACGAAGCTTTCCGAAACGCTCGAACGCATCATCAACGAGGGCAGCGGCGGACTTATTTGTATTATACTTTAAAAGAAGCGGACAAAAAGCAGTTTTAGAAGAAAACACGTTATAACTTATTATGAGTTATAGCGTGTTTTTTGTATAAGAATAATTAAATAACTCAACCAACTAAACCATAGGTTGTTTTTATTCTAATACTGCGTTATTGAAATCCCTAATTTCGTGTGATATACTTTAATCAGTGAAGCGCATCACAATAAAAATTGGAGGTTTCTTATGACCAATATCAACATAGGTAACAAAATACGAGAACTCAGAAAAAAGAAAGGGATTACGCAAGAAGCTCTTGCTTCTGTTCTGTCGGTTTCTCCGCAAGCGGTAAGCAAATGGGAGAGCGGTCTGACGTATCCCGATATGGAAATGATTCCGGTTATCGCAGGATATTTTGAGGTTTCTATGGATATTCTGTTTGATTACGATGTCCGTGAGATGAAAGCAAAAATTCAAAAAATTATTAACGATGCTGGGAATTGTTGCTTTGATGACACCCAAAAATATTTCCAAATCATAAAAGATGCGTTGCAAGAGTATCCGGGAAACGAAGAATTGCTCATGGCACTATTAAATGAATACGAATATGTATTGCGTGATAAAGGTGATACTTCACATTTGGATGAAATGATAGAGCTTTCTCAAAAGATCATCACAGAGAGTGCAGATTTTATTAGAGTATGTATTGTCAAAGAAATTCAAGCTGCAGCATATCTCAAAAAGGAAGAATATCAAAAAGCCAAAGACGTTTTGGAAACACTTCCGCGTGAATATGGTCTTCGCGACTGGGCTTTTGGATTTCGTTTGTCCGGACGGGACAAATTAAACGGCGCAGTATTTTCAAGATGCCATCATTTGCAATGTTTGTATCAAGCATGTATGGAGGAAGGCAACGCTTGGTTCTTTATGGATCAGCATCCCGATGTTAAGTTCCACGATTACACGCCGGACGATTATATTCCCGAGGCGATGAAATGCTATGAAAAAGGACTTCGTGTTCTTACAACGTTCGTCTTGAGTGATTATTACGATGATCCTGCGGATCAATATCTTTGGGAAGGTATGCAGACATTCCATTGGGGCTTTCTCCTGTGCATCGCCGCTTGTCATAAAAAGCTTGGCAATGTAGAAGAATGTGAAAAGTATAGTGCCGAAGCCTACCGTCTCGTTTCCGTTGTATGGAAGGATTTTGAAGAAAAGAAAAAATACTATATGGAGCCTTTCTATAAGTATCTCGAAAAATACGATCTTGCAGAGTATATCAAGTGATCCTCGCCCCGCCTTGCGCGGGGCATTTATTTGTTTTAGAGTAATTCACATATTTGTGATATAATAAACTCAACGAAGCGTTTAGATTCTTCATTTTTAAGTCGCTTCAGTTATTGTACAGTATGTGATATAATTAAAATACGGTATCGATATAAACTATTTAGGAGGTGCGATTATGGCAATGACCATGGGGCAAATTATAAAGAATCTACGCAAGGGGCGAGGGTTTACACAAGAAGAACTCGCGGAGCGATTAGGTGTTACGTATCAAGCGATTTCAAAATGGGAAAACGATTCCGGAATGCCGGACATTTCTCAGATCGTGCCATTGGCAACAATCTTTGATGTAAGTACGGATTTTCTTTTTGGCATAGACCACACAACCGAAACAGAAGATGCGCTCAGGATAGTCTCAACTGCAAACAGCATACAAGAATATGGCAAACTTGACACATATCTAAAAGCGTACGATATTTTGCTGGACGGTCTGAAAAAATATCCAAACAATTATATAATTACGTATCATTGT
>JAZNOD010000068.1:0-12686 GCA_045580585.1 Eubacteriales bacterium
TATCCGCCGCGTTATGACCGAGCAGCCCGAGGTATTCGACCCCAGAACCTATCTGACCGTAGCTCGCGCAGAGGTCAAGAAGATGGTTCAGCACAAGATCGCAAACGTTCTCGGTTCTTCCGGAACTCTCTGATAATATAAAGAATGACTCGGACGCACAAGCGGCCGAGTCATTCTTTTTTGTGCAACTTGCCAAAATAAAAACTGTTGACAGAATTGGCTTCAAATGGTAAAATATAATTAGGCAATTAGCCATAAAACTTGTTTTAGAAAGGATCGGAATTATGAAGAAAATTATTTCCGCGATCATTATGATCACTATGTTTGCGGCTCTTCTCGTGCCTATGACCATAGGCGTTTCTGCTGATGCTCCCATTGAGTGCCAGACTTGGGAGGATTTTGCAAAGCTTGTTAACGAAAACTACGGCGAGGGCAATTATAAGCTTATGAGCGACTCCGTTTGTGAGACCTCTGTTGAGGGCTTCATCGGTACTTTTGACGGAAACGGACATACCATCACCGTTAAGAATACTATGTTTATAGACGTAGGTGCCGGAGCCGTTATCGTTAATTTCACTACCACAAATACCGAGAGCATAGACAAGACTCCCATCATTCTCGGCATTTCGGGAAGCACTGAGGAATTGCCCGTTATTCTTGAGAATATTACCAACAACGTAAACGTTGACGCATCGGGCAACACCGAGCGCGTTGGCGGTATCGTTGGTTGGACTGATTCTGAAAACCACGTTACGTTTAAGAATTGCGTAAACAACGGTAACATAATCTCCAACGAGCAGGCAGGCGGTATCATCGGTAACGCTGACCTTGCGAACGGATATTTCTACGGTACTTTCATCGACTGTGTAAATAACGGTGACATAACTACATCCATTCACTATGCGGCAGGTATCGTTGGTAACGTTAACCAGCACTGCGACATTCTCATGGTTCGTTGCATCAACACCGGTGACATCACCGCGCGTGAGATGGCCGGCGGTCTTATCTCCCGTATCCTCGGCGGTAAGGCAAACGTTGTTATGTACAAGTGCGCAACCACGGGTAACGTTTCCACCACCGATAAGGCAAGCGACAAGTACGGCGTTGCAGGTCTTGTTTCCCGTACCAGCAACTCCAGCACCATCAGTGTGTACGATAGCTTTGTAAGCGGCACTCTCGCTCCTTACACTGCTGTTGACGAAACGGGTGCGGTCGTTTCTACCGCAGGCGCAGACCCCATCTGCCAGTACCCATCGAGCGGTCTTATCATGCTCGAAAACGTTAAGATACTCCACGATTCCGTTGTAGCAGGCTCTACTGCTTACACCGCAACCGAGGGTGTCACGGGCTTTGAATATGCTGACCAGGTGGCTATTGATGCAGGCGTTGCCGCAATCAAGGCTGATTTCGGCAAGCCCTACGAAGTTCCCGGAACTGTAGCTCCCGACGAGGAGACCACCGCAGCTCCCGAATCCTCCGCAGCTCCCGAATCCTCCGCAGCTCCCGAGTCTTCCGCAGCTCCTGCTACCACCGCAGCTCCCGCTACCACCGCAGCTCCTGCTACCACCGCAGCTCCTGCTACCACCGCAGCTCCTGCTGCTACCACCGGTGCTGCCGGCGAAAGCGGATGCGGCGCAAGTATCTCTCTTGCAATCGTTGCTGTTGTTGCTGTTGGCACAGTAGCTATCGCTCGCAAGAAAGAGGACTGATAATAGATCTTTAATATACGGGTGCGCGATGCGCACCCGTGTTTTAAAAAAACTATTGACTTTTCTGATTGCTTCTGCTATAATGTATTCAATTACCGCAAAAAGCGGTGAAAAATGCAAAATTTAAGCGAACGGAGAAAAGAAAAAGCAATGGACGGCGACAGTTGTTGTACTGACGGTAACGCTCGAAATTACATAATAAACCGATTTTCATACGTGTGGCATATCTGAACGCATTGGCGTGGCAGGTATGCTTTTTTGCGCTTAAATTTCAGAACAAGCGGATTTCCGCTATAAAATGAAGGAGATAAAAACCTATTATGGACCATTTACCCTCGTTGTTGATCATGCTCTTCTGCCTTATCATGTCGGGATATTTTTCTGCGACGGAAACGGCAATGTCCACCTTCAACAAAACAAGGATGAAGACCTTGGCGGAAAAAGGAAATAAGCGCGCGGCGCTTGCACTTGACCTTTCCGAACATTATGACTCTCTCATTTCCACAATTCTCGTCGGAAACAATTTGGTAAATATCCTTCTTACCGCTATATGCACAGTATTCTTTATTGATATTGCCGGAAGCAACGACCTTGGAACGACACTTGCGACGGCGGTCAGTACGGTAGCGGTACTTATCTTTGGTGAAATTACCCCGAAGAATATAGCCAAAGACAGACCTGAAAAATTTGCTATGTTTTCAGCCCCCCTTATCAGTGCTTTGATATTTATTTTGAAGCCGCTAAACTTTCTGTTTTCTCTGTGGCGCAAGCTCGTTTTGAAGATATTCAAAAAGGAAGAGGAGTCCAAGATGTCGCAGGAAGAGCTTCTCATGCTCGTTGAGGAGATACAGCAGGACGGAAGCATTGACGAGGAGGAAAGCACCCTGCTCCAGAACGCGATAGAGTTTACGGAGCGCAAGGCGGAGGACATTCTTACCCACCGAGTGGATATTGAGGCGGTCAGCCGCGACGCAACGAAGGAGAAGGTCTCTTCCGTTTTTCAGGAGAGCAGATTTTCGCGTCTTGTTGTGTACGATGAGTCCATTGATAATATCACGGGAGTGATACATCAAAAGGATTTCTATACCGCAAACGGAATATATGCGGGAGATCTCGATGAGATAATCACACCGCCCGTGTTTGCGCAAAAGAGCGAGAAGATAAGCGACCTGCTCAAGCTTTTGCAAAAGAACAAGGCTCATATCGCCGTTGTGCTTGACGAGTACGGCGGAACGTTCGGTATCGTAACGATGGAGGACATACTCGAGGAGCTTGTCGGAGATATCTGGGACGAGCATGACGAGGTAGAGGAGGAGCTTGAAAAGCTCGAGGACAATAATTATCGCATAGATTGTTCGATGAATCTTGATGATTTCTGCGAGAATTTTGAGATAAGAGTTGAAAGCGAAAACATTTCCGTCGGCGGATGGGTAATGGAAGCACTCGGAAAGATTCCCGAGGTTGGAGATACGTTCAGCTACGAGGAGCTTGACATTACCGTTACCGACACGGACTTCCAGCGAGTTGACTTTATAAACGTCCGATGCAACAAGGTTTTGCAGGCGGACGCGGAGGCAGAGGCGCAGGAAGCAGAGGCAGAAACTGTATAAGATGCTATAAAAAGCGGCGAGTCATCGCCGCTTTTTGTTATAAAATGTTGACAAAAAAACAAGAGAATGATATAATAATCTAAATAGCTATATATAAATGTTTGGTGAAATAAAAAATAAAACTATGAGATTTCCTTTTTTAAAATACGTGTTTTTGCTCCTTGCCGCGCTTATGGGACTACGGCTCGTCGGCTGTGCGCCTCTTGTTGTCAACACTCCGAGCGAGAGCGAGGCGAAAATAAGCGAGATAGGGCTTGTGTCCCCCGATGGGCTTTTTTATGACGTATACGATAACGGCGAGGTGACTGTTACGGGGCGCCGCGACGGTGTAAAAACGCTTGTCATTCCCGACGAGATAAACGGACACCCCGTTACCGTTATAGGGAACGCGGCTTTTTCGGGTGACGGATACCTTGTGTATGCCGAGCTTGGCGCAAACGTACGTGAAATAGGTGAAAATGCGTTTTACGGTTGCGCGGAGCTTGTGCGTGTGGATGCGACCGAGGCGCTCAAGAAAATTGGATATTTTGCTTTTTACGGTTGCTCCCTTCTTTCCAGCGTGAACGGTGCTGCGGGGCTTACCGAAATTTATGATTCGGCGTTTGGCGCATGCCCCGCGCTGTGTTATTTGGATTTTCCCGAAACGCTTACAAAGATAGGCGATGCCGCTTTTTACTGCGCACTCAGTCTGCCTGCGGCGGACCTGCCCGACGGAGATATTACTATCGGTGCGCAGGCGTTTTACGGATGTAAATCGCTTTGCTCGGTTGAGATTGGCGGACTTCGCGAGATCCCCGACGAGGCTTTTTATGATTGCGTTTTGCTGGGTGAGATCGACCTTACCGACATAACCTCTGTGGGAGGGCGCGCCTTCTACGGTTGCACCTCACTTTCCGACGTCAAAGAGGACACAACGCTTGAGAGCGTGGGTATCTCCGCCTTTTTCGATACACCGTGGCTTGCCTCGCAGACGGATGAATTTGTAATAGTTGGCGACGGAGTCCTTATTAAATATAACGGAAGCGCGGACAGCGTTAAAGTGCCGCGCTCTGTCAGATACGTGTCAGATGCTTTTTCGGGAAATAACTCCATTGTCAGGGTGGAGATAGCGGGAAAGACCGAAACGGTAGGCGAGGGGGCGTTTTTGTCCTGCCGTGCACTGCAGGACGTTGTTCTGAGCGCTGACGTCAAGGTCATATCAAATTTAGCCTTTTCTTCCTGCAGCAGATTGCGCACGATATATCTTCCCAAGTCATTGGAGGAGATAGGGGACAGTGCTTTTGTGGGATGCTTGCTTCTTTATCACGTTAAATATGGCGGAAGTGCCGAGGATTTCTCAAAGATCGCTATTTCAAGCGATAATGCTCACCTGAGCGGCGCAACCTTCTCGTACGGCGTGAGTGATTAAGGGGGAGAGAATGAAAAGAGTAATAAGATTTTTATCCCTTTGCGCCGTTTTGATATTGATTTGTATTCTCGCGGGGTGCGCGGCGAAAACAAGGACGTTTGAGCTTAAAACGCGCACTCTTGTAACGGAAGAACGCTACGGCTCGGACATAGGCTACAAAAAATATGATGACGGCAGCGTTATTATAGTTGACCATAGCGGAACGGGTGCGGTCGAAATACCCGAAAAGCTTGACGGAATGCCCGTTGTAGAGCTTGCTGCCTCGCTTTTTGAGGGGCGTGAGGATATTACCTCGCTCAAGCTCCCCGACAGCATTGAGGCGATCGGAGATCTGGCGTTTTTTAATTGCACCGCGCTGGCAAGCGTGGAGCTTGGCGATTCTGTTTGGTCCATAGGGCTTGACGCCTTTGGCAAAACGCCGTGGCTTGACTCTCTTACCGACGAGTTTGCCGTTGTCGGAGACGGCGTGCTGCTAAAGTATAACGGAAGCGCGCAGAGCGTGAGCTTGCCGCGGGATGTAAGGCATATCGCGGGCGGTGCTTTTGCTACAAAAAACTTCAAGAGCGTTGAGCTTGGCTCCGTATTTACAATTGGAAAAAACGCGTTTAACACCTGTAATACCCTTATCCGCGTTGATGGGGGAGACAGCCTTGTGATGATAGGTGCGGGCGCATTTGAAAATTGCGTGCGCATGGAGGAGATAACGCTCCCCAAAACGCTTTTAGCCGTTCGCGAAAACGCATTTACCTCGTGCCGCGAGCTTGCCGTCGTTGTCTACTGCGGAACGGACGTTGAATTTACGCATTTAAGCCTTGGGACGGGTAATGACATTTTGGCAGACGGTGCTATTGTCATATACCGCGCTTTGGCAGATTGATACATCCTTCTTAAAAGAAAGGTAACTAAAAATGAAAAAAACCAAAACAAAAAGCACAGTTTCTCCCGCCGCGGTGGTAGCGTCGTCGCTGCTTGCCGTTTCAGCGGCGGTACATATTGCGCTTTATACTTATTCAAAATATTTGCCGCTTCTTTTGCTCGGCATATGTCAGCTTCTCCCATCGGCGGCAAACCTTGTGCTGATGATCCTTGACGGAAAGCTTCCAAAAAAAGAAAAGGCGGCGGAGCCGCCGAAAAACGCGGTTCTCGGCGTTTTGTGGCGGATCTTTGATTTTGTAGGTCTTTCAAATCTTTATCACGCAAAGGTCGCCGCCATTGCGGTGGTTCTGATGTCCGCGCTTACAAACTTGTGGTTTTGGAGCATTTACGGTCAGGACAGCAGCATTTATGCGTTAAATGCCGTACTTCCCGTAGCCGAGGTCGTGATCTTCGTGCTGTTTATCATCATTGATAAATGGTGCAAGCATTCCGCGGAGAGCGCAAGCCGATACAGTGCCGTCGTACTGCGCAATTTGCGCACCGCCATCGGGGTTTGCAGAATTGCGCTCGTGCTTACCGCAATTACGATGACGGTTAAGCTGCTCGGATTTTTCGATGCTACGCCGTGGCTCGTTATCGCCAACGCCGCCGTTATGCTGTATCTGTCGGTATTTATGCTGATAACCATGGCGACAAGGCTCATCCGCCGCGAATTCAGCGAAGCTCCCGACATCTCCGTTCCCATGTTCAACATGGCGGGCGAGGACAGCGGAGTCGGCGTTATGGACTATCTCGAGGAAAACACGGGAATGACGATGCGCTCGCTGTGGAGCATCAAATTTATCAAGGCGCTTATTCCCGCCGCTATAATTTGCTGCGGTCTCATTTTCTGGGGTTCTACGGGTATCGTAATGGTTGAGGCAAATCAGCAGGGTGCCGTATACAGACTCGGTCATCTCAAGGAGGAAACGCTGGATGCGGGACTTCACGTTACTCTGCCGTGGCCATTTGATAAGGTTGAGGTGTATGACACCGAAACTGTAAACAAGCTGACGATAGGGTATGACTCGCTGACTATTTCCGATAACCTCTGGACGGAGGGACATAACAGCGAGGAGTACAAACTCCTTCTCGGAAGCGGAAATGAGGTCGTTGCGATAAACCTTCGTGTTGAGTATAAAATAGCCGATCTCAGACAATATCTTGCAAGCTCCGCGTCTCCCGAGTCTATACTGACCGCAAAGGCGTATGAGCTTGTCACCGCCAGAACGATAAATACCGATCTTAACACCATTCTTTCAACAGACCGTCAGGCGTTCGCCGCGAGCTTTCACGAGGAGCTTGTCGCGGATATGGAGGAGTGCGGCACGGGACTTTGCGTGGTAGGCGTAGTGCTTGAAAGTATACATCCGCCCGTTGACATTGCCGATATTTATCAGCAGATGATAAGCGCCGAGATCCAGGCGCAGGAGATAATCCTTGCGGCACAGGCAACGGCGGGAGTGCGAAAGTCCGAGGCTCAAAGGGAATATCTCAAAACGGTAAATGCCAACAAGGCGCTGAAGCTGCAAAAGATCGCGGCGGCAAATGCCGAGGTTGCCGAATTTATGGCAAGTGTTTCGGCAGATAAGGCATATCCTAACAATTACCGCTATTATAAATATCTCAATGCCCTCACTACTGCATATCAGAATGCAGACCTTGTGCTTGTGGGCGATGGAATAGATACGTCCAACATCTATTTTACATCCGCAAATGATTACGTAGAGGCGGAATGAACCGCGCGAAAGGAAAAACAAAATGAGCAAGAAAGTAAAAGAAACAAAGGTAAAGGCGGAAAAGGAAAGATCCTCGGTAGGCGTTACCGTTATGAAATATGTGATAGCTCTTGCTGTTGTGGTGGTTCTTGCATGGTTTGGCTTTACCACGCAGGTAAGAGAGGGCGATTGTGCGGTCATACTCCGTTTCGGCGCAGTCAGAGAGGAGATAACCGAGGCAGGTCTCTACTTCAAACTCCCTTGGCCGTTTGAGAGCGTTGTTACCTACGACGCGCGCCTTCAGTATCTTGAGTCCAACCGTCTTGAAACTACAACTAAGGATAAGAGAAATATTATAATTCAGTCCTACGTTGTCTGGGAGATAGAGGACCCCGTGTTCTACCACAACAGCGTTGGTGCGCGCGGCTCTATCGCAACCAATATCAGGGATCAGGTCTTTAGCGCGACAAACAGTGTGCTTGGCGGATATGAGCTTACCTCTATCGTTTCTCTTGATAAAGACCAGATAAAGATAGATCAGATCCAGAAAGAGATCTTTACAAGAGTAAAGGAAAATTGCCTTAAGAACTACGGAATCGCGGTGAGTGACGTCAGCATTCTTCGTCTGTCCTTGCCCGATACCAACCTTGAGAGCGTATTTGACCAGATGCGTCAGGAGCGTCAGACCGATATCGACGTTATCCTTGCCGCGGCACGCCTTGAGGCGAGCAATATAACTACCGAGGCTGACCGCGAGGCGGCGGAGATAGTTGCACAGGGTACTACCGAGGCGGCAAAGATCCTTGCCGAGGCGGAAACTGAGGTGGCAAAGATATACGCCGCCGCACAGTCCGCAAACCTTGACCTTTATAAGTTCCTTAAGGAGCTTGATACCGTTATAGGTGCTGTTGACTCGCGCACCGTCCTCATCGTTAAGATGAACGAATATCCCTTCAACGTTCTTGACAACTACTCCAACAGCATGCCTTCGGAAAACGAGGATAGCGTTATTTACGACCTCAGCTACATTCTTACCCAGCTCCCCGAGGACGATAAAGCGGCACTTGTGGAAGCTCTTGGCGAGCTTGTCACCGAGGCATCAAAGGTGGATATTCCCGAAATAGCCGCAGGGGAGAGCTGATATGAAGAAAAAGAAAACTCTTTTTGCTGACATTCTCGGCTCGCTGACGAAGTATTTTGTTATTCTCGTTGTCGTAGTCGTGATATGTATAGCTATGTCGGGTATCAAAATAGTCGACAGCGGCAACGTTGCCGTCGTTTTGCGATTCGGAAGGATCGTCGGAAACAGCTACGAGGAGCAGGTGCATAAGCCCGGGCTTTTGCTTGCCTTCCCTTACATAATCGATGAGGTCGTGATGATACCCACCGACAGCGTTATCGAGCAGCTGGTGACAACGCATTATACCGATGGAAACATTATGTCGGGAAGCAGCGGCGGATATGTTATTACGGGTGATCAGAGCATAGCCGTGATATCGGCATCGGTCAAGTACGTTATATCCGATCCCGTTGCGTACGCCCTGCGCGTTAAGGACGTCAGCGCCATCATCAATGCCAGCATCAGCAACGCAATGATAACCGAGGCGGCGACGCTCGGTGTGGACAGCCTGCTTACTGACGGTAAGGACAGCTTCAATGCCGCGGTCCTTGGTACGGCGGCGGAAAAGCTCAAGGCGGCTAATATCGGCGTTACTATCAGCACGCTTGAGCTTACGCAGGTGTCTATGCCAGCCGAGGTAAAGGATATCTATGAGCAGGTCAACTCCTCAACCGTTCAGGCGGCAACGATGCTCCAAGAGGCGGAACAGTACCGCACCAAGGTGATCGCGCAAGCTAATACCAGCGCAAACAATGAGATAGCTTCCGCAAAGGTCACCCTTGCGGAGAAGAGCGCAAATGCGAACTCGGAGCTTTATGAGTTCTGGGGCGTTCTTGAGGAATATAAGACAAATCCCGATGTCGTCAAGGCAAGAATATATAGCGACAAGGTCACAAGATTCTTGAAGCGGCTCGCCTACGTGCGCGTGGTCGAGGACGGCGAGATGAAGATTTTCCTCAAGCCGTTGCGTTAAGGAGGCAGCATGGAAAATATAGATAATATCGGTAAAAACAGTCTTGAGGCGCTGTCGCGTGACAACCTGAACGAGAGAAGCAAGAAAAAGCTCGGAGTTGAGATAGTATGCGCGCTTATTTCGCTTTCCTGTCTTGGCGTGGGACTTATATACACCTACGTTTACAAGGGAGCGTACTCCATCGTTCCTCAATTGCTCTATTTCTTGGGCTTCCTTATCGAGGGAGTGCCCGTGATGATCACGGCTGTGAAGGGTATTTTCTCACGAAATCTTAAAAACGCAATGGAGATACTCGTTGCCATCGCCATAATCGCCTGTGTGTTCAATCAGGACCTTATTCTTGCGCTTCTCATTCCGCTGATACTCAATGCGGTGCATTTGCTTGAGGAGAGAAGCATCATGGGAGGCAGGGACGTTATAGACGGTCTTAAAAAAATGCAGCAATCCACGGCAATTTTGCTTGCGGCTGACGGCTCGGAGAGCATCGTTGACGCGCGCGAGCTGAAGGTTGGACAAAAGATAGTGGTAAAGCCGGGCAGCGGAATCGCAATTGACGGTGTTGTTGTCTCGGGCGAGAGCCACGTTGACCAAAAATCGCTGACGGGCGAGCCGCAGCCATTCTTTGTAAGCCGCGGCGAGCAGGTCTATGCCGGCACGGTCAATCTTGATGGTAGGATAGTTGTCGAGGTCACAAAGGAATACGTTGATACCTCGTTTTCGAAGATACTTCGTCTGCTTGAGGAATCTGAGGGAATATCGATTCCCGAAACAAGGATAATCGACCGTTTTATGGCGTATTACATTCCCTTTGCCCTCGCGATAGCGGCGGGCGCGGCGCTTATCAGCGCTGACGCTTCAAAGGCTATTGCCATTCTCGTTGTCTCATGTCCTTGCGGACAGATGCTCGTTTCGTCAGCACCTATGATAGCCGCGCTCTCCGTGGCGACAAAACGCGGCGTGCTTATCAAAAATTCAAAATTTATCGAGGAGCTTACCGAGATAGACACCGTTGTTTTTGACAAAACGGGAACTGTCACCGTGGGCGAGCTTTCTCTCGTGCGTGCCTGCCCCGTCGACGGAATTGGGGAGCGAGAGCTTCTTGAGGCGGCGGCATCCGTGGCATCGGCTTCAACTCACCCCGTTTCCCGCGCCGTTATCGCGGCGTGCGAAAAGAATGAAAAGCTTAAACTTCAAAGCAATATTAGCGTCCGTGAGATATCGGGCGGCGGTATGGAAGGGGAGCGCGACGGACTTACCGTGAGATTCGGTAACCGTGAGTGGCTGTCCTCGCTCGGATTTAAGATCCCCGCCGAGATGGGCAAGGGCGAGGCGGGAAGCGTCAGCTTCGTAACCCGTAACGAACAGCTCCTCGGATATCTGTGCTTTGGGGATACGCCGCGCGAAAACGCGGCAGAGAGTATTGCTGCGCTTAAGGAGATCGGAGTCCAGCGCACTGTTATGCTCACGGGTGACCGAGAGGAAGCGGCAAGGAGCGTTTGTGACAGCGTCGGCATCGACGAGCTCCACGCAAGACTGCTGCCGCAGGATAAGCTCACTCATATGCAAAAGCTCGGAGGTGACGAGCATCGCGTGCTTGCGGTCGGAGACGGCATCAACGATGCGCTCGCTCTTCGTGAGGCGAGTGTCGGAATCGCGATGGGAGCTATGGGCTCTGACCTTGCTATTCAGTCGGCGGATATCGCTCTTATGAATAATAATCTGATGAATATCCCGTTCTCGATCAAGCTCGCAAAGCAGACGCGAAGTATAATCTATCAGAACATCGCGCTTTCCATGGGTATCAGTCTGACGATGATAGCACTGTCCGCCTTTGGCGTGATAAGCGCACTTGCCGGCTCGGTGCTTCACAACGCGGGAGCGTTTGCTGTGCTGATAAACAGCTCAAGGATTCTCAAATCACGAGAGTTTGAGCTTTAATAAATAAAGCAGAGTGTGCGGAATTTTTCGCACACTCTGCTTTATTCATCATAGCGTATTTTGCACGCATTGTTTATCTCGCCCGTGGAAAAGCCGAGGCGTATAAGGGAAGCTATGGCTCGGTCGCGCGCCGTGGGGGCATCTTCTGTGTTTTTTGGCAGAGCACCCCACTTCTTTTTTATTGCCTTGTAGCAAATTATAGAAAAATCAGTATCGCGCAAAAGCGACATGGCATTATCAATGGACTCGCGGCGGTAGCCCTTGGAGCGCAGGTGCGCAATGATGCGATTCCTGCCCCACAGCTTTCTGATGCATTTATCTGCCTCGCGAGCCGCGTCGTCATCCTCCGTGATCGCGTCTTCCTCAACAAGCCTCTCGACAGCCGCTTGCGCCGCGTGCGCGGAAAAGCCCTTGGTGCGCAGTTTTTGCTTTAGTGCCGCCTCGGAGCTTGAAGAGTGGGCGAGGGAAGCTCTGCCGCTGCGCAGAGCGCGGCAGAGCTCGTCCGCGTCAAGAATGTTTGCAAGGTCGCGTTCGCTTATCTCTCCCTTTTTTATGCGAAGCTCGCGGAATTGCTCGGGCAAAAGGCGGCAGACTCGTTTTTCGTCTGCATCCTCGTCGCGTATGCTGATCTCGCAAAGTATCACAGAGCCGCTGTCAGCCGCCCGAAGGCTTTTGATTTCTATCATGATTTATTCGCCAAGCAGGTCGATGTCAAGCTCGTCGTCCAGATCGAACTCGGAATCCTCGATCTCGGCATCCTCAAGATTTTCGCTCATCGCGCGGATCTTTTCCTCAATTTCTGCAAAGAGTGCCTCGTCCTGCTCAAGTGCCTTGCGCGCGTTGTCACGTCCCTGCCCGATGCGCTCGCCGCCGTATGAGAACCACGAGCCGCTTTTATTGATAACACCGAGTGCGGCACCCATGTCAACAAGCTCGCCCGCGCGAGAAATTCCCTTGCCGTAAAGGATATCGAACTCTGCGGTGCGGAAGGGCGGAGCGACCTTATTTTTGACGACCTTGCACTTTACGCGGTTGCCGTAAATGTCGTTGCCCTTTTTGAGCTGCTCGGATTTGCGCACGTCGATGCGGACCGATGAGTAGAATTTCAGCGCGCGTCCGCCCGTGGTGACCTCGGGGTTGCCGTACATAACGCCGACCTTTTCGCGGAGCTGGTTTATAAATATAACGATACAGTTGGATTTTGATATAGCGGCGGAGAGCTTACGCATTGCCTGTGACATCAGGCGTGCTTGCACGCCGACCTGCGATGCGCCCATATCGCCCTCTATCTCCTG
>JAZNOD010000069.1:0-4192 GCA_045580585.1 Eubacteriales bacterium
AATGAATTTCTTGTCCACTCTGACCTCAAAAACAGTCCCCTTCGTAAACGAACGGACAAGCGAGGAATAGGTTTCACCCGTAACGTTTTTGGATTGCGATTTCTTTGCAAAAACCACGTCAACGCCAAAATAACGCGCCGCAAGACACGCTATTCCGATACCCGACGCCTCAACAGTGAGAATTACCGATGGATTGGTTTCCTTGAAAATATTGTAAAATTCCTCACCTATCTTGTCGATAAGCTTTATATCCATACGATGGTTCAAAAACCCCGATACTATTACAACGCCGCCGGGCTTTATCTCGCCTTCATTTATGATTTTTTGTTTCAGAAGTTCCATTTTACACCTCAAAAAATATTGTGAACATTATTATACACGAAAAGTTATAAAAGGTAAATAGAAATGTCAAAAATTATATTGAAAAACGTCGATTTTTATGTTAAAATATATTAAATTAAATTTACCTTGGAGGCAAAACCATGTCAACAGGCAAAAAAACAAATAGCGCAATGGCTTTTAAAACCGCTTTCTGCGGATATAGCAAGGAGTCGGTAAATGAATATATCGCAACCGCGAATGCTCAAAGAGAGCAGGAAGCATCCGAGCTGAAAGCCCGTATAGAGGATATGCGCGAGGTCGTTGATACGGCAAACCGCGATAAGGAGCGTGCTGTTTCTCAGCTTTCGCAGCTTGAGCGAGAGAGAGATGCGGCAGTATCAAAAATCGACGATTTTGAGAAAAAGCTTAACGACGCTATCGCTAAAATAAACGAGTATGAGCAAGAAATAGAAACACTCAAAAACAAACTCGAGGCGAGCGCAAATACAGAAAACGCCCGCAACGAGCGCGCGTCCGCCGTGCTGAATGATGCTATGTCCGTGTCGGAAAATCTCATTTCATCGGCTCGCCGCGAGGCGCGAGAGATAAAAAGGCAGGCGGAGCTTGAGCTGGAGCTTGCACGCGGTGCTGTGAGAAAAAGCGCTAATGACGCAATGCAGGATATTAACAGAATGATAGATACCGCCGCCGAAGAGGCATCGGCAGAAATATCCTCCGCGGCTTACGAAGCAGAGGACGCGGCAGCGAGAATGAACGGAGAAATAGCTGAAAAGAGTAATAAAGTTGTCAACAAAGTTTCTCACATCAGGTCTGTGCTGGGAGCAGACGTTGAAAACAGAATTGCTCAAATGAGCTTTGATGAGCACATACTTGCCAAGGAGCCTGTCACGCCAAAACCGAGCGAATCAAAAGTCTCTCCCTTGCCAAAACGCCCCAAGCCCGCAAGAAATGCCGTTTCCCGACAACCTAAAAAGGGCTTCGATCTATCTTCTGTGTTTGGTTTTAAAAATAAATGAATATAGGCGAAAAAATAAAGGATCTCAGACGAGCCAAGCGCATGACGCAGGCGGAGCTTGCGGGTGATATGATAACTCGAAATATGCTCAGCCGAATTGAAAACGGAAGCGCGCTGCCATCCGTGCCAACTCTCGTATATCTTGCGGAAAAGTTAGGGACTCCCGCGGGGTATTTGTTGTCAGACGGTGATAGTGATTTTTACTATTTAAAGATGAAAGCGATGCCCGATGTCCTTCGCGCATACA
The DNA here is from genome assembly GCA_045580585.1 of Eubacteriales bacterium. GTDB lineage: Bacteria > Bacillota > Clostridia > Oscillospirales > CAG-272 > CAG-390. The sequence continues at coordinate 1,605 of JAZNOD010000069.1, forward strand.
AAAACGGGGATTATGAGATATGTAGAGATATGTGCCGAAATCTGGGCGGCGAGGATGATGAAATAACTTTCCTTATTGCGCTATCCGCTTGCGGAATGGCAAAGGATGCCTTTTCAAGCGGCGCTCTCAGGGAAGCCTGTGAGCTTTTTGATGAGGTCTGCAGGCTTTGTGATTCCACGTCTTACCCGACAGACCAGATAAAAGCATCGGCTTTGGCATATCTTGAGTTTATGAACAAAATTTCCCCCTCGTTTTATTCAGAGCAGCTCCCCGTAAACGAGGGCGGATTTAAAAGCTCGGATGATTCGTTCGGAAGATACTGCGTGCTTATGAAAGCGTTTGAGGAGGAGCCTGCGATAGCCGAAATTCTTGCTAAAGCATATCTCGCGAGAAATAAGGATGCCGATGGTTGCGATGCAGTGTATTTGGAACATATAAACGCGAAATTGTCGATGAAAAACCGCGATTACCGCGAGGCTGCTCGAATACTCAAGGCAACGCTCTCGGACAGCGGAGATATGCCATCTCCGGTAATGTATTTTATATTCAGCGACCTTGAAAAAGCCTGCAAAGAGCTTATGGATTACAAGGGAGCATATGAATATTCAAACGGAAAGATCGCGCTTATGGAGAAGTTTTTGAGATGAGCGCGCGCGTGAGAATTTTGATTTTTATTACCTTGCTTTCGCTAATGCTTTGTTTTCTCGGCGGATGCTCAAGTTATTCTAAATCGGGAGTTGACAGCGAGTTTTACGGGGGAGAACTTTTGATGCCCGAGGATGTTCAAAGTATAGTTGATGCCGTATCCGCGGCTCAAACGGAAAAATATCCAACAGAAACGGATATATTTGGTTGGCAAATAGTTTTTTGGGTAGACGGCGGCACGGTTTGGCACGTTAGCCGCCAATGTACAAGCGTCAAAAAAGCTACTACCGTACATGAGGGAAGCAAGGAAGATGCTATTGCGGCAGGCAAGGAACGCCCTTGCTCGATATGTACCGAAAGCGAATAAACTACTATGACAATGAAAAACACTGCCGGGAGTAATGCTTCAGTTACTCTCGGCATTTACGTTATAGACTAATTCACGATTTTATGATATAATTTAATCAAAATAGCGAATCAATTATTTTTTTCTGCAACTAATAGGTCGAAAATAGCCGATTGCGGCAGAAGGAGAAATCTCTATGATCGGATTTGATAAGGATTTTGAGATGCAATGCGAAGAGTATTTGGAATATCTCTATCGCCTTTCCGAAAAGCAGTATAACGACTGTTCGGACATCGATTCCTTGGTACAGGATACGCTTACGGTTTTAGTTGTAAAAATAGGCAAGGGCGAAAATGTAGAGTACCCCAAGGGATTCTTATCTGCAGTTTTAAAAAATAAATACAATGCTTGGCTACGAGAAAAGTACAAGGCGGAGACTGTGGAATACGCTGACGGTGCTATCAGCGAGACCTACAACGAATTCGAGGAAAAAGAAGAAGCTGAGCGCAAGACCGAGGAATACGAATCGGTACGCCGCGAGATCGGTCGATTGATCCGTATTTATCGTGAGGTCACGGTGCGACACTATATTCACGGACAAACGGTTGAACAGATCTCAAAAGAGCTTGGTATTCCGCGCGGAACGGTACTCTCCCGACTTTCCACGGCACGAGATCAGATCAAAGAGGGACTTGAAAATATGGAAAAGTATTCGCAGATCAGTTATGAACCTAAAACCGCCTCCATTGGTATATGGGGCAATGGCGGACTTAATGGCGAACCATTCTCACTTATGCGTTCGGATATTGAAGCCAATATTTTGAATTTGGCATATGAGAATCCCGTATCCGTACGCGGTATTGCCGATACGATGGGTATGCCCAGCGCATATATCGAGCCCATCATTGACGTTTTGATTCAAGGTGAGCTGATGGGCAGAACCGCGGGAGGGCTTGTCTATACCCGTTGCTTCGTGCAAAGATACGAGGATGCCTTTGGTGATATCCCAGCGCAAGAAAAGCTTGCCGATAGATATGCTTCTCGCGTTTGGGAGATCGTTTGGAAGCACATTGAGCCTCTGACACAGCGTGATGATTTTGCAAAAATGTCCGATAAGCAAAAAGTCACCATGCTTTTGTTTGTTATGAACCAGATGCTTCATGACGTTTTACGTAAGAGCCGTCCGGATTCAGAGCATATGCCTAAGCAACCGCCCGAGCGACCGGATGCGGGCAGATGGCTTGCGACACTAACCGTTTACGAACACAATCAAAAGAGAGATAACCCATACGATGGCTCCGGTCCCGTATATGTCGGATACAGCGCGAATGATGACGGCAAGTTTGACTGTCAGATGTTCGATTGCCAATCGCTTTTCGGTGAGGCGCATTGGGCATACAATAAGTTCAAATACAGATGCTCTCTGCAAAGCATACTGCGTTTTTACGCTTCATTCCTGCCTTGCGATGTAAAGACCGACAACCAGCTTCTTTACGAGCTGATTCCCGAATTTGAAAAGCTTTGTATCTTGAAGCGCGGTGCAGACGGCGAAATCAAATTGGATGTTCCGGCATTACCTTTCGCAGAAGTAACAAAG
>JAZNOD010000070.1:0-1596 GCA_045580585.1 Eubacteriales bacterium
AAACTTTTCTACCGATAATGCAAGCGGTTCTACATCGCAAGCTGCGGCGGTTACCGAGGCTGTGGAGGCAGGCTGTCGTTTGATGCTGTTCGACGAAGACCGAAGTGCGAATAATTTTATGTACAAAGACGAAAAGATGCGCTTGGTTATTAAAAATGCTTCTACCTCGCCCTTCATCGATAATGCCCGTATGTTTTATGAAAGGCGTGGCATTTCTTCTATCATCGTTGTCGGAGCTTCGGGAGAATATTTCCGTATTGCAGACAGAGTCATTTTAGTGGAAAACTTTACTGTTTCTGAATATAAGGATTGTTTAAAGGATCATAAAAATTCGGAGTCCGCTTTTTCACCGTTATCGCGTACTGTTGACTTAGGTGATCTCAGAAGAGCTTGCCTTGCCAGAAACATCGAAATTAAAGACGACTCAACACTGAAAATTGGCAATGAAACGGTGAATATTCCCGAAATTATACCGCACGTTACGCGCGGCCAGCTTGATTTTATATGTTCCTTCATTTACTATTTGACGGTAATTGAACAGCATAAAGGCGGTAATTTAAGGGAATCAGTCTTGCGGTTGTATAAGAAAATAGAATCGTTAGGATTAGATATGATACACCAAACGGGATTTAGGGGAGCGTCGGGTGTCATTGAATATGTTCGTCCCGAGGACTTATTGGCAATTCTGTATCGTTTGAAATGCATTGGTTTTAGAGATAGGTGATGCGAATGAATAGATTGAAATTGGCTTATAAATCTTTTGCTTACTCTTGGAATCTGATCTTTGAGTCAAGCAAGTTCATGATTTTTCTGTATTTCGCATTGATGTTGATTGCGACGTCTTTTCCGTTGGTGTCTGCAGTTTTGCTGAAATACGTTTTGGATGCATTGACCGTGGCAACACCCGAAATAGAAAAGGTGCTTGCGGTGGTTATCATATATGGACTTTCCTTGGTTGTGAACCAAGGGATCACCTCGGCAAAAGATCTCACGAAAAGCACCATTGACCAAAAGGCACGGCACTTGTACCAATGTCGATTAGTAGAAAAGCTTTCTGAGTTGCCTATGGATGTTCTTGATTCCTCCAAGGGGAAGGATCAGATCGACGAAGTAAGGTATATGGAATTTACATCCGTGTATTTGATATTTCGTCTTACCGATATTATATCTTTCCTGTACACCTTCGTTGTTGCATTTACGACACTCGCAGTATTCTCACTTGGCTTCTCGCTGATGTTCTTGGCTTTTACGATACCGAGCATTATTTTTAACGAATATTATGCACGTAAGTCGGAAGAACTGCGTGAAAAAACAGCCCCCGATGTTCGCAAATTTCATTACTACCGTTGGATGCTCACCGATGCTTGGCCCGCAAAAGACGTGAGAATGTACGATTTGACCGATGCTATCAAGGCGCGTTACGATGAGGAAAAGAAGGACTATATCAAAGCCAACAAAGCACTTGACAAGAAGGTGCTCCACGGCTCACTCGGCATAGAGCTTTTCCGAAGGAGCGGAGAGATCGTATTTATTGCTTATGTAATATACAAAGCGATAAACGGTGCGATTGGTATTGGTGACGTTGCACTCTATATC
>JAZNOD010000071.1:0-18234 GCA_045580585.1 Eubacteriales bacterium
TGTTTCGGGTTGCGGACCTGCCTTTGCGTATATTTTTGCCGAGGCACTTGCCGATGCAGGCGTTGAGTGCGGACTCACGCGCGAGCAGGCAACGAAATATGCCGCGCAAATGATTCTCGGCGCGGCAAAGATGGTGCGCGAGAACGGCAATCCCGCCAGCCTCAAGGATGCTGTGTGCAGTCCCGGAGGAACTACCATCGCTGGTGTACACGCGCTTGAAGAGCACGGTTTCCGTGCCGCCGCCATGAGTGCCGTAACCGCCGCATACAAGCGCACACTTGAGCTTAAGAAATAAATTCAAAAACGCAAAACGCTCCCGACAGATAAAAATCTGTCGGGAGCGTTTGGTATTTTTAGCCTTTTTTTCTCAAAGTTCTGAGCATGGAATTTTTGATGCCCCAAAGCTCCTCGGAAAGGTCCACGTAGTAGTTATGGGGATTTTCCCAACGAAGTACCTCGTCCCACATTGAAGCAAGCTGTTCTTCGCAACGCGCGCGCGAGTCCTTGATGTCGGGCACGGTATAGACCTGCTTGCCGCCGACAAATATCGGCTCAAGAAGCGGAACCGCTTTTACGTTCTCAAGCACCTTTCGCTTCCAAGTGTGGATCGGGTCGAAGATCTCGATAGGCTTAGTATCATCTACGACCTCGTCGTGCAAGCATATGAGGTCCGCCTCCGCCTTGCCGTTCTCGCGGTTATAAAGTCTATATACCTTTTTGAAATGCGGAGTCGTGATCTTTGCGGTATTCTCGCTGATCTTTATTTTGGGAAGAATATTGCCCGCGTCATCCTCGATTGCGCAAAGCTTATATACGCCGCCAAAAACAGGAGATGACTTCGACGTTATCAATCTTTCTCCAACGCCAAATGCGTCAACCTTGGCTCCTTGGCGAATTATATCCCGTATTATCTTCTCATCAAGAGAATTGGAAACTATTATTTTACAATAATCCAATCCGGCATCATCAAGCATCTTTCTTGCCTTCTTGGTTATATAGGTGATATCGCCCGAATCGATGCGAACACCGCATTTTTTAATTCCCAGAGGTTCAAGTATCTCCTTAAACACGCGAATAGCGTTAGGAATGCCCGATTCAAGGGTGTTATAGGTGTCCACAAGCAAGGTGGCATTGTTTGGATATATCTCACAATACGTCTTGAACGCAGTATATTCATCGGGAAACATCTGCACCCATGAATGCGCCATAGTGCCCGTTGAGGGAACGCCGTAATATTCATCGGTTATGGTGCAGGCTGTACCTGCGCATCCGCCGATATATGCGGCTCGCGCACCGAGGATCGCACCGTCCGCGCCTTGCGCGCGTCTTGAACCAAACTCGCTGACGGCTCTGCCCTCTGCGGCACGAACTATCCTTGTGGTCTTTGTGGCAATACAGGACTGATGATTGAATTGGAGCAGAACGTACGTCTCGATAAATTGAGCCTGTGGGGCTTTTGCCCTCACAATTATAAGCGGTTCACCGGGGAAAATCACCGTTCCTTCGGGAACAGCCCAGATGTCTCCGTCAAAGCGAAAATCTGCAAGGTACTCAAGAAACTCCTCATCAAAAAGCTTTTTTGAACGTAAAAACTCTATATCTTTCTCGGTAAAATGAAGGTTATTTATATAGGATATGATCTGCTCAAGTCCTGCAGCGACAGCGTATCCGCCGCCGTCGGGATTACTGCGAAAAAACACGTCAAAGTACGTGTAGGTATCCTTGAGTCCACACTTGAAATATCCGTTTGCCATAGTCAGCTCATAAAAATCACAAAGCATGGTAAGATTTCTTTCAATGTCCTTCATATCAATTTCCCTTCTTTTCCGAAGTGTTATTTTTCCTTTTTTTATCAGATGCCATAACCAGAGCTATCGTTGATATGCTTGCGACCGAAACCACAACGATTGCAGTCATTGCTCTACTCGTAGCAATAGTATCTCCCGAATTGTCGCGAAGATCATTTCTCGCATCATCAAGCACAGCCGACAGCTCGTTCGAAGTGTACTCCATGCTATTTATCGACACCTTATAAAGATGAAGCTCATAGTCTCCTTCTCCCGTTACGCGCTTCGCGCACAAGCGGATGGAATCAACCTTGGTATCAGTAGAAACACCTGACGTGTCTATCGTCAGCAAAGCGCGCTCTCCGCCCCTGACGGTCGCTTTTGCTTCGACACTCGTTTGACCGCCATATAGCTTTATCAATATTTCAAATATTTCATTTTGATCTCCCGGACATTCAATATCAAACGAAACGCTGTCGCTGTAAAGGGCGAGACTTGAGTTAGCACCTACATATCCAATGTCGGCATATTCGCCTGCTCCGGCAGATAGTAGGCTGGCTTTCAAATATTTGCCGGCTCCTCCCGTTACGTTTTTGAGGGACGAGCAGTTGAAGCCGCCGTACCACCCCTCGTTACTGCTTTGGGCAGTAAAATCCCATATATTAACACTTCCTTTGCTGTTTGTTGCCCCTTTCGACACGGGAAGCTCCAAAACGTTGCGGTATACCCCCGTAGACTCTTTCGCTCCGAAGATGATATCCGACCAGCTACCCGCGCCAAAAACAGCAAGTGTATACGAGGTTTCCTTGGCCGAAGCCTTGGTATCTATATACTTAAACAGGTGAGAAATGCTTGAAATTCCGTATCCGCCAACATCCTCAAACGACACGGCAAAAACAGAAGCACCCGCAGCCGCAAGGCTCATATAGCTGTAAGAATATCCAACGCCGAGAGCTGTATCCATTGTGTTTTCATCGGGATACCAGCACCAGAAATACTCTTTACAAACAGCATCGCTCTTTGCGGTTATGCGATCAAGTGCGTCCATAAATATGGAGATATTATCAGCACAAAAATACGGCGCGTCCGCGGGAGTAGGCACGGGAAGCGGTCGTTCCTCGGTCTCCGTCGGCACAGGCGTTGTTTCGGGCGTGAGTGTTGACTCGGGCGCGAGCGTTGACTCGGGCGTGAGCGTTGACTCGGGCGCGAGCGTTATATCGGGAGAAACAGTAGTAAAATCGCCATCTACCTCGCCCGTATCCTCTACATAAAAATAATCATCATAAAGTCCGTAAGGATTATGAGTGGTCTCCGCCATAATAACGACACGCAGAGTGGTTCGCTTTGAAAGATAATCGCCCACCTTTAACACGAAGCTCTGAAAGTTTGGCTCTCCGTCCGCATTCATTTTGTCGGTCACGGGAAGTATCAGCGCAAGCGGTTTTCCATTCAAGGCATCAGACGCGGCGGCGCCTATAATAGAAACAACGGATGATATCATTCTGTAATATCCGTCACCCACATCGGTGCTGAAATTATACCTTGCGGGCTCATTAAGTCCTCTGCCTATTATAAAGCCCTCTATACTTCCGTCCGCCTCACCGCTATATCTTGAGCAAATGAAATGAATATGAGCATAAAGCGATATGAGGGCACTTTCGTTATTGACCCAGATGCTGTTGTAAGGCGCCGTACCGCTTTTCCCTTCCGTAAAAATCGGAAGCTCACCGTCACTCGGTATAAGCAATCTGAGATAAACGTTCGCTCCTGTCGCGCCATATGAACGCACCGCTTTGTCAAGATTATCGATATACGCACGATCGAAGTAAAACATTTCTCCATCGATCGTATAAAAATATCCGTTACGAGTATTGCTTTTTAATTTATCAAGCTCAACGTCAACGAAAGCGCTCGATGCATCCGCGTTGACCGCGCTTACGTGATCCTTCGTATTTACCCCCTTAAATCTGCCCGAAACAGCAGAAGTGCCATTACAATCTATGTATCTCGGCGGCGCTACAAGCAAAATTTCATCGCCTTGCTCTAAAGCAACAGCGTACATGGAAAGTCTGTCAGCAATAGATTCGCAACTCACCCTAAACTCAAAGCGCATTGACATTACAATCTTGACTATAAGTGCACCGTCTCTTATTCCGCCGGTAGTGTTTTCCCACGGCTGTATGCGGTAAAGGGAGAGAGTAGCATCCTTGTACCTTGTTGCCACTTTGTGGTCCACCGTTCCGCTTACAGTAAGCATTCCGCTATCGGAATCAAGGCTGCACTGATAAACACTGCCCGCATATTCCTCGCTAACAGCGTTTGAGGGAAGCAGAACGATAGCAAAGAGCAACGCACTTGCTATGAACAAAGATATAAAACGATAAGTTTTTTTCATTCTTCTCCCTCCAAACTAAAATAATACTTAATTATTATATCACACTTCGTCGACTTAAAAAAGTCTTTTTTTAAAAATAAGCTATATTTTTCAAAAACTATTGCTTTTAAACTATAAATGTTATATAATTATTATATATTTGTCAAGTATATCCAAATAAATTTTTATGGAGATATAAAAATGAAAAAAGCTTTGTCTTTAGCACTTGCACTGTTTATCGTCCTTTGCAGCATCCCCTTCGTATCTGTTGCTGCAGATTCGTCAAATCCCCTGCAGGAGTTCACGTTTTCGTATAATTCAGGTGAGGATTATACTGCCACATGCTACTACACTCACGATTATTTTGCGGGCAGCTCGTATGAGTATAATCCATGCCTTGCAACGATGTCGTTGAGTCTTGCTATGTCTGCCTTCGGAAACGCAACCGGCAGTCAAGAGGATTATTCAAATAAAAGTTCAAGTGCCAAAGAGCTGCTTATGAACATAGGTGTCCCCGAGGAAAATATCGACACGAATGATTGGTTCACCGTAAAGCCCACCGAGGACTCTATCGGCGTTATCTCGGGTAACATGCCCATCACATTATCCACGGGTGAATATACCCTCATCATTGTGGCTGTTCGCGGCGGCGGATATGAGCAGGAGTGGGCAAGCAACTTCACTATCGGTGCCGAGGGGCAGCATCAGGGCTTTGCTCAGGCGAGAGATATGGTTGCAGAGCATCTTAAGTCCTACGTTGACGAGCAGAACATCACGGGCAACGTCAAGCTTTGGATAACGGGCTACAGCCGCGCGGCTGCTACCGCAAATCTTCTTGGCGGCGCGATCGATGACGGAATGCTCATCAGCGAAAACATCTCCTACGATCTTGACGACGTTTATACATACTGTTTTGAAACTCCCGCAGGTGCACTGATTGCGGATGTAGAGGGCAAAACGGTTTACAATAATATCTTTAGCATTATCAACCCCAACGACCTCGTTCCATTCGTAGCTCCTTCGGGTCTTGGATTTTGCCGATACGGAATCGACATCTTCTTGCCTTCCGCAGAAAACTCTGAAAATTACGAGGAGCTAAAAGCAAAGATGCTTGCCGTATATGAGGCTATGCCGAGCACCACGGATTACATAGTTGATAATTTCCAAATGAAAAAGCTGAACGTTCTTGGCATCTTTTCCAACAATTACATTGTTGACGATAATGAAAACGACTATTCCCAAAGCTATTACCTTTCCACCTATGTGGAAATTCTCGCAACCGAGTTTATAAAAACACGCGACGTTTACGTTGATACATACCAGACCGAGGTTCGCGAGATATGCTCCGTTGTTTTCGGCGGCACGGAAGAACAGACGATGATCATCATTGATTCGTTCTCCGCGCAGGCGCAAGCAAATTGGGGCGCGCTCGTCGGAAAATATATTGGAAATGCCATAAATCCTTGGGCAGACAAGGAAGATGCCTTCCTGATGGTCTCCGAGTGGCTCAAAAATGCGCTTAATGAAGCGGGTATCACCGACTATGATGAGGCGGTGATCGATGCGGCGGGCAAAGCTCTCGCAACTCTTATGCTCGACCTTGTAGTAAGCCACCCCAACTATTTCTCCACCGCTGTAATGAATCTTGAGTGCATCGCATCTGCGCACTTCCCCGAGCTGTGCTACTCCTGGCTTGTATCCATGGACCCGAACTACGAAGCTAAAGCGGAAGATACCGAGTCCGAGACCACCGAAGCTGAGGTAACAGAATCCGAGACTACGGCTCCCGAGACTACGGCCCCCGAGACTTCCGCTCCCGAGACTTCTGCTCCCGAGACTTCCGCTCCCGAGACTTCCGCTCCCGAGACTTCTGCTCCCGAGACTTCCGCTCCCGAGACTTCTGCTCCCGAGACTTCTGCTCCCGAGACTTCTGCTCCCGAGACTTCTGCTCCCGAGACTGAAGCTCCCGAGACTTCCGCTCCCGAGACTGAAGCCCCCGAGACTTCTGCACCCGAGACTTCCGCTCCCGAGACTTCTGCTCCCGAGACTTCCGCTCCCGAGACCGCAGAACCGGAGGTCACCGAGCCAGAATTCGATCATTTTGACTTTGCTGACGGTTCAAACGCCGATAACGTATCACTCGATAACAACGCAGGAACTCTAACGTTCTCGTCCGGAGCTGTAAGCTCTGATAATATTCTTGCGCTCTTGGCAAACGACGACATTGTTATTAAGGATGCAAACGGAAACGTAGTAACTGACGGGAAGATTGGCACGGGAAGCACCGTTACATCTACGATCAACGGAGTTTCCGAAACTGTTGAGGTCGTTGTAACAGGCGACGTAAACGGCGACGGAGATATTGCGGGCGATGACGTGCTGACGCTCACTTCCGCGCTCATATCCAACAATCCTCTCGAAGGAGCTTACGCAGCCGCCGCTGACACAAACGGCGACGGATCGTTTACCTCATCCGACGTTCTTCACCTTGCGCTTAACGTTAAGGGATATTAAACAAAACACCCCGCCAGCTTTCGCCGGCGGGGGTATTTTGTTAAAGCATAAGCTCGTAGGCGATGTAGTGTGAGCCGTACATATCACACTCACCGCGGCTAACAAAGCCTATGCGCTCGTAGGTTTTTTGTGCCGCCGCGTTGATGCTTGCGGCAAGAATGTGAACGGCACGGCAACCATCCTTTTTGAAAACGTCCACAAGCTCACGCACCATTACTGCGGCATAGCCGTGTCCGCGGTGGTCGGGAGAAATGGCAACTCTCGCAAACTCACGCGTGTTATCGGTAACCTTGAAATAACCGAGAGCGTCAACCTCCGCAACGTTTGCTTCGACGGATATAGCGCCGATAACAGCTCCACCCTTTTCAAGAACGTAGAGATTGCCCAACGAGCAATCGCTCTGCGCTTCCTCAAGGCATGGATAATTCTCATCCCACACACATCCCTCGCCACCCTTTACGGCATCGTACAGAGCGGCTACGACGGGCACGTCGGCTTCTGTCGCCGTTCGAAATGAAAGATCGGACGCATTAAGCTCGATGCCAACGGGACAATGGTCGCTTCCCATTACGTCGGTGAAGATCATGCTGTCGGAAAGTCCCCCGCGGAGCCTGTCGGATATCACGAAATAATCTATACGCCACCCAACGTTCTTTGCTCGCGCGCTGTACATATAGCTCCACCACGAATAAGTAACGCGGCTCGGATACATATAGCGGAATGTATCCGTAAATCCAACCGAGAGGAGCTCGCCGAATTTCGTGCGTTCCTCGTCGGTAAATCCTGCGCTGAAATGATTGGTCTTGGGATTTTTAAGGTCTATATCGTTATGAGCTACGTTCAAGTCTCCGCAATAGATGACGGGCTTTTTATCGTCAAGGCGAAGCATATATTCACGCAGGGCGTCCTCCCACGACATTCTATACGCAAGGCGTGTCAGCTCGCGTTGTGAGTTCGGCGTATAAACACACAGCAGATAGAAATTTTCATATTCAAGCGTTATCGCTCTGCCCTCATTATCATGCTCAGGAATACCGATGCCGTATCTTACGGAAAGCGGCTCGTGTTTTGTGAATATCGCAGTTCCCGAATACCCCTTCTTCTCCGCGCTGTTCCAATACTGATAATATCCCGCGGGGGCAAACTCCGCCTGCCCCTCTTGCATTTTCGTTTCCTGCACGCAAAAAAAGTCCGCATCCTGCTCGGCAAAAAAATCAGCAAAGCCTTTACCAAGACAAGACCTGAAGCCGTTAACGTTCCAAGATATAAATTTCATTGTTCTACCTCAATTTTTTACTTCGGGATTATTATATCACAATTTTTATGCTTACGCAAGTTAAGTCAAGGGGTTTACAAAATAATATTTTTGTGGTAAAATAGAGAAAAATCGTACGCAGGTAATTACAATGACAAAAATCACGAACAAATCTTTTGACGAGGAGCGCGCGCTTTACGCAAGCGTTGACGTTCAGCTTGAAGATTGCCGTTTTGACGGTGAAGCGGACGGCGAAAGCGCGCTAAAGGAAAGTCGTGTTGTTAACGTCAACAACTGCTTTTTCAATTTAAGATACCCTCTTTGGCACGTTGACAAATTCAACGTAAAAAACTCGCATTTCACCGAGCTTTGCCGCGCACCGCTGTGGTACTCACTCCGCGGTGAGATATCCGACAGCCATCTGACTGCTCCAAAAGCACTGCGCGAATGCGGAGATATCAAAATACATAATTGCGAGATAAACTCTGTCGAATTCGGTTGGTTTTGCAACGATATTAAAATGAGCGATTGCCGAGCAGAGGGCGCATATTTCATGCTCCACTCCTCACACCTTAACTTTTCAAACGTGCACCTTAACGGTAAATACTCTTTTCAGTACATAAACGGTTGCGTGTTTGAAAACTGTGATTTTGACACGAAGGATGCATTCTGGCACGCAAAAAACGTAGTCGTGCGTAATTCAAGAGTATCGGGCGAATACCTCGGTTGGTATTGCGAGAACGTTACGTTTGAAAACTGCGTTCTTTCGGGAACACAGCCGCTTTGCTACTGCCGCGGATTGCGCCTTATCAACTGTGAGATGCACTCTGCCGACCTCGCCTTTGAGAAATCGGATGTCGATGCTACCATCACGACTCCCGTAATAAGCATTAAAAATCCCACGTCGGGAAGAATAAAAGTGCCGTCCGCGGCTGTCATTCGTGATGATGAAGATGCAAAATGTATAATTGAACAAAAATGAACCAAATGCAATAGGGGTTTCCTCCAATACGGCATATCTCCAAAAAGATATGCCGTATTATACTTTTGATAAAAATACAACTCCAAAGCCAAACGTACATATTGCTATTCCCAAAAAGATACTTGCTTTAGCCAAAAAGTCAACAGCCCCGATGCAATTCTCATCATTGTCTAAATATGAAATGCGTGGGAATGCTTTGAGATAGATCACCCAAGAATTATTTGGTATTTTGTGTGGTTTTCTCCAAAAATCAAAAACACAAAAATAGAACTTGTTATTTACGCTATATAAGTACTTCGATTTTGTTAAATGTTTTATGGTAAAAGCAACTCTTGGAGGACCATCATATTTTCCAAAACCGGTCCAAAGCGCGACATCTTTTTTGTACTTACTACCGCACAGTTTGCCAAGTGTCCTGCCTCTTTTATGCGGTAATTTTTCAAATATCAAATAGACACAAAAATATAATCCTGATATCAATAGTAAAACAGCACCAAGAATAAAAAAGCATATTACCGCTATTCTCATAATGGTTCTCCTTTTAATCACGTTTAGGCTTAGTTTAAGACTTTGCTCATACGTCCATTGTAGCACAAAAACCGCAGAAAATCAATCTGCGGTTTTTGCTTTTTAAAGTTTTTTAGCAACAGGAAATTTTATCCTGCCGTTAGGCAATGGATCATCAAAACTGTCATTTAGAGCATTGCTCTACGCATTTGGCTCACTTTTTTCTGCGTGATATTGAAGCATATACAGCTTATGGTATCTTCCGCGCAGAGCAAGAAGCTCATTATGCGTTCCCTGCTCCTTTATCTGTCCGTGAGACAAAAGAATGATATTATCGGCGTGCTGAATGGTGGAAAGGCGGTGCGCCACCACGAGCATCGTTCCTATCTTCATCATTCTCGTAAGAGAATCCTGAATCAGAAGCTCCGTTTCGGTGTCGATATTGGCGGTAGCCTCATCAAGTATCATAACGGACGGCTTGTGTATTATCGTTCTTGCAAACGAGAGAAGCTGACGCTGTCCTGCGGAGAAGTTGTTGCCCCTCTCGCGAACCTTTTCGTCAAGACCGCCATCAAGCTTTGAAATAAAGGTGTCGGCGTTGACATAACGGCAAGCCGCCATTATTTCCTCGTCGCTGATATTATCGTTATGAAGCACTATATTGCTCCTGATAGTTCCCGAAAACAGAAAAACATCTTGAAGCATTTGACCGAAATGACGGCGAAGCGAAGATATCTTTATTTTCTTGATATTTATTCCGTCGATCAAGATCTCGCCCTTTTGTATCTCGTAATTTCGGCAGATAAGGGAAAGTATCGTCGTTTTGCCCGAGCCCGTCGAGCCGACGAATGCCACCGTCTGTCCCGCCTTGACCTTGAACGAAACGTCGCGCAATACCCACTCGCCCTCGTTATACGCAAACCATACGTTTTTAAACTCTATATCGCCGCGTACGGTATCAAGCTCTATTGCATCGGGCTCGTCCTGCATTGTCGGAGTCATATCAAGGATGGAGAATATCTTTTCAGCCGAGGCAAATGCCGACTGCAAGGAATTAAACTGCTCGGCAAGATTTTGTATAGGGTTGAAAAACTTTGAAATATACATATAGAAGGTAACGAGCGTTCCGGCAGTTATCGTTTGCCCGAGGAACGAGGTATTATCTATATATCCCTTGCCGCCAAGATAAAACAGGCACAGCACCGATGACATATAAAGAACGTACACCATCGGACGGAAAACACCGAAAACGAATATCTCCTTCATTTTTGCTTTGCCGAGCGACTTGGTCTTAACTTTAAAATCTGCCATCTTTTTTTCCTCTCGGTTGAATATCTGCGTGATCTTCATATCCGAATGATTTTCTGAAAGATAGGTATTTATATCAGTCGTTGCGTCCTTGACCTCGCGGTACGCCTTACGCGAGAATTTTCTGAATACCACCGTAAACAGTATTACAAACGGTACAAAGCAAAGCACCATCAGCGTAAGCTCGATATTGATGGTGAGCATCGCCGTAAAAATACCGATAATGACAAAGCAGTTTTTTATGAGGTTTACGAGAATATGCGTAAACATCATAGAAATTGAGTTTGTATCGTTAGTCACTCTCGTAACAAGCTTACCCACGGGAATGTGGTTTAGCTGTTCGTGGGAGAGACTTTCGATGTGAGTGAATACCCGCAGGCGCAACGCCGAAAGTATCTTCTGCCCGATTCTTTGCAGAATTATAGACTGGAAATAGGTGCAGGAAACGGAGATGAGGAGTATGCCAACATAAACAACTACGAATTTCCACAGTCTGGCAAGCTCAAAATCATCTGCGACCATCTGCGTTATCTTACCGACGATAATGGGAGAAATTATATCGTATGCTATCGTCAGCGCCATTATGAAAAGAACTGCCGCAAACGCCTTGATATGCGGCTTGGCAAAGCCTGCGAGACGGCGCACTATCTCTCCGTCGGTCATGTGTCTGTCAAAGCCAATGGCTGTGCGTTTGTTTTTCATAAGAGCATAGGCGAGGATGAATGCAATAGCGGCAAGACTTATGAATCCGCCAACGGCTATAATGGGAAAATACTCATACATTTGCCTCGCCTCCCTCCTCCTCAAGCCTTTGGAGCTCTACCATACGAAGGTAGTCGGGGCAGGTCTCACAAAGCTCGGCGTGAGTTCCGACAGCACTTACTTTGCCGTCGTCAACGTATACTATCTTATCAAGTCCTTCGACGGTTGTTATTCTGTGGGCAATAATAATGGTCGTTTTACCGCCTCGTTCGGTTGCGAGATTTTGCAGTATTTTCTGCTCTGTCTTGGTATCGACCGCAGACACAGAATCGTCAAGAATGAGAATGGGAGCATCCTTGAGCAGAGCGCGGGCTATTGATATGCGATGTTTCTGTCCGCCTGAAACGGTAACACCTCGCTCCCCAAGCACCGTTTCGTATCCCTTTGAGAACTCGATTATATTTTCATCAACGTCGGCAAGCTCCGCCACGCGGCGCACCTCGTCGATGGTGGCATCATCGGTGAAAAATCCGATATTATTTTTTATAGTGTCGCTAAAAAGGAAATTGTCCTGCGGAACGTAGGCGATAGCGGAACGAAGCTGTTTTATCGGTATGTCGTTCACATCTACTCCGTCAACGTATAGCATTCCGTCCGAAATATTGTATATGCGCAGCAAAAGATCCACAATGGCGGTCTTTCCCGAGCCTGTTTTGCCCACGATTCCTATGCTCTCTCCTGCCGCTATCTTGAAAGAAACATCCGTAAGGGCGGCTCTTTCGCCATCGGGGAACGCGAACGTAAGATTTTTGAACTCTACGTTTCCCTTTATCGCTGGGATCTCTCTTACTCTATCGTCATCCTTCACGTCAACCGGCGCATCGAGAAGCTCTCCGATCCTACGCAGCGAGGCTGTTCCTCGGGAAGTCATATCAATAAGCTCGGAAACAGCCATAACGGGCCATATGACCGATGTAAAATAGCCGATAAATTCAACAAGCTGACCCGCGTCAAGCTCACCGCAGTAAACAAGATATCCGCCAAAACCGAGGATAACACAAACAACAGACTCAACGAACAGAGTAACGAATATGCGCAAAAGCACGCTTGTTCTCGTGTAATCTATGTTGACCTTTTCGTTTTCCTCGTTCAGCTTCTTAAAGGCTATAAGCTCCTTGGCTTCCTTGACGAATGCTTTTACGACGGCAATTCCCGAAAAGCTCTCCTGTGAAAAGTCCGAAAGGCGTGAATACGCCTCCTGCCGTTTATCCCATTTTTTCATAAGCGTTCTGCCTATTATCGCAGAGACCGCAAGCAGGCATACAAGCGGCAAGCAGGATAGGAGTGTCATCACTGCGTTAAGACGCCACATTTTAGATATCGCCAGAACACCGAGGAAAAGCGCATCGCAAAACATCATAACGCCCCAACCGAAGCATTCCTGAACCGTGTCAAGGTCGTTGGTGTAAAGCGACATAAGATTGCCAACCTTATTGACCTGATAATACTGATGTGACAGCTCCTTTGAATGATCAAACATTCTGTTGCGAAGGTCTGTCTCAAGCCTTATAGCGGCACCAAAGAAGCATATCCTCCACAAGAATCTGCCCGTGAGCATCATGGCAATAATAAAGAGCATCGGCAGACATACCCTGTCAAGCAGGAATGCCATATCGAATGGGATAGACTGACCGCCTATCTCCCCTTGTCCGTACGTAAGTCCGTTTACAACGTAATTGTAAAGCTCGGGTATCTCAAGCTGGAAATAATCGACCGATATAAGAGCCGCCAAACCAAGCAACAAAAGATAGCCGTATCGCAGATAGTATTTGTTAATGTGCTTACCGAATATCATGCTATTTCGCCTTTCAAAATTTATCCTTACCTATTATAGCACACATATTAAAAAATGCAAGAAAAAACGCCCCAAAAAGGGGCGTTAAAATAATTTTTATTAAAGCATAGTCTTGCGAAGCTCTTCGCCCGTCAGAGGACTGATGTATGCGGGGGGGATATCGAAGACTGTCTTGCATCCGACACTTCCCTCTGTTTGCAGTCTATGCACCGCGCGAGCGTAAGCAACGATAACGGACGATGTGAATTCGGGATTGGAATCAAGCTTCAGGCTGTATTCTATAATATGCTTATGCTCAAGCTCAGCGCCTGTTCTGCCGCTTCTGATAACAAAGCCGCCATGAGGAATACCGCTGTGGTCGCGCGCAAGCTCCTCTGCGCTTATGAAGGTCACCGTGGTATCATAATCCGCAAAATAATTGGGCATTTCCTTGATCTCTCGCTCAATTCTTGCCTTATCCGCGCCTTCAGCTGCGACTACAAAGCATTCACGCGTATGCTTCTGTCTTGTAGTAAGCTCGGGGTTCTCTCCCCTTCTGACCGAGTCAAGAGCCTCTGCTACGGGAACGGTGTACTGCTTTGCGTCAAGCACGCCATCAATTCGCCTTATAGCATCGGAGTGACCTTGGCTTACGCCCTTACCCCAGAAGGTATAATCCTTGCCGTCAGGCAGAACCGCCGAGGCGTAAAGACGGTTTACAGAGAACATACCGGGATCCCAGCCAACGGAAATCATTGCGGTATTTGCGCCCTTTTTAGCCGCGGCATCAACTGCGGCAAAATGGGCGGGGATATTGGCGTGTGTGTCGAAGCTGTCGACAACGGGGAAAAGCTCGGCGAGGCGAGGTGTCTGCACGGGCAGATCGGTTGCACTGCCGCCGCAGATTATCATAACGTCTATCTTGCCAACGTAGCTTTCGACGTCTGCGGCAGAAACCACCTTTGCATCGGGTGTTGATATCTTGAGAGACGACGGGTCGCGGCGTGTGAACACCGCAACAAGGGACATATCGGGATTCTGGCGGATGGCGCATTCAACACCTCTGCCAAGGTTTCCATAACCGTAAATACCAATTCTTATCATAGGAATTCTCCTGTTTTGACTTCTTTTTATAAATATTATATCATATTTTTTGCTTAATGCAATAATTTTTTTTAATTTTATCCCAAAAGCACATCGGAGATGAGCATCACGCAAAAACCAACGAGAAGGGCATACGTTGCGCCCGATTCGTGACCGTGTGAATGTGTTTCGGGTATCATCTCGTCGCTTATCACATAAAGCATCGTGCCGCCCGCAAAGGCAAGAGCGAAGGGCAATATCACTGCCGAAATGCTTACAGCAAAATATCCAAGCAATGTTCCCGCAACCTCAATAAGTCCCGTAGCAAGTGCGCAAATAAAGGTGCGGCGCGGCTTAACTCCCGCCGCGAGCATAGGTGCTATGATGACCATACCCTCCGGGATATTTTGCAAGGCTATTCCTCCCGCGATAATAAGCGCATCCGCCGTATTACCGCCGCCAAAGCCAACGCCTGCGGCAATCCCCTCTGGCAGATTGTGTATCGCTATCGCCGCAACAAACAAAAGCACCTTGTCAAGACTCTCTGTGCTTCTGTGCGGCTCGATATCAGTACCGACAAGGCGGTGAAGATGCGGTACGAGCTTATCCATAAGATTCAGACCGAGTGCACCCGCAAAAATACCAACGACCGTTATTATTATGCCGTATTTCCCGCCGTGCTCGAGCGACGGCAGGATGAGTCCAAGCACCGCGGCGGCAAGCATAACACCCGCGGCAAACGAAAGTACGATATCACTGAATTTATGAGATATTTTTTTGAATATAAAGCCTATTATCGCGCCAATGACGGTTGCTCCGCCAACGCCGATGGCTGTAATAAAAACTAATTCCATAGTTAGAACCTTTTAGTTTATCTTTTCTATCTCCCCATAAAGCGCGGCTGAAATTTTAAGCATTCTCTTAGCGCCTACCTTTGTAACCTTGCGGTCGTAGGAGAGAAGTCCGTTGGTCTCGTCCTCTACGTCCGACACTTGAGTATAGACAGCGGCGCAAAGTCCTTTGGCAACGGCGGGAATAACCTCATTTTCATAGAGCTTCACAAGCGCATCCTCAAACTCGCTTTGCTCACGGTATGAGCCATAGCCGTAGGTGTTGTCGGGGTTGAAGATATGTCCGTCGGGGCGATATGAATAGCCGCCGAATTCAGAAACAACGATGGGCTTTGAGCTTTTTTTGAGCTTTATCGGTTTGAAATAAACGTGGTGACTGAGAACGTCGCTGTCCGCGCCAAAGAACCAGCCCGACGTCGTATCGATAAAGCGCGACGAGTCAAGATTTTTGAGCATTTCGTACGCGCTCTGTCCGTCAAACTGCCCCCACCCCTCATTAAAGATGGTCCAATAGCATATTGACGGGTGATTCCGAAGCTGGCGTACGGTGGATTCCATTCCCTCAATGAATGCTTGTCGGGTCTTGGCATCCTTATGCATCCTTTTGTCATTTTTGCGTTTGAATCCGACCGTGGGGAGCGCGGTGTCGCGCAAAAACTTGTAATCGCCATTGTTTACCATGTCCTGAAATACTACCATACCAAGCCTGTCACAATCGTAATAGAATTGTTCAGGCTCTACCTTGATATGCTTTCGAAGCATATTGAAGCCGAGATTTTTCATAGCAAGAATATCCTGCTCGTAGCAATCAGGCGAGGCGGGAGTCAATATTCCGTCAGGATAATAGCCCTGATCAAGCAAGCCGTGGAAGAAATACGGCTTACCGTTAAGACAGAGCCTCGGCAGACCGCCCACATCCTTTATTTCAAGTGTACGCAGTGCGAAATAAGAGCGTACCTTGTCCTTTCCTGACGTCACGGTGAAATCATACAGATACGGATCTTCGGGCGACCAAAGATGTGGCTCGGGGATATTTATCCTTGCTTTACCGTCAACAAGCGGCACAGAAATATCACCGATAGTTACGATTCCATCCGCAACCGACGCACTTATTTTAACAAAATCCGCGCCGGCATCTATGTCGAGACGGCTGATATAAGACTCGGGAACGCTTTCTATCCACACCGTCTGCCATATTCCGCTGACAGGGGTATACCACATGCCGCCACGGGAAAGCGTCTGCTTGCCATAGGGCAAAAGCTTATTTTCAAGCTCATCCGCAACATCTACCACGAGTCGGTTTTCGTCCTTTAACACATCGGTTATATCAAAAGAAAAGCTCTCGTATCCGCCGCGATGCTCGCCGAGAAACGCGCCGTTAAGGCTTACGCGAGCAATCTGATCCACAGCGCCAAAATGTAGTATAACACGCTTATTTATAAATCCATCGGGAAGCGAAAAAGTCTTTTCATAACGGTAACGGGGAGAATCTCCCATGCTTCTCTCAATTCCCGAAAGCGCGCTCTCGGGTGCAAATGGAACGATGATTTTCTCCATTTTTGCGTCCTCGGAAGCGTAAAGCTCCCATTCACCGTTCAAGCAGAAGAAGGACTCACGGCGAAGCTGGGGGCGCGGATACACGTTCCACGGCTGACCGCGCATGCTCTCGCCCTGGGGTGTAAAAAGTCTTATGAGTGTATTTTTTTGTTTTTTGCTCATTATTTCACCTCTTTTGTTTATAAGAATATTTTATCACAAAAGGCGCTTGCGGTCAATAACTTTATATATAAAATGGACTGCGCTTTTAGCGCAGCCCATCAGATTTTATTGAAGTTTGTTTCCGCAAACACCGCAGAACGCAGCGCCTTCCTTGACAATGGCACCACAGTTGGGGCACTTGGGAATATCGTTTTCAACAACAGCACCGCCGCACTTTGCGCAGAAGCCGGCACCTGCCGAAGCAGTTGCTCCGCACTTTGAGCAGTAATGAGTAGCGGTAGCCGCAGGTGTAACACGTGTTACCACCTTGCCGCCGCACTTGGTGCAGAACGCCGCGCCCTTCTTTGCGCTTGTTCCGCAGGACTCGCAAACGTATGCTATCTTGGCGGATGACGTACCTTCACCGGTAAAGCCGGGGACTTTCTTTTCAAGGAAATAAAGTCCAACGAAAGAGCCTATCGAAAGAATCAGCGAGAAAAAGAAACCGAAAGCGGGACGCACGCCCGTCTTATAGGTTTGACCTAAAAATTTTTCAGTCTCGCCATTTGCGATGCAAACAACGATAACGGCGATGAGAAGAAGGATATGCAGAGCCGCATAAGCAAAGTAGGTGATATTACCTATACTCTTAAGCTTTACAGGTCCGAATGAATCGGGGATGCTTACACCGAAAAACTCCTTTATGATGATGACAGCGGCAGCTATAAGCATAGCGATAGCGGCAATGAGAATAAAAAGCTGGCAGATGAAAAGAAATACTCCACCGTCAAGTTCTGAATCGAGCAATGTCTCTCCGAGAGTTTCATATCCCGAAAATCCCTGTGATTCAGACTTTCCGCCACTTTTGGCAAATGCGGCAATCGTGTTCATGGCGAGAATGACAAAATGGAAAATACCCAAAAATGCACATACGAGCCATCTTGTGTTGCGTTTTACATCGTCAACAGTAAAATTCATGATAATACCTCCAAAAGTTATTTATATCTATTATATTATATAAAGCATTTGATGTCAAGATATTTGTTCTTTTTTTAGGCGACAAATCGCCGTATTAGATCAAATTTATCAATATTCGCCCGCCACATCGGGAATAAGCTCCTCTTCGCTCATTTGGCTGTAATCCGTAATTCCCGCAGGCAGAGATGCGCGCAAAAGTGTTTCGCGCGACACGCGCGCGGAGGAAAATCGAAGAATAAGCCGAGGTGAGTCATTATTGGTGGAAAAACGGTATAATAGCGGTAAGCCTCGGCACTCAAATATCTCTTTCAGGCAAATAAATTCATACGCCTGTTCAAGCTCGTCTGCATTTTGCAGATGC